>JBEAOO010000111.1:0-9192 GCA_041164825.1 Pseudomonadota bacterium | reverse complement strand
GCACCATCGCGTCCTCGGGGAAAGCCGAGAATGCGTTGTAGGCTTGATTGGCCAAGATGTTGCGGTCCGCCAGAAACAGAATGCGCGGGCGCCGTGTGCCCAGCTCGTCGGGCTGGGCATCGGCTCGCCGCCAGTCGCTCAAATTCCAGCGCGCCTGGTACAGCTTCCACGCCAACTGAAACGCGATGAAGGTCTTGCCCGTGCCGGTGGCCAGCGTCAGCAACACGCGGTCGCGCCCCTCGCCCACAGCGTCCAGCACACGCTGGATCGCGATGTCCTGGTAATAGCGCCCCTGCCAGGTGCCGCCCTTGTCTTCAAACGGCACCGCCGCAAAACGCTCGCGCCAGGCCGCGGCCTTCGCATCCACCACCGCACAGGTCTGCGCCCACAGTTCGTCCGGGCTGGGAAAGGTGGGCACGTCGCCCTCCTCGCCCAGCACCATGTCCATGCGGTAGATGCTTTGCCCATTGGTGGCAAAACCAAAACGCAGCGCCAGCTTGGCCGCGTAGCTTTTGGCCTGCGCCACGCCTTCACCACACGGCTTGCCCCAGGCCTTGGCCTCCACCACCGCCAGCTTGGTATTGCGGTAGACCAGCACGTAGTCGGCCACCTCGGCCCGCGCCCGCTGGCCGGCGCCTTGCAGGCGGCCCGCGGTGATGCCGTGTTCCCGCAGCACGCGGCTGCCCTCCACCACGCCCCAGCCCGCGGCTTGGAGCGCGGGGTCGATGTGTTCGGCCCGGGTTTCGGCTTCGTTCATGGTCTTGTTGTTCCCCTGGGTCGGTCACGCAGGCGCGCAGTGGCGGGCACTCACAGGTGCTCGTCTTCGCGCTGGTGCCGCACCGCGCCGATGATGACCGAATCGCTGCCAACAATCTCGAACAGCGCCACGTAGCCCGAGCTGCCAAACGGAATGACCAGCTCACGCACAAACGGGCTGCTGCCCGCCTTGCGGCAGGCAAAGGGCGCGGTATGCAAAAAGGCCAACCCGTCCTTGATCGCCTGCACCGCCCGGGCGGGGATGTCGAGGTCGCCCGTGTCGCTGTCCAGCTCGCGTTGCAGCGCAAAGTCAAACAGCGCCTCCAGATCCTGGGCCGCTGCTGCACTGAACGTGACCGTGAAGCTCATCGGCTGCGCCGCGCCTTGGCCTGGCGTGCGGCGTTCAGCTTCGCCTCCAGCCGCGCCACCACCTCGTCAGCCGGCACGCCGCCGCCCGCACCCTGCGTGTCTTGAATCGCCGCCAAGCCCCGGCGCACAAACTCGGCCTGGTGCTTGCGTTTTTCCACCACACTGCGCACCGCGTTTTCCACAAACTGCGACAAGGTTTCCCCCGGCTCCAACACATCTTCCAGCGCCATCCGGAAGTCGGGCGCCACACGAACGGGAGGGAGGGTTGCGGTTTTCATGCGGTCAGTGTATTGCATGTGCAATGCATTGGCATGGTGTTTCGGCAGGCCTGCCGGGTGAGCACCTGCACCACATCAATCACCGAAAACCACCAGGTCTCGGTGGCTTCGTCGTTGGCCCGGCGGATGTCGTCGCCATCGAACTGCATGGGCTGAATGGACATGGAATCAAAACCCGATCAAGAAAGTTTCAGCATCCAGAGCACTGTAAGTTATTGATTTTTATAGGCTTCAAGTCGCTGCCCCTTTTTTGTTGACCCGAAAATCAAAACCCGATCAAGAAATCAGGCCCAGTGCGGCACGTAGCCCGCCCGGGGGTGCTCCGGGTCGGCCGCCCGGATGAGCCCGGCGTCCAACGCCTTGGTGATCACCGCCGTGGCCTGGGCCGCGTTCTTGAGCGAAATGCCCAAGCGGGCACACAACGACGCATTCTTCATCCTGTCGCCGCTCAGAAACTTCAGCACTGCGTGGAAGTAGCAAGCGCGCATGCGCTCCTCCGGCGTCATCTTGGCAAAACTGCGCGGCCCGTACAAAACCGCTTGAAACGACTGCTCCTCAGCCCGAAACAAGGGCGGTGGCAACTGGAACACCTCGCAAGCCTCCACCACCTTGTCCAGCCCGCTGCCTTGCTCCTCGCACAGTCGCATGCGGCGCATCCGGTCGGCCAGAGCTTCGTTGCGCGAGCGGGGAGGCAGGTCGATCATCCGTTCCGTCTTGACCAGCGGCGCACCAGGATTGCTGATCTCCATCCGGTCCTCGAACAGCTCAATCTGGGGGCCAGCACCGGTGATTGTCATGTCCTGGTGGATGAGCGCATTGGCCACCAGTTCTCGAATGGCCAACTCCGGGAACAGTGGGCGCGCCTCGCGCAGCGCCGCGCCGATGTGTTCGTTCTTTGGCAGCAGGTCGTGCAGATAGGTCACCAGCCCTTCAAACCCCACTGCGTAGCCCTTCTTCCCGTCCAGTCTGCGCGTCACCTGGGCAGCCCGGTTCTTGCCCCCGTACGCCACAAAGCGAATTGCTTTGCGCGCCAGGCTCGCCTCAAAGTCGCCCAGGTTGTTGGCCAGCAAGATCGCGCCCAGGTTGGTGATGTTCCAGCGTCCGCCCACGTCGCGCACGATCAGGCGATCGGCTTCCAATCGGTCAAAAATGCCGGTGCGGTTGTCTGGCAACGGTTGCTGGGTCAGGCGGAAATACTGGCTGTAGTCCAGCAGGGTCAGCACCTCGTCGCCACTGGCGAACTGACGCGCGATGCCTTGTTCCCAGCGGTAGGGCTGCAGTCGTTCGATCAGCAGCCGGTAGCGGTCGGGATACTCGGTCAACCTGGGCGTGGCACTGCCGATGCGCACGTATTGCACGCTATTGAATGCCACCGGTGCGCCCGTGGCGGCCGGAATCTCCAGCAAAACCACCGGGCCCTGCGGGTGTTGCACCGAGCGGAAACTGAACGCGATGCTGGGCTGCAGACTGTTGGCCAGCCACAGCGGCAACACCTGGTTGCCCACCTTCTTGGCATCCGGGATGAAGTCGGTGCCCACCACGTCATGGGTTTCGTCTGCGATGCCCCACAGCATGTAGGCCAGATCATGTCCGTCGATGCGCGCCGAATTGGCCAGGGCCGAACAGCGCTTGCCGATCATTTCGGGGTCGGTGTTGTTGGCCTTGAACTCCACCCAGCTCGTTTCCGCAGGCAAAGCCCGCAGGTCGTCGATCAACGCAATGTCTCGTTCAAGAGCTTGGGGCATGGCTGGTGTCTTCTTACAGTTGGCCGCTGAAGGCCTGGTGCAGCAGGGATTTTTTGAGTTCGTCGAGGGCGGCGAGTTTGGTTCGCACGATGTCCTTGAGCCTGCCAATCTCCTCAGCCAGGGCATCGAGTCGCGCAGCAATTCGACGCTGCTCTTCCACGCCCACCTTGGGCACCGTCATGGCGCGGAGAACGCTGAGTGAAACCGTCCGCTGCGCCGTTCCCGTCGCTCCTGCCTCAGCCTGCGCGCGCGCCTGCGGCGAGAGCAGTGCGTACATCAGCCATCGGCTGTCAATTTCAGCCTTTGGGCGAATGAGGCCAATGTGCCGCTGGAAACAGAACTCGCGGTCGTCTTCAACCAAAACCGGAATGCCGAAGGAGCCAGTCACGGTGTAGAGCACATCGCCACGTTTTGGCCTTCTATGGGGCTTGAGCGCGTCGAAGTATTCCCTCGCCACAGAGAACGTAGCACCAAAATCGATACGCCGCGTCTCCTTGTCGATGTTTGAAATCGTGATGAAGGGAACACCGCTCGGCGACTTTGGTGGCGGTGCGTGATCTCCGTCGGAGATCGCAGTCGCGCACACCGACAACTGCACGACATCGCCCTTGGTTTCAAACGCGGTGCGAAGGAACGTCTCGATCAACTCGCGGGCGTTCTGCAGGTTCTTCTCTGCGTTGGCCTTGGCGGTGGCGATGCCCTCGAAGGCTTCGTCGAGGATGGCGACGATGCGGTGCTGCTCAGCAGATGGAGGTACCGGCACACCGACCATCCTCAGGTCACCAAGATTGATCACCTGTTGGACCGAGCCGCCGGTGAACTTGCCGAGCCCTGCAACACCGTCGGGTGACCTCAGAAAATAGCTGATGAAGTAAGGATCAACCTCCGGCCGAAGTCGAATAAGACCAACTTGCCGAGCAATATTTGCGCCGACCAAGCGAGTGCTCGCCACGGCAACTTGGCCGGGCTGTCCCACCAAAGAAATCAGCAATTCCCCACCGCGCAACAACGTGCGCTTGTACTGATTCGAGACTTCCACCGAAATGGTGCGCAGTCCGTCCTCCCGAACAACGCCATCAGCAATGTCACCACCACGAACGAAGAGCACATTGCCCTCGCCGCCGGGTTTAACGACGCCGTAGGTGATAGCAGAGTCTTCCTCGGTGAGGGCCTCAAGCGGTGCCTCGCGCCACACGGACTTCACACCAGCCCCCGAATCACCGCCAGCACCTCGGCACTCTCCGCATCCAGCGCCGCGATCTCGTCCAGTATTTCCGCGGGTGTGCGCAGCGCCACCACCTCGCCGCCGTCCGGGTTCTTCACCGACAGATCCCAGGTGCTGGCATCCAGGCCGGCCACGTCCACGCACCAGCTCTTGGGCGTCACCGCCTGCGCGCCTTGCAGCGCCACAAACTCGGCCAGGTCCGCATCGTTCAGCGGGTTGGTTTTGCCCATGTTGCGGCCCGGGTCGAGCTGGTAGTACCAGACGCTTTGTGTGGGCTCGCCTTTGGTGAAAAACAGCACCACGGTCTTGACGCCCGCGCCCTGGAAGGTGCCGCCCGGGCAGTCGAGCACGGTGTGCAAGTTGCAGCCCTCCAGCAGCAGCTTGCGCAGGCTCACACTGGCGTTGTCGGTGTTGCTGAGGAAGGTGTTCTTGATGACGATGGCCGCGCGGCCGCCAGCCTTCAAGCTCTTGATGAAGTGCTGCATGAACAGGAAGGCGGTTTCCCCGGTCTTGATGGGGAAGTTCTGCTGCACCTCTTTGCGCTCTTTGCCACCAAAGGGCGGGTTGGCCAAAATCACATCAAAGCGGTCGCGCTCCTGGATGTCGTTGACGTTTTCGCCCAGGGTGTTGGTGTGCACGATGTTGGGCGCCTCGATGCCGTGAAGGATCATGTTCATGATGCCGATCACGTAGGCGAGGCTCTTTTTTTCCTTGCCGTAGAAGGTGCGCTTTTGCAGGGTGTCGAGGTCGTCGGCCTTGCTGGCTTGTGGGGCCAAATGGTCATACGCCTCGCACAAGAAGCCGGCCGAGCCGCAGGCGCCGTCGTAAATGCGCTCGCCAATCTGCGGGTTGAGCACCTTGATCATGGCGCGGATGAGCGGGCGCGGTGTGTAGTACTCGCCGCCGTTGCGCCCGGCGTTGCCCATGTTTTTGATCTTGGCTTCGTAGAGGTGCGAGAGCTCGTGTTTTTCGGCCTGCGAGCCAAAGCGCAACTCGTCCACGAGGTCGATCACGTCGCGCAGGTTGTAGCCGCTCTGGACCTTGTTTTTGATCTCGCTGAAGACCTCGCCGATCTTGTATTCGATGGTCTGCGGGCCGCTGGCGCGCTGCTTGAACGCGGCGAGGTAGGGAAAGAGGCGCTGGTTGACGAAGTCGCGCAGGTCGTCGCCGGTGAGGGTGGCGTGGTGGTCGCGGTGGCCCTCGGGGGTGCGCGGCGCGGCCCACACATCCCAGCGAAACGACTCACCCAGGATGAACTGATGGGGCCGGCCGTCGAGCGCGGCTTCGATGGCTTTGTCGGCGTCGAGCGCGTGCAGGTATTTGAGAAACAGCAGCCAACTGCTTTGTTCGGTGTAGTCCAGCTCGCTGGTGCAGCCTGCGTCTTTGTGCAGGATGTCGTCGATGTTTTTGAAGGTTTGCTCGAACATGCGCGGGGAAAAGTGGGCCATGGGTGGCGGCCCTTGCTGCGGCGCCGCGTTGCGGCGCGAGGGTACACGAGCGGCGGGCACCGGACACGGCGTGAGCCAGATGCGTGTGAGGCGCGTGATGCGCGTGACGCACCGCAAGCGTGGCCTAAGGCAACGCTGAACAAGTCCCTCGCGGCGACTTGTTCAGCGTCGCCCTAAGGCTGGGCAGCGGGTGGTGCCGACAACGCCGCCGCAGCCTCGCGCCATGCGGGCTCGCGCTCGGCGGCTTGGGCCGCACGCGCTGCGGCTTGCCGCGCCCCCACGGCATCACCCAGCTCCCGCCGCGTCAGCGCCAGGTTGATCCACGCGGGCGCGCTGTCGTGCTGGGCAGCGGCTTGGGCGAAGGCGGCTTCGGCGCCGCGCAGATCGCCCGCGGCGTGGCGGGTGTTGCCCAGGCCCATGGCCAGGCTCAGGTCGGCGGGAAAGCGCTGCAACGCGCTGGCGTACACGACGCTGGCGGCTGCGGGCGCGGCCACGCGCTCGAAGCCCACGGCCGCTTGCACCACGGAGGTGGCATCGGCCGTGGGCGGCCATTGGCCCGGGGGCAGTGCCACAAAGGCCCAGTAGCCGGAGCGTGCCCAGGTGTGCTCAAAGGTGCGCAGCCACATCGATTGCCGCTCGGTGCTGCCGGAGCGCAGCAGCACGCTGGCATCCGGCAGGTCGTAGCCCACCAGCACGGCGTAGTGCCACACGGGCGCAAACGACAGGCCGAGGTTTTGCAGCACGACCACGGTGTGGCCGGCAGCCAGCTCTCGCAACACGGCATCGAGCGTGCCGGGCACGCGGGTGGCCACGGCGCCGTGGCGGCGCACGGCGGCCAGCATCTCCACCTGCAAGCTGCCTTGGCGGGCGGGCAAAAACACCTGCTCGGCCAGGGCCTCAGGCGTCACGTTCAGGCCCACCGCGCCGAGCGCGGTGGCGAGTGCAGCAGGGCCGCACTGGTACTCGGTTTGCGAGAAAAACGGCGTGCGACTCAACTCCACCTGCGGCGGCAGACCGGCCGGCGGCATGCGGCGCAGCGCTTCGGTTTGCACGGCGCAACCGGTGGTGAGCAGCAGCGCCCACAGCGCTGGCAGCGCCCACCACCCGAGGCCTGCTGAGCGCGCCGCGGGCGGGCGCGGGCGCAGCGACAGCCCCAGGCTCAACGGATCGAGCGCGTGAACGGGAACACCTTGGTGAAGCCCAGGATGTCGGTGACGAGCAGCAGCACAAAGATGAAGACGATGGTGCTGATGATGTCGCCGGCGCCGGCGGGCGCGCGGTCGATCTGCTCGGCCACGTGGGCGGCTTCGGCATCGGTGAGGGCCGCCACGCGCTCGCGGGCGGCGTCCAGGCTGATGCCGCGCTGGCTCAAAGCGGCAGCCACATCGGCGCGTTGCAGCGTGGCCAGCAGTTTGTCGTGCGCGGCCGATTCAGCGGCCACGCCTTGGCTGGCCGCCACGTGCTCGGTGGCCACGAGGGCGGCTTGCGCCGGCGCCAGGAAGCCGGTGGCGGCCAGGCACAAGGCCACGGTGGTGGCGATGGAGCGCGTGGTGCGCGTGGTGTGTGAAGTCATGGGGCGGGATCCTGTTGAGGGTGAAAAGTGTGGCCGCGATGCTACCGGCAGTAACCGATGCATCCTGCGCCCAAATCGTCACCGATTGCAAGCCGGCGGCCTGTGCGCGGGGACGGGCTCGGCGCCGCCTTACGATCGCCACACCGCTCCGTGACCTGCCGCCATCGCCATGACCCTCGCCGCCAGCCGCCCATCCCACGACACCGTGCCACCGCCGCCGCCGGCGGCCACCCACCACCCGCACCGCGTGGGCTTCGTGGTCTACCCCGGCTTCAAGGCGCTGGAGGCCATCGGGCCGATGAGCGTGTTCGCCTACGCCAACGAGCACCTGCAGCGCCAGGGCTTGCCCGTGGGCTACCAGATCGAGGTGATGGCCAGCGGCCCGGCCGTGGCGTCCGACATGCCCATGGCGCTGCAAGCCACACGCAGCCTGGGCGCCGACTGGGTGCCCGACACCGCCATCATCGTGGGCTCGCGCCACATCGAGGACGCGGTGGCGGCCAACACCGAGGTGGTGGCCTGGGCCGCGGCCGCGGCGCCGCGCTTGCAGCGCCTGGTGGCGCTGTGCACGGGCAGCTTCTTTTTGGCAGCGGCCGGCTTGTTGGACGGGCTGGCCGCCACCACGCACTGGAGCGTGGCCGAGGCGCTGCAGGCGCGATTCCCCACGGTGCAGGTGCAGCCGGACGCGATCTACATCCGCGCCGGCACGCTCTGGACCTCGGCGGGTGTGACAGCCGGCATCGACCTGGCGCTGGCACTGGTGGAGGACGACCACGGCCGTGGCTTGGCCCTGGCCGTGGCGCGGGAGTTGGTGGTGTACCTGAAACGGCCCGGCGGGCAATCGCAATTCAGTGTGCACCTGAGCAGCCAGAGCACCACCCACCCCGGCATCCGCGAGGCACAAGACTGGGTATTGACGCACCTGCACCAAGACTTGCCCCTGAGCCAGTTGGCCGAGCGCGCGGCCATGAGCGAGCGCAACTTTCGCCGCGTGTTTGCCAAAGAGGTGGGCAGCAGCCCGGCCGCGTTCATCGAGCGCGCCCGCCTCGACGCCGCGCGCCGCTGGCTGGAAGAAGGCGACTTGCCCCTGAAGTCAGTGGCGGCGCGTGTCGGTTACGCCAGCGAGCAGCCCTTGCGCAAGCTGTTTGTGAAGCACCTGGGCATCGGCCCACAGGCGTATCGCGAGCGCTTTGGCAGTGGCGACAAAGGCGCGGCGCGCTCGACGTGAACAGGCCCCGGAACTCGCTGTGCGTGCCCGGGGCCTGGCTCAACTCTGATTAACGCCAATCCACTCCAATCAGCTCAACTCATTCGCCATCTGCAAAACAGTAGGCGCAAATTTTGTTGCCCGCCGGGTCGCGCAGGTAGGCGGCATAGGCGGTGGGGGTGAAGGTGCGCGGGCCCGGCAGGCCTTCGTCGGAGCCGCCGTGGGCCAAGCCTGCAACGTGAAAGGCCCGCACCGCTGCGCGGCTGGGCGCATGAAAACCCAGCGTGCCACCGTTGGCATGACACGCGGGCTCACCGTTGCCCGGCTTGGTGACGATGAACTCCGGTCCTTCGGCGCCATACATGCGGCCGTTGGCGCCGAAGTTGCCGTGCTTTTTGTAGCCCAGGGCGCCCAGCGCGGCGTCGTAAAACGCTTCGCTGCGGGGCAGGTCATTGGTGCCAAGAACGGCGTGGGTGAAGATGGACATGATGCGGGTCTCCTGTGTTGTGAATGAACGAACGAACGAACGAGCGGGAACCTTCAGAACTCGACCACCGAGCGGATCGACTCGCCGCGCTTCATCAGCGCAAA
>JBEAOO010000110.1:0-4648 GCA_041164825.1 Pseudomonadota bacterium | reverse complement strand
CAGGCCCTGGCGGCGGATGGCCGAGATGTGCAGCAGCGGCGCGAACTTCAAAAAGGCCAGCCGCTGCTCAATGGAGCGTTGCAGCAGATCCTTCTGGTACTCGTCAACGGCATCCCATTTGTTGACGGCCATCACCACCGCGCGACCGCTGTCGAGCACATAGCCCGCGATGTGCGCGTCTTGGTCGGTCACGCCCTGGGTGGCGTCGAGCAGCAGCAGCACCACGTTGGCGTCGGCAATGGCTTGCAGCGTCTTGACCACCGAGAACTTCTCGATCGCCTCAAACACCCGGCCCTTGCGGCGCAAACCCGCCGTGTCGATCAGCTCAAACTTTTGGCCGTGGCGCTCAAACGGCACGGTGATGGCGTCGCGCGTGGTACCCGGCATGTCGAACGCCACCAGGCGCTCTTCGCCCAGCCAGGTGTTGATCAGCGTGGACTTGCCCACGTTAGGGCGGCCGGCCACGGCCAAGCGAATCGGCGCGTCTTCTTGCGAGCCCGGTTCTTCTTCCTCATCGAAGGGGAAGGCCTCGAGCGCGGCTTCGGTCAGGCTGCGGATGCCCTGGCCGTGGGCCGACGAGATCGGGTGCGGCTCGCCAATGCCGAGCTCATGAAACTCAGCCAGATGCGGTGAGTCGACCATGCCTTCGGCCTTGTTGACGGCGAGGATCACCTTCTTGCCAATCTGACGCAGGTAGCGGGCGATGTCGTGGTCTTGGCCTGACACACCAGCGCGCACATCCACCACAAAAATAACGGCATCGGATTCGGCCACAGCTTGGCGCGTTTGCTTGGCCATTTCTTTGACGATGCCGGTCGAGCTGTCGGGCTCGAAGCCGCCGGTGTCGATGACGATGTACTCGCGGTCGCCCAGGCGGCCGTCGCCGTAGTGGCGGTCACGGGTCAGGCCGGCGAAGTCCGCCACGATGGCGTCGCGGCTTTTGGTCATGCGGTTGAACAGCGTGGACTTGCCCACGTTCGGCCGGCCAACGATGGCAATGACGGGTTTCATGGCGTGTGCGGCCTCTGGTTTTTTTGTTGTTGTGGAAGAGCAGGAACGCTCAATACGGTTCAGCGAGCGCGCAGCGCCAGCACCCCACCCGATGGGGTGACGAACAGCGCCGTGCCGGCCAAGGCGGCCGACGATGCGGCGAGGCGCCCGCCTTCGGTGGCGATGCGCGACACCAGCCGCCCATCATCCAGCGACAAGGCGTGCAGCAGCCCATCGTCATCGCCAAAAATCACATCGCGGCCCAACACCACCGGGGCCGACAGGCCGCGGTAGCGCAAGGCTTCGGAGGTCCAGCCCGGCTCGCCGGTGGCAGCGCTCCAGGTGCTGATGCGGTCGCTGGCATCGGCAGCGAGCAAACGACCAGCGCCCACCGCCACACCGTTCAGCCCACCGACCACCCGCGTCCAGGCCAGCGCACCACGCTGGGCGTTGACGCAACCCACGGCGGCTTGAAACGCGCGGGCGCACACGGTGTCGCCATCGCGTGCCGAAGGGCCCACCAAATCGGCCAAGCGCTCGACCTCGTTGGTGCCACGGGGCGTGGCCAAAGGCTGCTCCCACCGCACACTGCCGCGCAGCGGATCGAGCGCCACCAAGCGCGTGCCCTGCCCAACCAACAAGGTGTCTTGGTACGGCAGCAGAACGCCGGCTTGCGCCAACGTCAGCGGATCGCTCGGGCGCTGCACTGACCACAGCTTGCGGCCGTCGAGCGCGTCAAACGCCTGCACGCTGCGGTCGACGGCCAACACAAACACGCGCTCGCCGGCCACCAGCGGCGCGGTGATCACCGACAGGCCCAAGGGCTTGCGCCACAAGGGCTGGCCCTGCGACATCACCACCAAATCGCCAGCCTGGGTCACCACCGCTGCGGTGCGGCCATCGCTGCCCACGCCCGCGCTCAGTGGCGCGCCGGCTTGGCCGCGCCACAGCTCGCGACCGGTGGCCGGATCGAGCGCCAACACCGTGCCATCGCCGCTGGCCAGCGTGTAGACGCCGCCCTGCGTGGCCACGGCCAGCGGGAAGTCGATGCGGCCCACGCGCTGGCGCCAAGCCACCTCCATCGCGGGGGCGCTCGCCGCCAGCGTCTGCAGCGGCGTCGGCTTGGGTTTGGCCGGCGTGCTGCTGCAGGCGGCCAACACGGCGGCGGCCAGCAGCGCAGCGGTCGAGGCCAGGGCTCTGCGGCGAGCCATCATTTGGCGGCTCCCGATGCGGCATCGGCCGAAGCCTCGGGCGCGGGCGCCGCCCCCAGCGCGGTCAATTTCGCATCGATCAGGCGGCGGTATTCGACCTTCTCGCCCATGGCTTTGTAAGCCGATTGGTAGGCCGTTTGGGCATCGGCTTTTTTGCCTTGGGCCAGCAGCACGTCACCGCGGCGGTCGGCCACCAGGGCTTCAAATTCTTTGGCGCTGGCGCCGTCGAGTTGTTTGAGCGCCTCGTCGTACTTCTTGTTGTCCAACAGCACGGCGGCCAGGCGCAGCCGAGCCACGGTTTGGTACTCGGCCTCCGCAGCGTGTTCGCTCACCCAGGTCAGCGAGGCGCGGGCGGCATCGCCTTGGCCTTTGTCGAGTTGCAGGCGCGCCGCCAACAGGCCGCCTTGCTGGGCATAAGCGGTGCGACCGTAGCCGTCCTTCAAGTCATTGAACACGCGACCGGCCTTGTCGGCATCGCCCGCTTGCCCAGCGCGCTCCAGCTCGTCGTACATGGCCGCGGCCTTCACGGCCTGGTCGCGCTGGTACCAGTTCCAGCCATTCCAAGCGGCATACGCACCCAGCAAGGCCACCAGCACCCAGGTGATCAGGTTGCCGTGCTGCTTCCAGAAATGCTTGATCTGGTCGAGCTGTTCTTGTTCTTCGAGGTCGAGGTGAGTGGCCATGGGAGACGTGCTTTGTGTAAGGGGCGGATTATGCGTTGCGCAGGCTTTGAGCCCAGGCGGCCACATCGGCCAAGGGCAAGCTGCGCTGCTCGGTGTCCATCTGGCGCAGGTCTTTCAGCGACACCTCGCCGCGTGTGAGTTCATCGGCACCAAAAATCAGCGCATAACGCGCGCCGCTGGCGTCAGCCTTTTTGAACTGCGACTTCATGCTGCCACCACCGGCGTGCAGCGTCACGGCCGCGCCCTGCGCGCGCAGTTGCTCCAGCACGCCCATGGCGGTGACCGTGGCGTCCAAGCTGGGCACGATGGCATAAGCGTCGGGCACGGGCTGCGGCAACTCCACGCCCACGGCCTCCAGCAGCAGCAGCAAACGCTCCATCCCCAAGCCCCAGCCCACGGCCGGCGCCGGTTTGCCACCGAGTTGCTCGATCAAGGTGTCGTAACGGCCGCCGCCACACACCGTGCCTTGTGAGCCCAGGCGCTCGGTCACCCACTCGAACACGGTCAGGTTGTAGTAGTCCATGCCGCGCACGAGGCGCGGGTTGATGCGGTAGTCCAGCCCCACGGCGTCGAGCACCGCACGCACCGCGTTCAGGTGCGCGAGCGAGGCCTCACCCAAAAAACTCATCAACTGCGGCGCGGCTTCCACCACCGCCTGCATGGCAGGATTTTTCGTGTCGAGAATGCGCAGTGGGTTGCTGTGCAGGCGCCGCTTGGCGTCGTCGTCGAGCAGCTCGGCGTGGGCTTCAAAGTGGGCGATCAGCGCGTCGCGGTGGGCCCGGCGCTCGTCAGGCTGGCCCAGGCTGTTGAGCTCCAAGCGCAGGTCGCGGCCTTCGACCAAGCCCAGGTCGCGCCAGAGCGCACGGCACATCAGGATCAGCTCGGCATCCACGTCCGGGCCCGCGTGACCCAGGGCCTCGGCACCCACTTGGTGGAACTGCCGATAGCGGCCCTTTTGCGGGCGCTCGTGGCGAAACATCGGGCCGATGTAGAACAGTCGCTTGCCGCCGTCGCGCAAAAAACTGTGTTCGGTCATGGCGCGCACCACACCTGCCGTGTTCTCGGGGCGCAGCGTCAGGCGGTCGCCGTTCATCGAGTCTTCGAAGGAGTACATCTCCTTCTCAACGATGTCGGTCACCTCGCCCAAGCCGCGCACAAACAGCGCCGTCGGTTCAACGATGGGCGTGCGCACATTGGCGTAGCCGTAGCGGCGCATCAGGCTGCGCACCTTGTCTTCCAGCCATTCCCAGCGCGCCGAGTCGGGCGGCAGGATGTCGTTCATGCCTTTGACGGCGCGGAGAGGTTCGGTCATTCGGAGCATCCAACACAGGCCGCGGCCTGCACTGCAGTGGTCATCACAAAAACAAAGGACCGGGGCGCGCCGCAATGCGCGGCGGGCTCCCGGCCAGCGGTGGTGGTCAGGCCTGGGCGGCGGCGCCGTAACGGCGTTCGATGTAGTCCTGCACCACGGTCTGAAACTCCTGCGCAATGCCTTCACCGCGCAGCGTCATGGCCTTTTCACCATCAATGAACACTGGGGCGGCCGGCGCCTCGCCGGTGCCGGGCAGGCTGATGCCGATGTTGGCGTGCTTGCTCTCGCCCGGACCGTTGACGATGCAGCCCATCACGGCCACCTTCATGTTCTCCACACCCGGATAGCTGGCGCGCCACACGGGCATTTGCGCACGCAGGTAGTCGTCAATCTGCTTGGCCAACTCTTGGAACGTGGTGCTGGTGGTGCGGCCACAACCCGGGCAGGCGGTC
>JBEAOO010000109.1:0-7012 GCA_041164825.1 Pseudomonadota bacterium | reverse complement strand
AGGCCGCGCTGTGCTGCCGCTGGACGACCTGAAGGGCATCAACAAGCGCATGAACGAGGGCGAAAAGGCCTCGCGCGATGCCAAGAAGGAAATGATCGAGGCCAATTTGCGCCTCGTGATCTCGATCGCCAAGAAGTACACCAACCGTGGTCTGCAGTTCCTCGACCTGATCCAGGAAGGCAACATCGGCCTGATGAAGGCGGTGGACAAGTTCGAATACCGCCGCGGCTACAAGTTCTCGACCTACGCCACCTGGTGGATCCGCCAAGCCATCACCCGCTCGATTGCCGACCAGGCGCGCACCATCCGCATCCCTGTGCACATGATCGAGACGATCAACAAGATGAACCGCATCTCGCGTCAGCACTTGCAGGAATTCGGCTTCGAGCCCGATGCTCCGACGCTGGCCGAGAAGATGGAGATTCCGGAAGACAAGATCCGCAAGATCATGAAGATCGCCAAAGAACCGATCTCCATGGAAACGCCGATCGGTGACGACGACGACAGCCACCTGGGTGACTTCATCGAAGACACCAACAACACCGCGCCCATCGAAGCGGCCATGCAAGCCGGCCTGCGCGATGTGGTGAAGGACATTTTGGATTCGCTCACCCCTCGCGAAGCCAAGGTGCTGCGCATGCGCTTCGGCATCGAGATGAGCACGGACCACACGCTGGAAGAAGTCGGCAAGCAGTTCGACGTCACCCGCGAGCGCATCCGCCAGATCGAAGCCAAGGCCATCCGCAAACTCAAGCACCCCAGCCGCTCAGACAAGCTGCGCACGTACCTGGACAACCTGTAAGGGTTGGCTGGGCACGTGGCCCGCGTGAGCGGGCTGCCGCGCAGCGGCAACGCAGCTTGCGGCGCAGCCAAAAATGCGCACGTGCCTGGACAAGCTGTAAAGGTTGGCCGGGGCCGTGGCTCGCGTGAGCGGGCTTGCGGTGCGGCGACAAATTGCGCAAGCATTTGCCCAATGTGTGAACCGATCGCTTTGCCAGAGCCCAGGATCGGCAACGCCGCCACAGCATCCAAAACCCCGGCCCTCGCGCCGGGGTTTTTTCTGGGCGCGCGTTAAACTTCACACACCCTATCCTGCCGCCCTGCCCCGACCCGCATGTCGCAAGTCCTTGAGCGCACTGTTCTGTTTGCCGACCTTCGCGGCAGCACCTCGCTCTATGAGACCTTGGGCAACTCGCAAGCCAGCGCGTTGATCAGCCAGTGCTTGGGGCAGCTCAAGCCCCAGGTCTCCGCCCACGACGGCCGTGTGGTGAAGACGCTGGGCGACGGTTTAATGGCGATTTTTCAACGCCCTGCCGATGCCATGGCCGCCGCCAGCCAAATGCACCAAGCGCTGGAGCACTTCGCGATGCGCGAGGTGCGTGCGCTCACCGTGGACGGCCACACCCTGGTCTTCAAGCTGCAGATAGGCATGGACCATGGTGAGATGGTGCAGATGTCGGGCGACTACTTTGGCGATGCCGTCAACGTGGCCGCCCGCTTGATTGAGCACGCGAGTGACAACGAAACGCTGCTCACCTTGGCCGTGCAACGTGAACTGGGCGTGGGTGACCGCCGCCGTCTGCGCAGCCTCAACAAGGTGCAACTGCGCGGGCGCAATGAGCCCGTGCATGTGTATGTGCTGGAGAACTACCGAACGGGCGACACGGTCACGGCTGGCTATGCCGATGAGTCGCGCGCGCAAGATCCGGAAACCATCCGCCTGTCTTGGCTCGACATCACGCGTGAGTTCACCGGACAAAACCTGCCCGTGGTGCTGGGCCGCAGCCAGGACTCCACTTACTGCATCAACGACAACCGCGTCTCGCGCGCGCACGCCCGCATCGATTGGCACGGTGGGGCGTTTCAGCTCACAGACCTGAGCTTCAATGGCAGTTTTGTGCGCTTCAGTGGCGACTCGGCCGTGGTGAGCCTGAGGCGCGGCACCTGCACGCTGCATGGCAGCGGCGTGATTGGCCTGGGCAGCAAGCCGCTGGATGTGACGGCGCCTTGCGTGAGCTTCGAGATCATCCGCCCCTCGGGCGCTGAGCCACGGCGGCCGCCCACGGTGTGAGCGGCCGCTGAGCGATTCAGCAGCCCAGCGCGTCGGCCAGCGCCTGCAAATCGGTGTAGTGGTGCACGGGCGCCTCGGGGCGCACGGGGGGCGCGTGGTGGTCAGGGCGCTGAATCCACGCTGCGGGCAAACCGGCACGCTGCGCACCCATCACGTCCAGGCGCACGTCGTCGCCCACATGCAGCACCTGCGCCGGCGGGTGGCCGAGCCGACGGCAGGCTTCTTCAAAAATGCGCGGATCGGGTTTGGCCACCCCAAAGTCGCGCGCGCTCAAGCTGCCCACAAAGTAGTCTCCCAGGCCCACGCGGCGCAAATCGGCATTGCCATTGCTCACCGCCAGCAGCGGGTAGCGTGCCGCCAAACGCCGCAGCGCTGGCAGCGCATCGTCGTAAAAAACAATGTCGTGGCGCGCGGCGATGAAGGCCTCGAACGCAGGCGCGGCCAGGGCTGGATCGTCGCCCGCCGCCAGTAGCGCCAGCCGGGTGCCCTCCAGGCGCACGGCGGTCAGGTCATGGGCCAGGTCGGGGCGGTCGGCGGCCACCTGGTCGCGCAGGCTGCGCAGGCCAGCCACATCGTGCAAGGCGGCGGTGTGCGGCGCGTGCTGGCTCAGCCAAGCGTGCAGCGTGCTTTCGGCGCGTTGGATCACGGGGGCGATGGGCCACAGTGTGTCGTCGAGGTCGAGCGTGAGGGCGGTGATGCGGGCGAGAGGCATGGTGCAGATTGTCGCGTGTCATCGGCACAGTAGGCCGCACCGCAGCGCGCCGCCCACCACACAGGCACGGATAATCGCGCCGCGCCATCTTGCCCGCTCCCTGCCCTGCCCCATGCGTTTTCGCACTGAACCCCGCCACGACCACGGCACCCCCCGCGCCCACAGCGGCACCGCCATTCTGTTGTGCAACCTCGGCACACCCGATGCGCCCACGGCCAGCGCGCTGCGCCGCTATCTGGGCGAGTTTTTGAGCGACGGCCGTGTGGTCGAAATCCCGCGGCCCATTTGGTGGCTGATTCTGCACGGCATCATCTTGCGCGTGCGCCCCGCCAAATCAGCCGCCAAATACGCCAGCGTCTGGACCGCCCAAGGCTCGCCATTGATGGTCTGGACCGTCGCGCAAGCGCAGGCGCTGCAACAGCGTCTGAACGACGCCGGCCACCACGTCACCGTGCGCCACGCCATGCGCTACGGCTCGCCCGCCATGCCGCAGGTGCTGGATGAACTCAAAGCCCAGGGCCACGAGCGAATCTTGATGCTGCCGCTTTACCCGCAATACTCGGGCACCACCACCGCCAGCTTGTTTGACGCCATTGCCCATTGGGGCCTGAAGGTGCGCGCCCTGCCCGCCTTCCGTTTTGTGAACCGGTATCACGATGACAGCGGCTACATCCAGGCACTGTCCACCCGCGTACGCGAGCACTGGGCCAGCCACGGCCGGGGCGACAAACTGGTGCTGAGTTTTCACGGTGTGCCCCAACGTACGCTGATGCTGGGCGACCCTTACCACTGCGAATGCCTCAAGACCGGCCGCCTGCTGGCCGAGGCGCTGGGCCTGGGCAAAGAACAGGTGCAAGTCACTTTTCAAAGCCGCTTTGGCAAGGCCGAATGGCTGCAGCCCTACACCGAACCCACACTCGTGGCGCTGGCCCAGGCCGGGCTCAAGAAGGTCGATGTGTTTTGCCCCGGGTTCCCTGCCGATTGCCTGGAGACGCTGGAAGAAATCAGCCAAGAAGCACAGCATGCCTTCAAGGCGGCAGGCGGCGAGCAGTTCCACTACATCCCTTGCCTGAACGACCACCCGGCCTGGACGCAGGCGCTGGCCGACATCGCGTTGCGCGAGCTGGGTGGCTGGCCCACGCATGCGCCCGGCGATGCGGCTGAGCGCGCTGCGCAAAAACAGCGTGCCATGGCACTGGGCGCCGCGCAATGAGAAAGGCCGCGGTGCCTTGAAGCACCGCGGCCATGCCGTGTCGGCGGCAAGCGCCTGAGGTCAGCCCGCGGCGCGACGGCGCAGCAGTCGCGGCAGCACCAGCACCGCGACCACGATGACCAGCAGCACCAGCGACATCGGCCGCTCCAGGAACACGCCCCACTTGCCCTCGCCAATGGACAGCGCGTTGCGCATTTGCGCCTCGGCCAGCGGGCCCAGGATCATGCCCACCACCACCGGCGCGGTCGGGAAGTTGAAACGCCGCATCACCACGCCCAGCAGGCCGATGCCGTACATCAGGAACAGGTCGAACGTGGACTGGCGCATGCCATACACACCGACGGTGGCGAAGATCAAGATGCCCGCGTAAAGCTGCGGCTTCGGGATCTTCAGCAGTTTCACCCACAGGCCGACCATCGGCAGGTTCAGCACCAGCAGCATCACGTTGCCGATGTAGAGCGAGGCGATCAGCGCCCACACCAGCGCGCCATTGGTTTGGAACAGCTGCGGCCCGGGCTGGATGCCGTAGTTCTGGAACGCGCCCAGCAAGATGGCCGTGGTGTTGGAGGTGGGGATGCCGAGCGTGAGCAACGGAATCAACGTGGCGGTGATGGCGGCGTTGTTGGCGGCCTCGGGGCCGGCCACGCCTTCAATGGCGCCCGTGGTGCCAAACTCTTCCTTGTGCTTGGAGAGCTTTTTCTCCATCGCGTAGCTCAGAAAGGTCGGGATCTCGCTGCCGCCTGCCGGTATGGTGCCGAAGGGGAAGCCGATGGCGGTGGCGCGCAACCACGCTGGCCAGGAGCGTTTCCACTCCGCAGCCGTCATGTGCACCTTGCTCATCTTGTTCTCAGACTCGACCACCTTGCCCTCGTACATCACGCCGTACAAGGCCTCGGCCACCGCAAACAAGCCCACTGCGATCAACACCACTTCCAGGCCGTCCATCAGCTCGGGCACCCCCCCGGTGTAGCGGGCCTGCGCGGTGATCTGGTCGATGCCAACCAAGCCGAGTGCCAGGCCGACAAACAGCGCGGTCAGCCCGCGCAGCGTGCTTTGGCCGAGCACCGCGCTCACGGTGCAAAAAGCCAGCACCATCAGCATGAAGTATTCGGGCGGGCCCAGGCGCACCGCGTAGGTGGCCACCGTGGGCGCGAACAGTGTCACCAGCACCGTGGCGATGGTGCCGGCCACAAAGGAGCCGATGGCTGCCGTGGCCAGCGCCGCACCGGCGCGGCCGTTCTTGGCCATCTTGTTGCCCTCCATGGCGGTGACCATGGAACCCGCTTCACCCGGCGTATTGAGCAAGATGGAGGTGGTGGAGCCACCGTACATGGCGCCGTAATAGATGCCAGCGAAGAAGATCATCGATGCGGTCGGGTCGACCTTCAAGGTGATCGGCAGCAGCATGGCCACGGCCGTGGCCGGGCCAATGCCGGGCAGCACGCCCACGGCCGTGCCAATGGTGCAGCCCACCAGGGCCCACAGCAAATTGATGGGGGTGCCGGCGGTCATGAAACCGTTCAGCAGGTTGTTCCAGATGTCCATGGAGGAGCGCCTCGGAAAAAGAGCGTGAAGTTCGAACTCAGGCCACAGCACACGGGCCGCTGGAGGCAGCCCGTGGTGTGCGGCTCAGAGCCAGCCGGTTTGCGTGAGACCGGGCAAGTTGATGGCGAGCAGCTTGGTGAACATCCAGAACACCGGGGCGGCGATCAGCGCGCCCACCGCCACGTCTTTGACGACGACGGCCGCAGGCTGTGAGGTGCGCCCTTCGGCGGAGCGAAAACCACGCACCGCCAGCACAAAACACAGCGTGCAGCTGAGGATGAAGCCCAGGCGCTCGATCAACAGCGCGTTGGCCAGCAGGCCCACCGAGACCCAGACAAAACCCGGCCAGTGCGCCGTGTCGGCGCCCGAGGACTCTTCCATGTCGCGGTAGCCGCCGGTGCGCGCTTCCCAGATCAGCCACAGGCCACACAGCGTCAACGCCAACCCCACCACCCAGGGCAAAAAGTTGGGGCCGACGCCGGCATAACCGGCGTCGGAGCTGATCTGCGTGGCCCCCGCCGCCATCAGCACACCGAGCACCGCCGTGGCGGCACCGAGTGCGGTTTGAGGCAGGCGTGCCATCACAGCATCCCGGACTTGACCATCACCGCGCGCAGGCTGGCGAACTCGTCATCGACGAACTTGTCGAATTCCGGGCCCGTCAGCAGCGCTGGCGTCCAACCGTTTTTGTCCAGCGTCTCGGCCCAGCCCTTGCTCTTGGTGGCCTTGATGATCATGTCGGTCAGCGCCTTGCGCTGGGCCGGCGTGATGCCCGGTGCGCCATACACGCCGCGCCAGTTGCCGATCACCACGTTCAGGCCTTGCTCTTTGAGCGTCGGAATGTCCAAGCCCTTCAGGCGTTTGTCGGCGGTGACGGCGATCGCATGCATCTTGCCGGTGGTGATGTACTCGGCGAATTCGCTGTAACCGCTGCCGCCCACGGTGACGTTGCCGCCGATGATGGCCGCGGTGGCTTCACCGCCGCCCCGGAAGGCCACGTAGTTGATCTTGGCCGGATCAACGCCGGCTTCGCGGGCGATCATGGCGGCGGCAATGTGCTCGGTCGATCCGCGCGAACCGCCGCCCCACTTGATGCTGCCGGGGTCCTTCTTCATCTGCTCGACCACGTCTTTCATGGTCTTGTAGGGTGAGTTGGCGGGCAACACAAACACGTTGTATTCGCTGGTGATGCGGGCCAGCGGCGTGGCCTGCGACAGGTTCACCGGCGGCTTGCCGGTGATGATGCCGCCCACCATCACGGCGCCGGTCATCATCATGGCGTTCGGGTCGCCCTTGCTGCTGTTGACAAACTGCGCCAGGCCGATGGCGCCGGCCGCGCCGCCCTTGTTGTCGTAGCTGACGCTGGCGGCCACACCGGCGTCTTGCAAGGCCTTGCCGATGGCGCGGCCGGTGGTGTCCCAGCCGCCACCCGGGTTGGCGGGGATCATCATCTTCAGATTGGCGGCGTCGG
>JBEAOO010000108.1:0-8473 GCA_041164825.1 Pseudomonadota bacterium | reverse complement strand
TCGGGCTCATCGCCTCGCACGGCGTGGTGCTGGTGGGCGTGGTGGTGCTGTCGACCTGGCTGGGGCTGGCGGCCACGGCGCTGGTGTTGCGCGCGTTGCTGCCGCGTGCGGCCACTGATGCGGCAAAGCAGGCCCAGCCATGACCAGCACCAGCTTCGTCCAGCTCTGGGTCTACCTCTCGGCCACGCCGCTGTTCGGCCTCACGGCCACGCTGGTGATTTACCTGCTGGCGCAGGCCACGTCGCAGCGCTTGGGCCACCCTGCGTGGGCCAACCCGGTGCTGTGGAGCGTGGTGATGCTGGCCACGCTGCTCACCCTCAGCGGTGTGCCCTACCCCACGTATTTTTCGGGTGCGCAGTTCATCCACTTCTTGCTCGGCCCCGCCGTGGTGGCGCTGGGCTGGCCGCTGTGGCTGCGCCGGCACGAGCTGCGCGCCCGCGCGGGTGCCTTGCTGGCTGCGGGCCTGGTGGGCGGGCTGGTGTCTGGCGGCAGCGCGGTGGCATTGGGCTGGGCCTTCGGGCTGCCCGATGATTTGCTGCGCTCCCTGGCGCCCAAGTCCGTCACCGCGCCGGTGGCCATGGGCATTGCCGAGCAGCTGGGCGGCATCCCCGCGCTGGCGGCCATGTTCACGCTGATCACCGGTGTGTGCGGCGCGCTCAGTGGTCGCACCATCTTCACGCTGCTGGGCATTGGCGACCCGACCGTGCACGGCTTTGCGCTCGGCACCGCCTCACACGGCATTGGCGCCGCACGCGCGCTGCAAGAGCACCCCGATGCAGGCGCCTATGCCGGCCTGGCGCTGGGCCTGCAGGTGCTGCTGGCTTCGCTGCTCACGCCGCTGATCGCGCGCTTGTTCTGATCTTCTTTTCGAACCCTCTTCTTCTCCCGACGCTCACCCACCATGCAGACCCACCTGGCCCCCGAGTTCCATGGCACGCGTGCGGGCGAAGCCGCCGAAGCCATCTTGCGCAAGTGCGTGCACTGCGGCTTTTGCACTGCCACCTGCCCCACGTACCAGCTGCTGGGCGACGAGCTCGATGGCCCGCGCGGCCGCATCTACCTGATGAAGCAGATGTTCGAGGGCGGCGAGGTGACGCGCAGCACGCAGCTGCACCTGGACCGCTGCCTCACCTGCCGCAACTGCGAAAGCACCTGCCCCTCGGGCGTGCAGTACGGCCAGTTGGTGGAGCTGGGCCGCCAGGTGGTGGAGCAAAAGGTAGAGCGCCCAACGTCTGAAAAAGCCGTGCGCTGGTTGCTGAAGGAAGGCCTGACTTCGCCGCTGTTTGCCCCGGCCATGAAGGTGGGCCAGCTGGTGCGCCCACTGCTGCCGCAGAAGCTGCAAGACAAGGTGCCGCCGCGCGCCGGCCCCAGCGCCCACCGCTGGCCGCAGCGCGAGCACCCGCGCAAGGTGCTGATGCTGCTGGGCTGCGTGCAGCCGGCCATGATGCCCAACATCAACTCCGCCACCGCCCGCGTGCTCGATGCCGCGGGCATCCAGACCGTGGTGGCCGAAGACGCCGGCTGCTGCGGCGCCATCCGCAGCCATTTGGGTGATGTGGAAGGCGGCCTGGCCCACATGCGCAACAACATCGACGCCTGGTGGCCACAGGTCAGCATCGACGGCGTGGAAGCCATCGTGATGAACGCCAGCGGCTGCGGCGCCACCGTCAAGGACTACGGCCACGCCCTGGCCCACGACCCCGACTACGCACACAAAGCCGCCCGCATCAGCGCCCTCACCCGCGACCTGAGCGAGCTGCTGCCCGATATCACCCCTGCGCTGAAACCCAAGCTCGCCCGCAGCGGCCAAGCCCCGTCGGTGCACAAGCTGGCCTACCATCCCCCGTGCACGCTGCAACACGGCCAGCAGCTGCGCGGCGGGGTGGAAACCCATCTGCGCACACTCGGCTTCCAGATCGACGTGGCCGGCTGCGAAAGCCACCTCTGCTGCGGCTCCGCCGGCACCTACTCGGTGCTGCAGCCCGAGCTGTCCGTTCAACTGCGCGACCGCAAACTCAGCCACCTCGCCCCCATCGAGGCCCAAGCCATCGTCTCGGCCAACATCGGCTGCATCCAACACCTGCAAAGCGGCACCCGCACGCCGGTGCGGCATTGGGTGGAGGTGCTGGACGAGGCGCTGACGGCAGCCTCCGGCGGCTGAATCCAGACCACACACCGCGCCGTGCGCAAGGAGCCCCACATGCCCTCCGACACCCCAACCACGGCACCCACCACCCGCACCGTCCTCATCACCGGCGCCAGCCGCGGCATTGGCGCGGCCACGGCCTTGCTCGCGGCAGAGCGCGGGTGGGATGTGGCGGTGAACTACCGGCACGACCGGGCGGCGGCCGAAGCGGTGGCGGCCGGCGTGCGCGGGCTGGGGCAGCGGGCCGTGACGCTGCAGGCTGATGTGGGCGACGAGGCCAGCGTGGTGGCCATGTTTGCGCTGCTCGACGAGGCCGTGGCCCATGGCGCGCTGGCGCCGCTGGGCGCCTTGGTCAACAACGCGGGCGTGCTGGACGTGGCCGCTCGGGTGGAAGACATGAGCGCCGCGCGCCTCACCCGCATGTGGGCCACCAACCTCACCGGGCCCATGCTGTGCGCGCGCGAAGCCATCCGCCGCCTCGGCACCCGCCACGGCGGCGCGGGCGGCGTGATCGTCAATGTGTCGTCGGGCGCGGCGCGCATCGGCTCGCCGGGTGTGTACCTCGACTACTCGATGAGCAAAGCCGCCATCGACCACCTCACCACCGGCCTGGCGCGCGAAGTGGCGGCCGACGGCGTGCGCGTGAACGCCGTGCGCCCCGGCATCATCGACACCGAAATCCACGCCTCCGGCGGCCACAGCGAGCGCGTGGCCGCCACCGCCGCGAGCCTCATTTCCATGGGCCGCCTGGGCCTGGCCCGCGAGGTGGCACCGGCCATCGTGTGGCTGCTGAGCGCAGAAGCCGGCTACACCACCGGGGCGGTGTTGGACGTGACGGGTGGGCGTTGAGCTTGACTTGTGTAGCCCAGGAGCTACACTTCAGGCATGCGTGTGGAAAAGACCCCAGCGTTTGGCGAGTGGCTGGATGCGCTCAAAGATCGCATGGGCCGGGCGCGGATATTGGTTCGCATCGACCGCCTCGCCCATGGCAACCCGGGCCAGCACCGGGACCTGAGCGGCGGGGTCTCTGAATTGAAGATTGATGTGGGCCCGGGCTACCGGGTGTACTACACCCAACGCGGCGGCCGATTGATCTTGCTGCTCATCGGCGGCGACAAGTCCACGCAGCAACAGGACATTGCCAAGGCGATCGACTTGGCCAGACAGTTCACGGAGTAGGCCACCATGCCCAAATCAGCGACGAAGACTGCCCCCCCAACCACCGCTTTCGACGTCGCAGAGCATCTGCGCACGCCGGAGGAGATGGCCGCCTACTTGGATGCGTGGCTGGACGAAGCGCCAGACGACGCGGCAGGCATCGCCAGGGCCTTGGGCGACATTGCCCGCGCCAAGGGCATGACGCAGGTCGCCAAAGACGCGGGGCTCAGCCGCGAAAGCCTCTACCGCGCGTTGAGCGCCGACGGCAACCCGAGCTTCGCCACCGTGCTGAAAGTGGCCAAGGCGCTGGGCTTGAAACTGCACGCGCAAGCAGCGTGAGGCGTGCGCCTTTCGCGCTTCTGGGCCGCGCAAGGCGTGAGCACCCCGCCGTGATGGCGGCCTGAAGGGCCGCGCTTCGCTCCCGCCGCCTCGCGTGCCCCGGGCGCAGCCAAAGTCAATGCGCCGTGCCCTGCTCCGGCACCGGCTCGGGTCGCACGCGCAGGGCCCACATCACGCCGGCGATGAGGGCGACGATGCCGGCCGCGGTTTCGGGCGCGGGCAGCGCGCCGCGCAGCACAAAGGCGTAGGCCAGCGCGGCCAGGGTTTCAAACACGATGAGTTGGCCGACCAGGGTGGTGGGCAGGCGCTGGCTGGCTTGGTTCCAGCACAGGGTGCCGAGCCACGAGGCCAGCAGCCCCATGGCCAGCATCAGACCCAAAAACAGCCCCGGCTGCGGGCCCAGCGGTTGCGCGGCCCAACTGCGCTCGGCCGGCACGGCCAGCGCCTCCCAGGCCCACCACAGCGCGTAGCCGAGCACGGCGAGCGGCAGCGTGGTGAGGCCCTGGGCGGTGGCCCAGGTGGTGGGCGAGCGGTCGGGGTGGCTGCGCAGCCAGTCGGCGTTGCGCAGCGGGTACCAGGTCCAGCACACCACGCCGCCCACGGCCAGCAGCGCGCCCAGGCCGTGGCGCGCCAGATCAAAGTCGCCCGCGCTTTGCAGCTCCGCCATTTCGGCGTGGTTGACCAAGCCAATGCCCAGCGCGATCAACAGCAGCGAGGGCAACATGCTGAGCCAGCTCAGCCGACCATCGCGCGCGTGGTCGCGCAGGTTGGAGCACACGGCAATCACCACCGGCAGCGTGCCAATGATCATCGTCGGCACCGGCCCGCCCGCACGCTGAATGGCGCTGGCGAGAAAGAGGTAGTAAACAACGTTGCCCACCACCGAGAGCTTCAACGCCTCCAGCCAATCCCCCCGCGTGAGCCGCGCCAACCGCGCCCGGTCGAACCAGGCCAGCGGCAACACCACCAACCCGAACGCCAGATAGCGCCCCATGGACAGCAGCACCGAGGGATAACTGGGCAACATGAGCGGCACCACAAACACCAGCCCCCACATGAGGCCAGCCGCGAGGGCGAAGAGGGTTCCTGTGAACATGGGGGGAGTGTCGCTGGTGTCGCCCGGTGCCCGCAGCCTTGGTCTGAAAACGACGGAGTGCGGGGTATAAAGCGGACACAGCCCAACAACACAAAGCGCCCGATGAGGCGATGCAGGGAGGAGCTTGTATGTCATGGCATTTGCCGGTGAGATGGGCCTGTGCGCATTCGCACAGCAGATGCGAGCACCAGCGTGGTCGCCCCACACGCTCGCCCGCGTTGGGATGCGCTGCTCTCTTGATACATCCGCCGCATCAACGACGCGCTCTGGTCCACAGCGCGCGATTTATGCCGCTCCCAGCTTGATTCGCATGAGCAGCAGCAAGAGAAAACTTCGGCGCGCACGCGGTCGCAAACCACATTCCAGTCATGGTGAGATTAGCGCTTTGTGGATGGTCATCCCGTTGTTGCTGGCCAGCAGCGTGCCGTTGTTTTTTGGTGGCAAATCCTTGGCGGCCAATTGGAGCCTGGTCCATCGCGGACAAGTGCTGACAGGCGTCATTGAGGGATTCCATTGCCCCGGCCGCGGTGCACACACGAAAGCCAACTGCCATGTCAACGTGACTTTCACGCCCCCCGCGGGTCAGCGCAAAATGATCAGCGAGGGAGATGCGAACGCATCCCCTGGCTTCTCAACAGGGGACGCGGTGGAGGTTTTTTACGTCGAATCGGCGGAGGAATCCATCGCTCGAGTGAATCGCCCAGTTCACCTCTGGGTGCTGCCGGCGTTTACATTTTTGATGGGCGTGCCGTTCTTGGTTCTCGCCGTATTGATGTGGTGGGCGCCGCCTTGGTTCACCCGGCGATTGGCAAGGTGATTCAGGTCGAATCGATTCTCGATCGGATTCAATGAGTGTGACATCCAGCAGATCTGCTCAACGCTGTGAATATCAAGCCAAACTTCAAATGTCCGGCCTGTGGGTTCACCGTCTTCAATCCTCGCTACCCCACGTGCGAGGACTGCAAGGCCGCGCTACCAGCAGGCATGGCGCATTCTGCGCAGGAGCTGGCGGCGCTCACGCGGCAAAGAGCAGGGAGTGCTGCACCACGTAATTCGCCACCAGAGAACCTCGCCCTGTTGTCTGGTGACCACCCCATGGGTGTAGCTTGGCATGTCATCGACTCGGAAACGTCGTGCGGTGAATTCACCGTCGGCAACCATGACGGATGCAGCAGCGAGTGAGCGCCGCTTGTCCACGGGCACACGACGCATGAGCGAAATCCAACTCAAAGGCTACGCCGTCACCGACAAAACCATCTGGTTCGGGATGGTCATCGCGTTCAGCGTGGCGGTGTTTCGCCTGTGGGAGATCATCAGAATCGCCGGCATGTCGCCAGCAGTGGCCTATTTGGTCACAGCGCTTGTGGCGCTGGGCCTGTGGGTCGCCCAAGGGCTTCGCCGGCAGTCGTCCTTGGTGCTAGACGGCCCAGCCTTGAAAGTGGCGACCACCTTGTTTGGTTGGCCCTTGAACCAGAACGTGCGAGAGATTGCGGATGCCGCCTGGGTGCGCGCTCGCATCATTGGCAACCACGCGCAGGTGGCCGTAGAGGTGGGGACGGCGGGGTTCACCACCACGGAGTTGGTGCGTGTGCCCTACCGTTCGGGCCGAGGTGTGCCGGAAGCTGAGGCGCTGTGCGCGCGCGTGGTCGAAGCGCTGAAGCTGCCGAACAAGGGTTTCAAGGGCTTGGCCTGAGGGCGGCTCGTCTTCGACTCGACCACTGCGATGGATCAACTGCGTGCTCGGCGCACTGCCGCACCGACACGATCACAGGAGCTTTGAATGGCAGCACTTTGGTCTCGAATTGCCTCGCGCGTTGCCGGCCACGTTGGGCTGGCCGCCGGGCTGGCGCTTGGATCGCTGGCCCAAGCGCAGCCCACTTCGGGCCCGCTGCCTGCGCATCAGCGCGTGGCGGGTGCATCCCAAGTGGAATGGTCGCAGCGCTGGTGGCAGTGGGCGTTTTCGTTTGAGCGGGCGCGCAGCCCGGTGGCGGATGTGACGGGGCAGTACTGCGGCAGCCGGCAATCTGGTGCGGTGTGGTTTTTGGCAGGCACCTATGGCACCCGGCGCACTGAGCGGCAATGCGAGGTGCCGGCGGGCAAGCACTTGTTTTTTCCAATCATCAACCACGTGACCTTCAGGCCCGAGGGCGCACAAACGAGTTGCAACGCATTGAAGGCGGACGCAGCGGCGACCACGGATGAACCCTCGGTGTTGGCGCTGGAAGTGGACGGGGTGCGCCATGAGGCACCGCGCATTGCGCGGCTGGCAGCCCCACTTGCTTCAGCCTCGTGCCGGGTGGGCCTGCAGATGCCGCCGCCAATGGCTACTTCGTGATGCTGCCACCGCTACCGCCCGGGCCGCATTTGATCGAGTTTGCGGGAGCGCTGCCGGGCATGCAGCAAGGGGTGACATATCACCTGCCGGTGGCGCCGCGCTGAGGCTCATCGGGCCAAATGAGCGTCAGGTATCGGCGTTGAGCGTCCCACAGCCACTCTGCTTTCCGATGACGTGACCCGCAAGGACTAACTCCCGCTGGTTTCTGGGTGTGTTTTCAGCCAATCACGCAGCGCGTTGTTCACCCGGGTCTGCCAGCCCGCGCCGGATTCTTTGAACGCAGCCAAGACATCGGCATCCAGGCGAATGTTCACGTGTGCCTTGGGCGTGGCCAGCGCGGGCCGACCGCGCTTGGGCTTGAGCAACTCCTGGGCCGTGCTCGGACCCAGCAGACCAGCGAGTACCTCTGAAGCGGGACGCGCCTTGGCAAACCACTCGGCGGTCGCCTCGGGGGCGTCGTGGTCGAGCAATTCAGGGTCGGGTTTGCGTGGCATGGCGGGTTCTTTCTCGCTGGTTCGCGCGGCGCAGACTGATCACGTGCACGGCGCCATCTCTGGGTGTGAACACCAGCATGTGCAAGCGTTCACCGATGAAACCGAGCGCTTGGTAGCGCCGCTCCTGGTAGTCCTCGCGCGCGTCTTCTGCGATCAGCGCGGTGCTCCAGTCGAAGTCTTCGACCATCTCAAAGGGCAAGCCGCGTTCGGTCTCGTTGCGCAGGCTCTTGGCAGCGTCGTAAGTGAATCGCGACAATTTATTGTACCCACATTAATCTTGGCTGGGGTGCCGTCAATCCCTGCCTGGATTCGTGCCCGCACAGGACATGCCGAGCAGGACGAACCGCATCCGCCTCACCGACTGAACAACCCCAACCTCTCCCGCAACGCCCCCACCGCCAGGACTTCTGACTCCGGCAAGCCCTCAATCGCCAGATAAGGCACCAACAGCAACTCCGCCTGATCGCGCACAGAAGCCCATTGCTGGGCGGCAGGTTGGCGGGTGTGGAGGTCGTCCAGGGCGACGCGGATGGTGGGCCAGATCTCGGCGACGCGTTGTTGGCAGAGGGCGACCATGACGCGCAGTTCGCTGTCGCCGACCACGCTCCAAAAATCTGGGGCGCTGAGGTTTTGTTGGGCGAGTGAGCGGGTAACGGCGAGCATCGCGTCGTCGGCGGGGGCGGGGGGCAGCGCGCCGTTGAGCAGGGACAGGCGCAGTTGCAGGGCCAGGGCGTTGCTGGCGGGGTAGTGAAGGTTGGTGGCAGCCTCTTGGCGGGCCAGGGCCTCGGCGCGCGCGTAGGCGGCGGCGCCGGCTTCGAGGGCGATGCGCTCGGCGCGGGTGGCCGTGGTGGGGTCGGCGCTCGCGTCGGCGGCGCCCTCACCTGCGGCCTGGGTTGCTGCCGCCG
>JBEAOO010000107.1:0-12772 GCA_041164825.1 Pseudomonadota bacterium | reverse complement strand
GAGATCAGCTGCGAGGCCAGGCTTTGTGTCTTGAGCTGGATGTCGGTGCTGTTGCTCTTGCCGATGCCAATGCCCAGGAAGCTGGACTTGGTTTGGCTCTGGGTTTGGCTGCGCTGGGTGTCTTCTGCGGAGTAGAGCCGGGTCACGCCCAGGCCTTCCACACGCACGCCGTCTTGGCCTTTGAAGAGGCTGCCCAGCGTCAGTACGTCGTGGCCCAGCACCTCAACCTCCAGCGCCTGCACAGCGGTGGCCACGGCGCTGCTGGTTTGGGTTTCGTGCTGGGTGGTGGTGACTTTCTTTTTGCCCCACCAACTGCGGCTGGTGCTGGTGGTGGTCCAGTTTCGTTGCTCGGTGTCGGTGTTGGCATCGAGCAGCACGGCGCCGGCCGAGCGGATGGAGGCTTTGCCCTCTGCGGCGCTGAGGTCGGTGGCGGTGAGCTGCACCTGCTCACCGCCGTAGATGGTGATGCCGTGGGTGGCGTCGATGTTGCTCTTGTCGGTGCTCACCAGGCGCTGGGTGGTGACGCCGCCGGCCACGGTGGTCGTCTTGGTTTGGCTGCTGCCGACTTGCACCGTGCCCATGGCGATGAGGCTGGCGCGTTGATCGGTTTGCAGGTCGATGTCGGTGGCCGTGAGATCGCGGCCGGCGCTGAGCAAGACGTTGCCATCGGCGCCGATGCGGGCGGCTTGCAGGTCGATGTTGTGGCCGGCTTCGATGCGGATTTCGCCCGGCAGTGGCAAGCCCAGGGCTTGCAGCGCGCGGGCGAGCGGCGCGCTGATGGGGGTGGTGATGGGTGCGGTGAGTTGGGCTTGCTGCAGGGTGATGTCGCCACCGGCGGTGAGGGACAGGGTTTGTGCTTCGAGCTCGCTGGCTTCGCCTACCACGGCGGGGCGCTTGGCGCGCCCCCAGGCGTCGAGCGATCGGTTGACGTCGCGCAGCAAATTGATGTTGCCGCCCGCGTTGAGGTCGAGGCTGCCCTCGGCATCTAAGTGGCTGCTCAACACGGCGATGTTCTGGCCTGCGCTGAGTGAAGCATCGCCGGCGCTGTTGATCTGCGCTTCTCGCAGCACGAGGTTTTGCCCGGCACCCAGGTGCAGTTGGCCGGTGTCGCTGCTGACGTAGAGACCGGCCAAGCGGGGCTGGGGCTGGCTGGCGCTTGCCTCCCCCAGCGCCGAGGCGATACCCCGCCATCCGCTGGACGCGCTGCTCGCGCCCACCTCCAGGTTGCCCTCTGCCACGGCGCTCAGCAGGTCCTGGGCTTGTACCAAACCGCCGCCGAGGGTCATGCTGTTTTGCGCGTGGAGGTCCACCACATTGGCGCTGATGCGCCCTCCGAGGTTTTGCAGGTCTTGCCCGCTGACGTTGACGAGCTGCCGCCCGGCGATGGTGGCGGTGTTGCGGATGTTGCCGCTGGCATTGATGTCGACCGTGGCGGCGCTGAGCAAGGTGCCGGTGCCGTCCACATCACCCGGGCGCACCACGGCGTACACCTGCGGCACGAGCACGCGGGTGCGGGCACCGCTGACCAGGGTGATGTCTTGCTCCACGAGCCAGACGATGTCACTGGTGAGGGCGGCCACTTGCTGGGCGGTGAGCGCGATGCCGGGGGTGAGTTGCTGCGCTTGCGCATAGGTGGCGCCGCTGCTCATGAGCGCTTGGTATTGCTGCAGGTCGGTGGTGTAGCCCTCCAAACGCCGCTGACCGGTGAGCGCGGTGATTTGCTCGCGGATGAGCTTTTGCTCGTAGGCGGCGTCACCCAGGCGCTTGTGGATGCCGTCGGGGTTGAGCTCGCGCAGCAGGGATTCGTAGTCGACGACGGCGGGTGTGACTGCAGGTGTGACCGCCGGCGCAGGTGCAGGTGCAGGTGCAGGTGCAGGTGCAGGTGCAGGTGCAGGTGCAGGTGCAGGTGCAGGTGCAGGTGCAGGTGCGGGTGCTGGTGCGGGTGCTGGTGCTGGTGCTGGTGCTGGTGCTGGTGCGGGTGCTGGTGCTGGTGCTGGTGCTGGTGCTGGTGCAGGCGCAGGTGCTGGTGCTGGTGCAGGCGCAGGCGCAGGTGCGGGTGCGGGTGCGGGTGCGGGTGCGGGTGCGGGTGCAGGTGCAGGTGCCGGGGTCGGCACCACAGGCGTGCCGCCGCTGAAGGCGGGGTCGGTCTCGACGAGGTAGTTGGCGTTCGGGTCGGGGTTGATGACGTACAGGCCGCTGGTGGGCAGGCGGGTGTTGGGGGCCTGGGTGCGGATTTGCAGGCCCGGCAGGTTGGCCGCCAGCGTGACGGGCGCACGCGCGGTTTGGGTGGCGGCGGCGTTGCCCTGGGCCGCGCTGGCCGTGCCGCTGCTCACGGTGCCTGAGATCAGGCCGCCCGCAGCGCCTTGGGCTTGCAGCGACAGATCGAAGGTGGCGGTCTCGTTGGGCAGGGTGTAGGCCGTGGCGGCCGACCAGTCGCGCGACCACACACGGCGGCCGCTGCCAAAGAAGCCGCGCCGGCTGGAGTGGGTCCAGGTGCTGGCTTCGGTGCCGCTGGTGTTTTCGATGCGCACGCCCTGGCCGGCACTGATGTTGTTCAGATTGCTCAGGTCGCCAGTGAGGGTGCCGCCGGCTTGGATGACGCTCTTGTCGTTCACCAGCGCGGCGCCCAGCAGGGTCATGTCGCCGCCTGACAAGAGGTAAGCCGGCTCAGACTGTGTGACCTGGGTTTGTGTGACGGTGCGGGTGGTTTGGGTTTCGGTCCAGGCCTCGATCACACGGCTCGCATAGGCCCCGTTGTAGCTGAGGATGGCTGCCCCCAGTTGGGCATAGAGCGGCTCGGTGGCCGCCGCCCAGGCGTCGTGCTGAGCTTGGAACTGCGCCATGGCGGCGTCGTACGCTGGGCGGGCAGTTTGGTACTGGGCCAAGGCCGCTTGGTAACTGCTGCAGGCTGAGGCATCGTGCCCCGCGCCCGCATCGCAAGCTGCGGCGCCGCTGCTGTTGGGCGCCAGCGGCTGCACCAGCTGGGGCAGGCTGGGCTCGGCGGCCGGAGCGGTGATGCCGAAGTGGCCCCAAGCCTCGTGGTCGGCGGGGTAGTTGGCGCCCACCGGGCGGGTGCACACCGACGCGCCGCCCAGCGTGGTGCAGCTGAGTGCGCCCACGCGTGGAATGGGCGTGGCGCCCAGCACCACGGGTGCGTCGGCCGCAGGGTTGGTGTTGAAGCGGTAGCGGCCAGCGGACGACCAGGCCTCCCACACCAGGCTCTCCACGGGCAGTGGCGTGGTGGTACCAGCGGGCTGGATGAGTTTGGTGACGGTGGGCCCGCTCACCACGGCCTGGGTGGCGGTGAAGTGGGCGTTGAGGTTGTTGAGCTGGCCGGTGTTGAGCGTGAGTTGTCCCAAGCTCTCGATGGTGGCACTGAGGTTGTCGATGCCGGCGGCTGGGCCGGTCACCTTGCCGTTGGCATCGAGCGCACCGCCGATGGCGGCATCGCCCTCGCTGAAGATCAAGGCACCGTCGCGGTTGGTGAGGTGTTGCGCGGCCAGCTTGAGTTGGTTGCGGGCGGCGATGACGGGATCGGTGCGCACGCTGGCTGAGGTCTCGGTGTCGTTGAGCACGCTGGTAGCAGCGATGCTGAGCGAGTCACCATAGATGCGACCGGTGCCGCGGTTGGTGAGCACATCCACGTTAAGGCGGGTGTCGTAGGCGTCGATCAGGCCGCGATTGGCGATCTGGGTGGCGCTGCCGATGGCGCCACGCTGGGCGTTGAGCGCCCCCCCAATGCTCAAGGTGCCTTCGCTGTACAGGGCGGCACCTGCGGCGTTGTTGACTTGGGGCACGCCAATGTCGAGCGTGTCTCGCGCGCCGATGACGGCGCCGCTGTCGTTGCGCAGGCCTTGGGCGGCGATGCTGACTTGGTCGCCGTAGACGCGGCCAGCTGCGAGGTTGTTGACGCTGCGGGCATCGAGGCGCACGTCTTGGCCGTCGACGAGGCCTTGGTTGTCGATTCTGCCGCTGGAGCGGAGTTGCAGATCAGGGGCGCGCAACTGCCCCACGGCGTTGTTAGTGAGCAAGGCGGCGGTCACCTTCAGCGCCGCGCCGGCTTGCACCAGGCCATCGTTGAAGAACATGCTTCCCAGTGTCAGCGTGGCGTTGCGGTTGGCGGTGATCTCACCCAGGGCCGGCAGCTCAAAAACACCGCTCAGATCGAGCCCGAGATCGCCCCGGGACAGCACTTGGCCGCCGCCCGTGAGGGCGCCGGCGACCACGGTGAGTTGCTGGTCAGCCAGCAGCAGGCCACCGTCGTTGGCCACGCTGAGTGGGCGCACGGCGCTGGTATCGGCCGCGGGATCGCGCAGGCTGAGGGTACGGCCGGCGTGGATGAGGCCGAGTTGGTTATTGACGCTGGTGCTGACGCGAGCGGTGATGTCGTCCAAGGCGCGCAGCGCACCCTGGCCGTTGTTGAGGGTGCTGGCGTCGATCTGCACCTGGCGCCCTTCGATGCCCTGGTCGGTGCCGCGGGTATCGCTGTTGACCACATTCGCCACGCTCAGCGCCACGGCCTCACCGCTGCGCAGCAGGCCGCGGGTATTGTCAAGTTGCGGGCTGCGAACGCTGAGGTCGCCGGTGGCTGCCACGCGGCCGTCTCGGTTGTTCAGCGCCGTGGTGGCGTCGAGTGCCACGCTGCCGCCAGCGGACATCGTGCCTGTGCTGTTGTTGATGGTCTGCGCAGTGACGCTCAAACCGTCGGTCGCCACGACTTCGCCCCCTTGCGAATTGTTGAAGGTGCTGCCGGCCTGCAGCGACACAGCGCCGCCGCCCACCACGCGCCCACCGCTGCTGTTGGTGAGGCTCGTGGTGGTTTTGAGGGTGAGCGATTGGCCTGCGGCGAAGCTGCTGGCGCTGTTGTCCACGGCCTGCGCCACCACGGACAGCTCGCCGCTGGCGGCGATGAGCCCTTTTTCCAGGTTGTAGAGCGTGCCGTCCACATCCACGCGCAGCGCTTGGCCACCGGTCACTTGCAGTTGGCCACCGCGGTTGTGCAGCACGCCCGCATGCACGGCCAATTCACCGTTGCTCGCGATGCGGCCCTGGCTGTTGTTGAGAGCGTCGCTGATGCGAACTTGCGCCGGATCGCTGCCGGTTTGGAGAATGACGCCCGCTCTGTTGGAAAGATGGTCGGCGTGGATGTTCAACTGCTTGGCAGCGATCTGGCTCTCTGCGTTGTCGAGCCACCCCACATCCAAGCTGAGGTTCTGGGCGGCGGCAATGACACCACGGTTGCCCCAGATCTCAGGCACCTCCAAGGTCATCAGGCCGGCACCTTGATTGACGATGAGACCGTCGGTGTTGTTGAGGAAACCTTGTTCCTCCAGACCACTGGGCAGGCGCAAGGTGAAGGCGCCATCGCCGGTGTGGATCAGTTGCCCGAGCGGGTTGGCCAGATTGCCCAGTGTGAGCTCCATGGCTTGCGCCGTGGTGCTGCCGCCTTCATTGCGCAGGGTGCGGGTGTTGACGCGGTAGGTGCCGGTGGCCGTGATCGTGGCTGGGCCTTGGGCGTGGACCAGACGGGTCCGACCAAACCCATCATCGGGTGTGATGAGGTCGGGCGCATCGGTGAGAACAAAACCATCCACACTGAGCCCGTAGTATTTGCGGCGCGCGCCCATGTCGCCCGTCAGCACGGCCCAGGGCGCGTCCAGCACGATGTCACGCGCACTGGTGTGGCTGCCATCGAGCGAGAGGCTGCGGTTCGAGCTCATGCGCAGGGTGCCGGTGGCCACGATCTGCCCACTGGCAAACAGGTGGTCGCCCGTGCTGGTGAGGGTGAGGTCTCGCGCCACGGCGCCGAGGCTGCCATCGGGCATCACGCCGGCGGCGATCACGCTTTGGCCCCCACTTTCCAAGTCGCCGGTGATGCTCACATCGCCCTGGGCGGCCAGGATGCCTTCGTTGAGCACGGTGCCGCCGCTCACCGAGAGCGCACCTGCGGCATACACACTGCCCGCGTTGGTGAACAGGCCACCCCAGGGCAACAGCAGAGAGCTGAGATCGATCGAGACCGCCGAGGCGGCCAAGACGGTGCCATTGCCGTTGGCAAAGTTCTCTGAAGCCAGGCTGATGGCACCGGCTTGGGACTGCATCACGCCATCGGTGTTGATCAGCTCGGTGACCACATTCAAGGCCAGCCCCAGCTGCCCGTCCAACACCCCGCCGCTGTTGTCGAGCTGCTGCGCGCGCACGGCCAGTTGCTGGCCGCTGGTCGTGGCTTGGCGGTGGTCAACGGTGGTGGCTTGCAGATCGACCGTGCCAAGGCTGGTGATTTGCCCGCGCTGGTCGCTCAGGGTGTTGGCGGCCACGGCCAAGGTGCCGCTGCCGGCGTGCAAGATTTGCCCGTCGGTGTTGAGCACGGTGGGCGCGCTGAGGCTGAGGTTCACGCCGTTGCTGGCGATGAGGCCGCCGGTGTTGTCGAGCACGGCGTCGGTGGCGCTGAGGCTGAGGGTGGTGGGCGCGCTGCCGGTTTGCACCAGGGCGCCACCGGCATTGCGCAGCTCTCCCAGTTGCAGCCGCAGGGCCCCGGCGTTGAGGCTGCCGCCTTCGTTGTGCAGGGTGGCCGCACGCAGGTCGAGCGCGCCTGGCACGGTGAGCGTGGCGCCGGCCGTGCTCACGTCGCCCGCGGTGGCGATGAGTTGGGCGCTTTGCGCGCTGACTTGGCTGCTGGCGAGCGAGATGCTGCTGCCCTGCACGCTCAAGAGCCCAGCGGCCAGCAACTGGCCCGAGGCCTGCACGGCATCACTGGCGTTGAGTGTGAGCGCGCCTTGGTTGCCCAAGCTGCCATCGGCCTTGACGCCAGCGGCCAACACGCTGTTGAGCGCGCTGCTGATGCTGGGGGCCGAGAGTTCCACATCACTTTGCGCGGCCATCACACCGGTGTTGCTGATGCGCTCGCCCGACTCGGCGCCCAGCAGGCCACCGGCATACACCACGCCGCTGTTGAGCAGCGGGCCCGCCACTTGCAGCGCGCTGTGGCCGCTGGATTGCAGGCTGCCGCTGTTGCTGAGCCAGCCGTTGCTTTGGATGATCACATCGCCCGCGGTGGCGCCGATGACGCCAGCGTTGCGCACACCCAAGCCCTGCTCGGTGCCGATGAGGTGGATGCGGCCGGCATACATGCCACCGAGTTGCGACACATCGAGCGCGAGGTTGGGCACGGGGCCCGTGCCCAACGCGGCAGTCACCGGGCCGGCCAGCGGGTCGACGGGCACCAGGCTGGGCCCCGCCACCGCGCGCAAATCGTTGGCCCACAACCCAGCGTTGATGGCGATGGCACGGGCGAGGATGTCGGTGGCATCGGTGAGGCTGGCATCGAGCCCCAGGCCGTCGATGACGATGCCGCCTTGGCTGACCTGCCAGCCGCTGAGCGCAGCGCCATTGAACACCGGTGTGCCGGTGCTGAGCGTGGCGCGGCCGGCGTTGATGAAGCCCGCACCATTGGCCACGATGCCACTGGGGTTGGCGATGATGAGATCGGCCTTGGCGCCTGCCACTTCGATGTAGCCCTTGAGCTGGCTGGGCGCGCTGCTGTTGACCTCATTGAGGATGACGCGCGCACTGCCCGTGGCGAGCCAGGGGTTGGCCGCCACCTGGCCGGCCAGCACGGTGGCAGCACCACTGCGGCTGTTGTTGACGATGAGGCCGCGTTGCGTCACATCAAACTGGCTGTAGGCGTTGCGACTGAGGCCGGCAGCGTTGGGGGTTTGGATGTTGACCTGCGGCAGGCCGTTGGCGGTTTGCAGCACGGTGGGGCGCAAGGCGGCGGCAGCACTCGGGTCGGCCACCACTTGGGCCCAGGCCACGCCCGATGCGGCGGGGAGCATGAGCCCCAGGGCCAGCATCACGCCGTGAGCCAGGGGCCCGAGCGCGGTGTTCAGAGCACAGCCCGCGCTTTGGGCCGCAGCGCGGCGCTCGCCAGGGGCGCCCTGCCCCGCTGCTGCAGTGATTTCGGCCACCGCCATGAGCTGGCCGCGGCGGGCGTTGAAGACAATGCGAAAGCAGTGCTTGTTCATGGTGGGTCTCCCTGTCGCGTGTTGCGCGTTGCGCGTTGCGCTTGGCTTGTTGTGTTGTCAGTTCAAGGTGCGGTGGCGGCAGGCGCCTGCGCCACACCGCCGGGCGATGCCCCCAGGGCCACGCTGAAGCGAACGCCGGTGCTGAGGCCGGCGCTGCTCATGCCCGCGGGCTTCCACAGCGGCGCGCCCGCAAACACCTCGAATTGCACGGGGCCCAGCGCGCCGCGCACGCCCGTGACGGCGCCCGTGAGGTGGCGCCCAGCCAGACTGCCGGCACTGGGGCCGCCCACGGCGCCGTGGTCCAGGCCGACAAACCACTGTTGCGCGCTGCTGCCCAGTTGGGTGGACCACTCGTTGCGCAGCAGCCAGCCGCGCTCGGCGCTGAGCGTGGCTTCGCCGTCAAAGCCGCGCACGGTGTAGCGCCCGCCAATGGCAAAGCGGTCTTGCGGCACCAGCGGCGTGCGGTTGAGTTGGGCACGGAGCTGACCGCTGTAGGTCCAGGAACGGCCGGCGTGCTCAAAACCTTGCGTGAGCGCGGCGCTGGCGGTGAACAAGGCGAAGCGCGAGGTGCCTTCGCCAAAGGCCTGCTCGGGTGCGGGCAGCGCGCCGAAGGCGCCGGTGCCGTGCTTGTGGTCCACCGCCAGGTCCAGCGTGCGGTGGCCTTGATCCACATGGTGGTTGATGCCCACGGCCCAACCACCCACACGCCTGCGCTGCACCTCCACCTCGGTGTCGTCGATGAAGTTGCTGGATGCGCGCACAAAGGCCTGCACATGGGCGCTGGTTTTGCTTGTGGCATCGCGCTGCAGGGTTCGCGCCAGTTGCAGTTCCATCTGCCGGCTGCTGCCGCGGTAGCTGTAGTTCTGGCTGGCGCCGGCCACGTTTTGCGCAAACCGGCTGGCGCTGGCGGTGGTGCTGAGCAACCAGTGGCCGAGCGGCAGGCTGTGGTGCAGCGTGAGGCCGCGGGTGCCACGCGCGTCGGCATCGCCACCACCCAGGTCGTGGCTGACGCTGGCATAAAACAAGTCGTTGAGCGCCAACCAATGATCGGCGCTGAGCGTGAGCTCACCTTGATATTTGCCGGTGCCGCGGCCGCCGCTGTCGTCCAGCGTAGCGGCCAGCCGCAGCGGAAAGCCCTGCTGCCAATCAATCAACAAGTCGCTCTCGCCGGGCTGCTCGGCGGGGGCGATGCGGATGGCGGCGTCCACCGTGGGCAGGCGCTTGAAGTTGTCGAGGCCTTGCTCGATGTCGCGCAGGTTCAGCACCTGGCCAGGGCGGATGGGCACCGCATTCCAGGCCGTGGCGCGCGGGCTGCTGGCCTCGCTGAAGCGGGTGACGCGCAGGCGGCCCGGCATCAGCGTGAGGGTGAGTTCGCCGCTGCGCAGGTCTTGCGGCTCCGCGAGCACCCGGGTGGTCACAAACCCAGCCGCGATGAGCGCGTCTTGCGCCCGCTTGAGCAGCAGGCCCACGCCTTGTGCGCCCAGGCAGCGGGGCAACACCGGCGCATCAACGGCACCCGGGCCGCTCAAGGCCTCGATCAGCCCGGGGAACGCCGCCGGGTCGGCGCCACGCCAGTGCAGTTGGTGGATGGGAAAGCAAGGCGATTCGCCAGCGGGCAAGGCCGCAGGCGCACTGGCGGCAGCATCGGCTGCGGCCACAGGGCGCGGCACAAAGGCATCGCGCTCTTGGGCGCTGCGCCTCACTGCCTCGCGTTCAGCGGCTCGGCGCTGCTCGGCGGCGTCGACACTGGTGGGCGCATCGGCCATGCTTTGCGCCCCAGCGGTTGACGCCAAGGCCAAGGCGCACCACAGGCCGCCCACTTGCGCTGCCCGCAACCCCGACCCCGACCCCGCCCATGCGGATTGCTGCGGCCGCACGGCCGCACAAACTGACTTTGCCACGATCTCTTCCCCCTGGTGGTGCCGCTGACCGCGCTGGGGTCCGCAGGCGTTGCTCGGGGCGACGCTTGCAGAGCACGGCGGTTCGTCACTCGATCAAGGTGGGCCCACCAGGCCCAGCGGCGATCAAGGTGCGGTTTGGAAGGGGGATTGGACGGGCAGACGGAGACGGTCACGGCAGGCCTCGCCGAAAACCGTGCACTGTGACGCAGCAATGGCGCAGACCGGGGACATCAGCCAACAAACCCCTCATTCGGGGGCCGATCGACAGGTGCTTGAGGGGCTCAGCGTGCAAGGGCGTGCAAACGGTGTGCACACCCCGCCAGGTGGCGGGCCGAGATCGCCCACCACCATCCCGGCGTGGGCGACTCAGCCCATGCTCAACCGCGCTCGATGCGCGCGAACGCCGAGTGGGCGTGGATGGACTCGAAGTTCTCGACGTCGACGCTGTAGCGGCCGATGCGCGGTTCGGCGTTCAGGCGCAGGGCCACGTCGCGCACCAGGTCTTCGACGAACTTGGGGTTTTCGTAGGCGCGCTCGGTCACCCACTTTTCATCGGCGCGTTTGAGCATGGGCCAGATTTCGCAGGAGCCGCTCTCTTCAGCGAAGCGCACGAGCTCGTTCCAGCTGATGTCGGCCAGCAACTCAGCGCGGATGGTGACGTGGGAGCGCTGGTTGTGGGCGCCGTAGTCGGAGATTTCCTTCGAGCACGGGCACAGCGATTTCACCGGCACCACCACCTCGGCCCAGATGCTGCTCACGCCGGCCTGGGCTTCGGCGATCCAGCGGCCTTGGTATTCAAGCAGGCTCTCGACACCACTCACCGGGGCGCGCTTGCGGATGAAAAACGGGAAGCGCGCTTCGATGCGGCCCTCTGTGGCGTGCAGCTTGTCGAGCATGCGGGCCAGGCCGTCGGCCAGGCTGGCGCGGTCCATGGGGGCGTCCAGCGCGTCGAGCCAGGCCACAAAGCGCGACATGTGCGTGCCTTTTTGCTCGGCGGGCAGGGCCACGTCGAGGTCCCAGGAGGCGACGGTGGGCTGGGCGGCCGTGCCGACACGGATCTGCAGCGGGTAGCGCACATCCTTGACGCCCACGCGCTGGATGGCCAGGTGGCGCTCGTCGCGCTCGCTCTGGGTGTCGGGGATGTGCAGCGCGTCTTTCAAGTTCGTCATGAGAGCAATTCCGGGGGGCAATGGGCAGCGGGTGGGTTGGTCACCCGCGCTGCGGTGTGGTGCAGCCAAGGCCTGAAGGATCGCATTTTTCAGTGCACCCTGTCTGAGCAAGGTGTTGATCTCTGCGATCAAAACAATTGATGGGCGGGTGGCGGGCGCGCCCTCACCTGCTGTGCCGGTTAAGCGGAAGCGGCGGGGCGAACCAGGCTGGGTGGCGCGGCAAAACGCTTGAGCACCGACCGCTCGATGCCCGCGGCATCCAGGCCCACGCCCGCATGCAGCTTGGCCACATCGCCGTGCTCGATGAATTCGTCGGGCAAACCGAGCGTGAGCACCGGCATGCTGATGCCGGCGGCCTGCAGCGCTTCGAGCACGGCGCTGCCGGCGCCACCCATGAGGCAGCTGTCTTCCACTGTCACCAGCGCATCGTGCTCGCGCGCCAAGCGGGTCAACAGCGCCACGTCGAGCGGCTTCACGAAGCGCATGTTGGCCACCGTGGCATCGAGCTTCTCGGCCGCGGCCAAGGCCGGGTGCAGCAAGGTGCCGAAGGCCAGGAGGGCGATGCGGGGTTGGCTGCCTTGGGCAGGCAGGCGGCTCTCGCGGCGCACGTCGCCCTGGCCCCAGGGCAAGGTCAAGCTCAGGTCTTTTTGCACCGCCACGCCCACGCCGGCACCGCGCGGGTAGCGCACGGCCACAGGCTGCTGCTGCGCAAAGGCGGTGTTCAATGCCAGGCGGCATTCGTTTTCGTCGGACGGCGTGAGCACGGCCAAGTTGGGAATGCAGCGCAGGTAGGCGATGTCATAAGCGCCCGCATGCGTGGCGCCGTCGGCACCCACCAGGCCGGCGCGGTCGATGGCGAACACCACCGGCAGGTTTTGCAGCGCCACGTCGTGAATGACCTGGTCGTAGCCGCGCTGCAAAAAGGTGGAGTAGATGGCCAGCACGGGCTTGAGGCCCTCGCAGGCCAGGCCGGCGGCGAAGGTGACGGCATGCTGCTCGGCAATGCCCACGTCGTGATACCGGGTGGGGAAGCGGCGCTCGAACTCGACCATGCCCGAGCCCTCGCGCATGGCGGGGGTGATGCCCACCAGGCGCTTGTCGGCCTCGGCCATGTCGCACAGCCACTGGCCGAACACCTGGGTGAAGGTGGTTTTGGCGGGGCTGGCCGGCGGGGTCAGACCCACGGCGGGGTCGAACTTGCCGGGGCCGTGGTAGTTGACCGGGTCGGCCTCGGCCAGCTTGTAGCCAAAGCCTTTTTTGGTGACCACGTGCAGAAACTGCGGGCCCTTGGCCTGGCGCAGGTTTTCCAGCGTGGGGATCAGCGAGTCGAGGTCGTGGCCGTCGATGGGGCCGACGTAGTTGAAGCCGAACTCCTCGAAGATCGTGCCGGGCACGACCATGCCCTTGGTGTGCTCCTCGAAGCGCTTGGCAAACTCGTAGAGCGGCGTGTTCTTGAGCACGCTCTTGGCGCCCTGGCGGGCCGCGGCGTAAAACTTGCCGCTGAGCAGACGCGCCAGGTAGCGGTTGAGCGCGCCCACCGGCGGCGAGATCGACATGTCGTTGTCGTTGAGCACCACGAGTAGCTTGGCGCGCTGCCCATCGTGGGGAACGCCCGCATTGTTGAGGGCCTCGAACGCCATGCCCGCGGAAAGAGCCCCGTCCCCGATCACCGCGATGC
>JBEAOO010000106.1:0-9938 GCA_041164825.1 Pseudomonadota bacterium | reverse complement strand
GGCGTTTTGCAGGGCTCGGACTTGCGCGTTCGGCATGGCCCGGAAGTTGAGTCCTCGGCGCATTGCAGGGCTGGGCATGAGGTCGCTTCCCGTTCGAAGGTGGTCCGTTCAACGATCGGCGCGAGGGCGGCGATGGGCCAGGCCGATTTGCTGCGCGTGCCCTCCTCCTGCGCAAATCGGCCTGGCCCATCACCGCCCCTGGATGCTCCGAGGCATGCGCAGAAGTGGCACGCCAAGATGGGTTCGGGGAGCGCAGTGCCGCATTCGCTTTGCACAGGTCAAGGGGGAGCCGGCCGCAGGCCGGCGGAGGACACGGAGCAAAGCGAGTGCGGCACTGCGCTCCGAGCACCAACTTCGGTGTGAGGTCGGCCCCGACGCTTCAAGCGACCGGTGAGATCAATCGCCCCGTCTCAAACCAAGCCTCAAGGTTCTCGATCACCCGCTCGGCCATGGCCAGACGGGTTTCCTCCGTCGCGCTGGCGATGTGCGGCAGCAAGACGGTGCGTGGTGCCGCACGCAGGGCGGCCGAGATGTTCGGCTCGCCCTCGAACACATCCAGGCCCGCGCCGGCAATCTCACCCGCCTGCAGTGCCGCGATCAGAGCGGTTTCATCGACCACGCTGCCACGGGCCACATTGATGAGAAAGCCGCGCGGGCCGAGGGCCGTCAGCACCTCGGCGCCGATGAGATGCTGCGTGTTGGCGCCACCGGCGGCGATGACAACCAAGAAGTCGCTGCCGCGCGCCAACGCGCTCAGATCAGGCTCATGGCGCCAGGGCACATCGGCCACCGGACGGCGGCTGTGATAAGCCACCGTCATGTCAAACCCACTGGCGCGGCGCGCCACCACCTGGCCAATGCGGCCCAGGCCGACGATGCCCAAGCGCGCACCACTGACACGGCGGCCGAGCGGAAAACGGTTCAGGCCCTCGCTGGCCCATTGGCCCGCGCGCACATAGGCATCGGCCTCCACCACGCGCCGCGCCAGCGCCATCAGCAGCGCCCACGCGGCGTCGGCCACGCAGTCGTTGAGCACGTTGCTGGTGGTGGCGAGTGCGATGCCGCGTGCGCGCAAGGCATCGACCGGGATTTTGTCGAGGCCCACGCCGTAGCTCGACACCACGCGCAGCTTGGGCAACAGCGGCAGCAGCTCGGCCGAAAAGCCCAGCCCCGCCGAGCACACGATGCCGTCAAAGCGCGCGCCCTCGGCGCGCAACCAAGCCAGCGGCTCGGCCGCATCCATCAGCCGCTCAACGGCGTAGCGGCCACAGAGCGGCCCGGTGAGCAGCGGCACGAGCGGGCCGGTTTGCAGCAGGCAGGGCGACACAGGCATCCGGATTCCCCGTCAAACACACACCGGCGAACCGGCAGACAGCCATCGCGCGCAATGGGGCGCGCGGTTTGGCACGCAGTGTGGCGGCAGGCCGGCCGGCATCAATCGAGCTTCACACCCGCTTGCGCCACCACGCCGGCCCACTTCACACGCTCGCGGGCGTAAAACTGGGTCAATTCGGTGGGCGACATGGTGTAGACCTCGGCGCCCTGCGCGGTCAGGCGCGAGCGCACCTCGGGCGAACGGATGATGCGGGTGAGCTCTGCCGCAAGGCGGTCGACGATCGGCTGCGGCGTGCCAGCGGGCATCAACACGCCTTGCCAGGTGCCCGACTCGAAGCCCTTGAGGCCTTGCTCGGCAATGGTGGGCACCTGCGGCAGCAGCGGCACGCGCGTGGCGCGCGACACGCCCAGCACCTTCAGCTTTCCCGACTGCACATGCGGCAGCGTGGCCAGCATGCCGTTCATCAGCACCTGGGTCTGGCCGCCCATGGTGTCCTGGACGGCCTGCGATCCGCCCTTGTAGGGGATGTAGTTCCACTTGGCGCCGCTGCCCAGCTCCACCGCCACACCGGCCAGGTGCGGCGCGCTGCCGATGGCGGTGACGGCAAAACTCAGCGGCGTGGTTTTGGACAAGGCCACCAGCTCTTTGAGGTTGTTGGCCGGCACCGAGGGGTGCACCACCAACAGGTGCGGCGAGTAGGCCAGCATGCCCACGCCGCGCAGGTCTTTGCTCGGGTCGAAGCCGAGCTTGGTGTAGATCGACGGCGTGATGGCCAGTGCGCCCACATCGCAGAGCAACAGCGTGTAGCCATCGGCCGGCGCCTTGGCCACCAGCTCGGTGCCGGTGTTGCCGTTGGCGCCGGGCTTGTTCTCGACCACCACGGTTTGCTGGAGCGCATCCGACAGTGGCTGGCTGATGAGGCGGGCAATGATGTCCGACGAGCCGCCCGGCGTATAGGGCACGATGATGCGGATCGGCTTGGCCGGCCAGGCTTGCGCCATGGCCTGCTGGGTGGTGGTGAGCGCGAGTGCGGCCACGGCGGCAGCACACAACAAGCGGCGAGCAAGAGTCGTCATGGTCAGGTCCTGACTGGTAGAGGCAGAGGTAGAGGCAGAGGTAGAGGCAGAGGCAGAGGCAGAGCGAACAACGGTGGTTCAGCGCACCAGCGCCGGCCGCTTGGGGTGGAAGGTCCAACCCGGGATGAGGAACTGCATGGCCATGGCATCGTCGCGCGCGCCCAGGCCATGTTGCAGGTAGAGCTGGTGGGCCTTCTCCACTTCGGCCATGTCGAGCGTCACGCCCAGGCCCGGCTGCTTCGGCACCTGCACATGGCCGCCGACGATCTGCAGCGGATCGGTGGTGAGGCGCTGGCCGTCTTGCCAGATCCAGTGGGTGTCGATGGCCGTGACCTTGCCGGGCGCGGCCGCCGCCACCTGGGTGAACATGGCCAGCGAGACATCAAAGTGGTTGTTGGAATGGCTGCCCCAGGTCAGGCCCCAGTCGCGGCAGGTTTGCGCCACGCGCACGCTGCCCGCCAGGGTCCAGAAGTGCGGGTCGGCCAGCGGGATGTCCACGCTCTGCAGGCTCAGCGCGTGAGCCAGCTGGCGCCAGTCGGTGGCGACCATGTTGGTGGCCGTGGGCAGGCCGGTGGCGCGGCGGAACTCGGCCATCACTTCGCGGCCGCTGAAGCCCTCCTCCGCACCGCAAGGGTCTTCGGCATAGGCCACCACACCGCGCATGCGCTGGCCCAGGCGGATCGCGTCCTTGAGCAGCCAGCCGCCGTTCGGGTCGAGCGTGACGCGCGCGGTGGGAAAACGCTCGTGGATCGCCGTCACCGCGTCCACCTCGGCGTCACCGGCCAGCACACCGCCCTTCAACTTGAAGTCGTTGAAGCCATAGCGCTCGCGCGCGGCCTCGGCCAGGCGCACCACGGCCTCGGGCGTCATGGCGGCCTCGTGGCGCAGGCGGAACCAGTCGTTGTCCGCGCCCGGCTCGCTGGCGTAAGGCAGATCGGTGGCCGTGCGGTCGCCAACGAAGAACAGGTAGCCCAGCATCTCCACCGCATCGCGCTGCCGGCCCTCGCCGAGCAGGTCGCACACCGACAGGCCCAGGTGCTGGCCCAGCAGGTCGAGCAGGGCCGATTCGATGGCCGTGACGGCGTGGATGGTGGTGCGCAGATCGAAAGTCTGCAGGCCGCGCCCACCGCTGTCGCGGTCGGCAAAAGCCTGCTGCGCACGCTGCAGCACCTGCAGGTGGTTGCCCAGCGCCTGGCCCAGCACCAGCGGCGCGGCGTCCTCCAGCGTCTGGCGGATCTTCTCGCCGCCGGGCACCTCGCCCACGCCGGTGCGGCCGGCGCTGTCGGTGAGGATCAGCAGGTTGCGGGTGAAAAACGGGGCGTGTGCGCCGCTCAGGTTGAGCAGCATGCCGTCGCGGCCGGCAACAGGCACCACGCGCATCGCGGTGATCACGGGGGTGGAGGCAGTGGACATGGGCGGAGGTCTGGAAAGGGTTGCAATGCACACGCGCCTCGGGCGCGGTGGGGGTCTGAAGGATGGGCCGTGGATCAGCCGGCGGTGAGCGCGGGCAACTGCAGCGTGAGCTGGCGCCAGGCGCCGCCGTCGACCAGGCACTCGCCCGTCAAGGTGGCACCACTGAACTGCAAGCTGCGGCGCTCGCTGGCGGGCAGCTCGATCAACAGCAGCTCGCCCTGCGGCGGGCGCTGGCCCTCACGCGCCACGCTGATCTGCAAGGCCGCCTCGCTGCTGCGCACCTGCAGGCGCCACTGGCCGTGCGCGCCATCGCGTTCGGTGAGCGAGCGGCCGTCGTCTTCAAAGCACGTGGCGTCAAACACGCCCTCGCCCGGCAGCGGGAACACACGAAAGCCGCGCTGGTCCTGCACCGCGTCGAAGTGGATCTCGCCCAGGTTGAGCGCCACCGCGCTGCCCTCGCGCGCCAGCAGCGGCGGCAAGCCGGCCAGCGGCGCCGCCAAGGTGATGTGCTGCCCGGCGGCCCAGCGCTGGCCGCTTTGCCAGTCGACCCAGGCGCCCGTGCCCGGCAGCCAGACGCGGCGCTCGGTCTGTCCCGGCTCCACCACGGCCGCCAACAGCAGGTTGGCGCCGATCAGCATCTCGTCGTTCTCCTCGAACGCGCGGGCGTCGTCGGGGAAGTCGTGGTACGTGGGGCGGATGATGGGCTCGAAGTCGCGGTGGTAGCGCCACACCAGGTCATACAGGTGAGGCATCAGGCGGTAGCGGAACTGGATGAGTGCGCGCACCTGCGGCGTGACCTCCGGGTACATCCAGGGCTCGTTGACCGTGCCGTCGTCGTTCCAGGAGTGGATGCTGAAGCGCGGCAAAAACACGCCGAACTGCATCCAGCGCAGCAGCAGCTCCGGGCCCGGCGCGGGGCCCGAGAAGCCACCGATGTCGTGCCCGGTGTTGGACACGCCGGACATCGCCAGGCCCAGCCCCATGCGGATGTTGTAGCGCAGCGTTTCCCAAGAGGTGTGGTTGTCACCCGACCAGGTCTGCACATAGCGCTGCATGCCGGCCGCACCAGCGCGCGAGACCAAGTAGGGCCGCTGCTCGGGGTCGAACGCGGTTTGCGCCGCGTGCGAGGCCTGCATCATCAACAGCGTCTGCAGCGTGCGGGCCCGCTTGGCCGAATAGGGCTGGCCAAAGCCGTGCGCCTGCGCCTGGTCGCTCCAGATCTCGTACTCGTTGTTGTCGTTCCAGGTGCAGGGGATGCCGAACTTCAGCAATTGCTCGGTCACCTGCGCCTTCCACCAGTCGATGGTGGCCGGGTTGGTGAAGTCGAGGTAGGCGCCGGTGCCGTCCCAGAACTGCACCGCCGTGGGCTGTCCGTCGGGGTCCTGCACCAGCAGGCCGGCGGCGCGTGCTTCGGCAAAACGCGGGTGGTTGTCGAGCAGCGCGGGTTTGATGTTGGGCACCAGGCGCACGCCGCGGTCGAGGTAGCTCTGCACGAAGCCGGCGGGGTCGGGAAACTTGTCGCGGTTCCAGTGGAAGACGTAGCGGCCCGGGCCGATCGAGGTGTAGCCCGACGAGAGGTGGAAGGAATCGCAGGGGATGTCGTGCTCGGCGCAGCGCGCCAGGAACTCGCCCATGCGCGCTTGCGCGTTGGGCGCATCGGTGTAGCTCATGGTCGAGCCCGAGTAGCCCAGCGCATACCGCGGCGGAAAGATCGGCCGGCCGGTCAGCCAGGTGTAGCGGCGGGTGATGGCCGCGGGGTCGTCGCCCGCGATGTAGTAGAGGTCGAGGTCGCCGTGGTCGGCCACGACGTGGCGGTAGTGGCCGTGGTAGTTGTCCATCTCGCGGCCCATGTCGAAGGCGCAATCGGACAAGGTGTCGTAAAAAAGGCCGTAGCAGGTGCCGGCGCGGGCGGGCTCGCTGCCGCCCAGGCGGGTGATGTAGAAGGGGATGTGCTTGTACAGCGGGTCGGTGGTGCGCGCGCTGTACCCCATGGGGTCGAGGTTGCACATGCGGTAGCGCTGGCCGGAGCGGTTGGCGTCGCCGGAGCGCTCGCCCAGACCGTAGTAGGCCTCGCCCGGCGTGCGCTGCAGGTAGTGGTAGACGCGCTCGTCCCACCAGCCGAAGTTGTAGGCCTGGGTGCTGCGGTCCTGGGCGGTCACCACCCAGGCGCCGTGGCGGCGGCTCTCCCACTGGCAGAACAGGCCGCGCAGGGTGATCGTCAGGCGCACCTGCTCGGTGGTGAGGCGCAACTGGCCCTCGCTCTCTTCCAGCGCAAACTCGGGCAGCGCAAAGGCGCTCACGTCCAGCCGGTCGTGGCCGTCCACCGGCAGGTTCGCCAAGCCGGGCGCCACCGTCCAGCTGCGCGGCATCTGCATCTGCCCGCTGGGCAGCACCATCAGGCGCACGATGTCCTGCTCCAGCACCCAGACATGGGCCACGGCGCCCTCAGGGCTTTGCAGCGTGAGGTGGTTGCCGCTGCGGCGGTGCAGGGCGAAAACGGGAGGGTGGTCCAGGCGCATGGTGTGCTCAGGCGAATCGGGTGAAGCGGTCGAATCGGTGGCGGCTCAGAGCCGCAGGCCGTTGGCATCGAAGCAGTGCACCTGCTCGGGCGGCACGTGCACCGACACCACGGCACCGGCGCGCAGGTCGGTCTGGCCGTGCAAGATCACTTCAAATGGCGCGTCGGCCACCACATGGCCGCGCAGCACGCTGGAGCCGCCCAGTTGCTCCACCTGGTCGATGCTCAGGCGCAGCTCGCCGTGCTCGGCCAGGTGCGCATGCTCGGGACGGATGCCGATGGTGTGCGCGCCTGCAGGCGCACCCCGGAACTGCGCCGCGGGCACGAAGTTCATGCGCGGGCTGCCGATGAAGCCGGCAACGAACTGGTTGCACGGCCGGTTGTAGAGCTCCAGCGGCGTGCCCACCTGCTCGATGCGGCCGGCGCGCAGCACCACGATCTTGTCGGCCATGGTCATGGCCTCGACCTGGTCGTGAGTGACGTAGATCATGGTGGAGCCCAGGCGCTCGTGCAGGCCACGGATCTCCGAGCGCATCGACACGCGCAGCTCGGCATCGAGGTTGGACAGCGGCTCATCAAACAAGAACAGCTTGGGCTCGCGCACGATCGAGCGGCCGATGGCCACGCGCTGGCGCTGGCCGCCCGAGAGCTGGGTGGGCTTGCGCTGCAGCAGCGCATCGAGCTTGAGCAGCGTGGCCGCAGCCTGCACCTTCTGCGCGATCACGGCCTTGGGCACGTTCAGGTTTTCGAGCCCGAAGGCCATGTTGTCGTACACGCTCATGTGCGGGTAGAGCGCGTACGACTGGAACACCATCGAGCAGCCGCGGTGCGCCGCCGAGACCTCGTTGACGCGCTGGCCATCGATGCGGATCTCGCCAGCACTGGCCTCTTCCAGACCCGAGATGATGCGCAGCAGCGTGCTCTTGCCGCAGCCCGAGGGGCCGACAAAAACCACGAATTCGCCGCTGCTGACTTGCAGGTCGATGCCATGAATGGTCGTCACATCGCCGAAGCGTTTGACGATCTGGGAGAGTTCAAGAGTGGCCACGAGAGAGGTCCTGAAGAGACATGGGGAACCGGGCAGGCGGTGTCACGGCGACACCGCGGCCCAGGCTCACGGAATCACTTGACGCCGGCGCTGGCAATGCCGGTGGTGATGTACTTCTGCAAGAAGGCAAACACCAGGCTGATCGGGATAAGCGTGATCACCGTCATCGCCAGCAGGTAGTGCCACTGGGTGTTGAGCTCACCCTGGAAGGCGTTGAGCGCCAGTTGCAGCGTGAAATGCTCGGCCTTGGAGAGCACGATCAGCGGCCACAGAAAATCGTTCCAGCGCCACATGAACGAGAAGATGGCGAGCACGGCCATGGCGGGTGCGGCCAAGGGCAGCACGATCTTCCAGTAAATGCGCCATTCGCTGGCGTTGTCCATGCGCGCGGCTTCGAGCAGCTCATCGGGGATGGTCAGCATGTACTGGCGCAGCAAGAACACGCCCGTGGGGGTGGCCACCGCGGGCAGGATCACGCCCCACAGGTTGTTGAGCAGCCCCATGCTGGAGATCACCAAGAAGGCCGGCACCAAGATGATGGTGGGCGGGATCATTAGCGTGCCGATGATGAGCAGGAACACCGTCTTCTGGCCGTTGAAGCGGTACTTCGAGAGCGCGAACGCCGCCATCGAATTGAAGAGCAGCGTCAGCAGCGTGGCCACCACCGTGATGAACACGCTGTTCCAGAGGTAGGCGCCAAACGCGAACTTGCCGAACAGATCGGTGTAGTTGCGGGTGGCGAAGTCGAGATCGTTGACCGGTGTGCGCGCGTTGATGTTGACGCGGATCTCGGCCTCGGGCTGGGCCGGGTCGACCATGGTGGCCATGATGCCAATGCGGCGCACCTGGGCCAGTTGGCGGCTGTGGCCCTGCTCGTCTTTGACGATGAACAGCGGCAGCGGCTGCTCGTGGCCGGCCACCGCCACGGTCTTTTGGCTGTAGGGCAAAAAGGTGGGCGGAAACTGGCCGATGGCGCTCTCGCTCTTGAACGAGGACATCACCAGCCACAGCACCGGGCCGAACATGGCGAACAGGCCCAGCAGCAGGTAGGCATAGGACGCCCAATCGGTCCAGTCCAGCCGGTTGCGGCCGCGGGTGCGGGTCAGAAAACGAAGCATGGTGGAGTGCGCCTTCACTTGCGGGTCTGGCCCGCTTCGCTGGCCTTGGACAAGCGCAGTTGCGCCAAGGTCAACAGCATCAATCCAGCGGCCAAGATCAACGAGGCGGCAGCCGCCAAGCCGTAGAGGTGGATCTGCTCGGCAAAACCAGTTTGGTAGATGTACTGGACGATGAAGGTGGTGGCCGAGCCGGGGCCGCCCCCGGTGAGCACGAACACCTCGTCAAAGCTCTGCACCGCGCGGATCATGGCCAGCACCATCACCACGATCAGGTTGGGCATCAGCAGCGGCAGCGTGATGCGGCGCAGCACACGCCAGGGCTTGGCCGCGTCCATCTCGGCGGCTTCATACACATCGCGCGGGATCGCCTGCAAACCGGCCAGCAGAATCAGCGTGTAGAAGCCCATGTGGGCCCAGATGGACACCGCCACCACCCAGAAGAAGGCCCATTGGCGATCGAGCAGCCAATCGACCGGCGTGGCGCCCATGCTGCCGAGCACAGCGTTGAACACGCCCTGCGACTGCAACAGCCATTTCCAGATCAGCGCCACCACCACTGGCGAGAGCAGCACGGGGTAGAAAAACACCCCGCGCCAGAAGCCGCGACCGATGATCTTGCGGTTGAGCACCAAGGCCGTCAGCAGCGCAAAGAACACCATCAAGCCGACCTGGATCAGGCTGAACTGCACGGTGTTGAAGATCGACCGCCAGAAGACATCGGTGCGGCAGGTCTGGATGTCCGTGTGGTCCCGGCACTCGAGCAGGATGGTGAAGTTCTCCACCCCGGTGTAAGGACGCTCGGTGGGCAGCAGGTTCACCCCACCGGTCACCGCGTAAACCAGGTTCACGAGGATGGGGATGAAGGTGAAAACGCTGATGATCAGCAGGTTGGGTGCGACAAACAACCAACCGATGCGTGACATGCCGAGCCAGCGCTGCCCGAGCCGGAACACCGGCTCCAGCAGGTCAAAACACCAGCCCAAGAGCTTGGACATTGCGGACATGGACAGGCGACGCTCGCTTTACTTCTCGGCCTGCTTCACGGCCTCGGCCATGTCGGTGCTGATCTTGTTGAGCGCTTCGTCGACGCTGATCTCACCCACGATCGCTTGCGTCACCCGGCTCACCGTCGGCAGCATCAGCGCGCGGTTGTACTTGTAGCCTTGCAGTTGGTAGGCGGGCGCGGCAATGGTGCTGGTGCCGCGGCTGAAGGCGGTCAGCGCGGCCTTGGCCAGCGGGCCGGCGGCGGGGTAGTCCACGCCCTTGGCGGCCACACCGGCATGGGCGGGCAGCGTGTCGGTGCGCGAGGCGAACTCCGTCACTTGCGCTTCTTGCGCCATGAAGTCGAGGAACTGGCCGACTTCCTTGGGCGACTTGGTGGTCTTGAGCGCCACCCACGCGGCGCCGCCAGGCATGCCCGAGCACGCAG
>JBEAOO010000105.1:0-10490 GCA_041164825.1 Pseudomonadota bacterium | reverse complement strand
TGCCGGCAGATATGTGCGGCTGAGCGTGTTGGCGGAGCTACTCAGCCGGAACAAGGATGGGTTGCGCAAAGGCCATCTGGAGGCGCTGGTCAAGGAACACCGCATTCGCCGCGCCTTCCCTGGCACGCCAACGCACGAATTGCAGTCATACCGAAGCGCGGACGAGCCATGACGGAAGATCAACTTGAGAGAGATGCACTTGTCTTCTGGTCAAGCAGGTGGAAAAGGGCAAACCTTTTTACACCATGCCCCGAACCGAGGATGGGCGTTTAGCAAGCGATTAGCAGACCCCATGGTGACGACAATTCATCAATCAAATCAATGGTTTAGGCCTTTAGCATGCTAAACGCTCAGGGATAGGGACGTCATGACCGAAGACCAGCTCGAACAAGAGGCCCTGGCTTGGCTTGTGGACGCCGGCTACACGCATCTCAGCGGCTACAACATTGCCCCGGACGGCCCCGCCCCTGAGCGCGAGCACTACCGCCAGGTGCTGCTGCCTCAGCGCCTGCGCAGCGCCATCAACCGCCTGAACCCGGACGTGCCGCTGGCCGCTCGCGAGGACGCGCTCAAGCAGGTGCAAGACCTGGGCACGCCGGCGCTGTTGTCGGCCAACCGGCAGTTCCACCGCCTGCTGGTGGGCGGGGTGCCCGTGCAGTACCAGAAGGACGGCGAAACCCGGGGCGACTTCGTGCGCCTGGTGGACTGGGCCGACGCGTCAGCCAACGAATGGCTGGCCATCAATCAGTTCTCGCTCAAGGGGCCGCACCACACCCGTCGCCCCGACATCATCCTGTTCCTCAACGGCCTGCCGGTGGTGTTGCTGGAGCTGAAGAACCCGGCTGATGAGCACGCCAACATCTGGAAAGCCTACGAACAGATTCAGACCTACAAGGCGCAGATCCCGGACGTGTTCCAGTACAACGAGCTGCTGGTGGTGTCTGACGGCTCGGAGGCCTTGATGGGCTCGCTGTCGAGCAACGCTGAGCGCTTCATGGCCTGGCGCACCATTGACGGTGTGACGCTGGACCCTCTGGGCCAGTTCAACGAGCTGGAAACGCTGGTGCGCGGCGCGCTGGCCCCGGCCTACCTGCTGGACTACCTGCGCTACTTCGTGCTGTTCGAGGACGACGGCGGCCTGATCAAGAAGGTGGCTGGGTATCACCAGTTCCACGCGGTGCGTGCGGCCATCGAACAGGTGGTGATGGCATCCCGCCCGGGTGGCTCGCACAAGGGCGGTGTGGTGTGGCACACGCAGGGCAGCGGCAAGAGCATCACCATGACTTGCTTTGCGGCGCGCGTGATGCAAGAGCCCGCCATGCAGAACCCCACCATCGTGGTCATCACCGACCGCAATGACCTGGACGGTCAACTCTTCGGCGTGTTCAGCCTCGCACAAGACCTGCTGCGCGAACAGCCCGTGCAAGTGGAAACGCGGCAAGACCTGCGCGCCAAACTGGCCAACCGGCCTTCAGGCGGCATCGTGTTCGCCACCATCCAGAAGTTCATGCCGGGGGAGGACGAGGACACTTTCCCCATCCTCTCTGATCGCAGCAACATCGTGGTGATTGCCGACGAAGCGCACCGCACGCAATACGGCTTTGAGGCCAAGCTGAAGACGGTGAAGCGCAAGGCACCGAGGGCGGAGGGAAGCGCTTTTGCCCTGACGACCGGCGACGTGGTGAGCACGGCCGTGCCAGCCAATTTCGCACCGCCCGCGTACGGTGTGAATGGCGCCGCTGGGGCAGAGGTGCACAAGTACCAGGCGGGCTACGCACAGCACCTGCGCGACGCCTTGCCCAACGCGACCTTTGTGGCGTTCACCGGCACACCCGTGTCCAGCGAAGACCGCGACACCCGCGCTGTGTTTGGTGACTACATCCATGTCTACGACATGCAGCAGGCCAAGGAAGATGGCGCCACCGTGGCCATCTACTACGAGAGCCGCTTGGCCAAGCTCAGCCTGAAGGAAGACGAGCTGCCGCACCTCGACGAAGAGGTGGATGAACTCGCCGAGGACGAGGAAGAGAACATCCAGGCCAAGCTCAAGAGCCGCTGGGCCGCGCTGGAGAAGGTGGTGGGCGCCACGCCGCGCGTTGCCAGTGTGGCGGCAGACCTCGTTCAGCACTTTGAGGAGCGCAACAAGGCGCAGAGTGGCAAGGCCATGGTGGTGGCCATGAGCCGTGACATCTGCGTGCACTTCTACGACGAGATCATCAAGCTGCGCCCGGATTGGCACGACGAAGACCCGGAAAAGGGCGCGATCAAAGTCGTGATGACGGGCTCGGCCAGCGACAAGGCCCTGCTTCGCCCACACATCTACAACGCCCAGGTGAAGAAGCGGCTGGAGAAGCGTTTCAAGGATCCGGCCGACCCGCTGCGCCTGGTCATCGTGCGGGACATGTGGCTGACCGGCTTTGATGCGCCTTGCGTGCACACGCTGTACGTGGACAAGCCGATGAAGGGCCACAACCTGATGCAGGCGATTGCCCGGGTGAACCGTGTCTTCAAAGACAAGCAGGGCGGCCTGGTGGTGGACTACATCGGCATCGGCAACGAGCTGAAGGCCGCGATGAAGGAGTACACGGCCAGCCAGGGCCGCGGCAAGCAGACCGTGGATGCCCATGAGGCCTACGCCGTGCTGGAAGAAAAGCTCGATGTGCTGCGCGCCTTGCTGCATGGCTTCGACTACAGCGGCTTTCTCACCGGCGGCCACAAGATGCTGGCTGGCGCTGCCAATCACGTGCTGGGGCTGAAGAGCGAGGGGGCGCGCGACGGCAAGAAGCGCTTCGCCGATACCGCCCTGGCCATGAGCAAAGCCTTCACGCTGTGTTGCACGTTGGACGAGGCCAAAGCCGTTCGCGAAGAAGTGGCCTTCATGCAGGCAGTGAAGGTGATCCTGACCAAGAAGGACATCACGCAGCAAAAGAAGACCGACGAGCAGCGCGAGCTGGCGATCCACCAGATCATCAGCTCGGCCGTGGTGTCAGGCAGTGTGGTGGACATCTTCGACGCCGTGGGACTCGACAAGCCGAACATCGGCCTGTTGGACGATGAGTTCCTCGCTCAGGTGAAGAACCTGCCCGAGCGCAACCTGGCCGTTGAGCTGCTGGAGCGCTTGCTGGAAGGCGAGATCAAGAGCCGCTTCGCCAGCAACGTGGTGCAGGAGCGGAAGTTCTCAGAGCTGCTGGTGAACGTCATCAAGCGCTACCAGAACCGCTCCATCGAGACCGCACAAGTGATGGAAGAACTGGTGGCCATGGCCAAGCAGTTCCGCGAGGCCGCCACCCGTGGACAAACGCTGGGCCTGACTGATGACGAAGTGAAGTTCTACGACGCGCTGGCCACCAACGAATCAGCCGTGCGCGAGTTGACCGACGAAACGCTGAAGAAGATCGCCCACGAACTGACCGAGAGCCTGCGCCAGAACATCAGCGTGGACTGGTCCCAGCGGGAGAGCGTGAGAGCCAAGCTGAGGCTGATGGTGAAACGGGTGTTGCGGAAATACAAATACCCGCCCGACTATGCGGATGCGGCGGTTGAGCTTGTGCTGGAGCAGGCGGAGTCGATTGGGGATGAGTGGGAGGGCGGCGATCGGCTTTGAGCAGCCCGAGCCGGCTCGCAGAGGCGACTGGTTCGAAGAATCTGACCGAGTCAGTGTCACAGATACTTGTGCTCCATGGACTCAACCTGTCCAGCAAGAACAAGAACCAAGGTACCCCAGGGGAGTAGTTGGATTGAAAGATCGTATTCAGGGATTGAAACGGGCTGCCGTTCAAGCAGGGGAGGAACTCATCAGCCGAGCTGAGCCGATGGTTACCGCCACCACAGACGCCGCGGCATCCGCAGCGACTACGGTGAATGAGACTGTGACGGGGTACGCGCATCGCGTGAGGTCATGGTTTGGTTCAGTTGAGATCCCCGGCGCCACCGCGCCTGCCGGGATGGCTGCGGCGATTGTCGATATTGCCAACATGACTGCCCACCGAGCACCGGTGGTCTGGTTGCTCGGCAAAACTGGCGCCGGAAAATCATCGCTGATCGCCACGCTAACCGGGGCGACACATGCCGAAATTGGCAATGGCTATGTGTCGTGCACCAAGACGTCCGAGCTGTTCGATTTCCCCCAGGGTGCGCCGCTACTTCGGTTCTTGGATACCCGAGGGCTGGGCGAGCCGGGTTACGACCCGAAAGACGACATCGCTTGGCATACCTCGCAAGCGCATCTGATCATCGTGGTGATGAAGGTGGCCGATCCGTCCCAGCAGGAGGTGGTTCAGGCGGTGCATGCAATTCGAGCGCAGCATCCGAAGTGGCCTGTGGTGGTGGCGCAGACAGGCTTGCACGATCTGTATGAGGCTACGTCCCCTGAGCACCCACGCGAGTACCCATTTGGAGACGATGGACTCGCCTTGGCGGCTGGCGGCGTTCCAAGAGCTCTGTCCAGTGCATCGAATCATCAGCGCGAATTGTTCCGAGGGATCAAGGGTGAGTTGCCCTTGTTCGTACCCCTCGATTTCACTCGCCCCGACGACGGATTCACACCAGTGGACTATGGGCAGGACGCTTTGATCCGAGCGATTCTTCGTGTAGCACCCGACAGCATGAAGACGCTCGTACGACACAAACTACAAGCCGACCAAGCGAGCGCCGCTGATGCTCAATTTCAACAGCATCACCTGAAGATCTTGTTTTGGGCAGCAGGTGCTGCGGCTGTGGGCGCTGCGCCAGTGGTTGGTTTGGTCACGGTACCGGCTGCGCAGGCCGGCATGTTGGCGCAACTGGCCAAGGAGTATGGCGTTGAGTGGGGTGCCAAAGATGTGGCAGCGCTGGCTGGCTTGCTGGGCGCGGCCATTGTGGCGAACCAAGGCGCGTTGCTTGTGTTCCGCCAACTGACAAAGATCGGTGTCTGGATGATCCCGTTGGGCGCTGCACAGGACTATGCGGTGACTTACGCGCTGGGCCGTGCAGCTTGTGTCTATTTTCAATCCATCAAAGACGACATCACTCTGGATGCCGATCAAATCAAGGCGGCATTCCATGATGGCTTGAAGCGAGCCTTTGCCGCTCGAAGTGGGACTTGAGGCCATGGGCAATCTGATCGGGGATTACTGGCGCCATGTCACTTTCGCGGCGTTGCTGTTGTTGCCGCCCATTGCACTGACAGTGCTTGGTCTATACACGCTGCTGCATTCCGAATGGGTGTGGTGGGGGCTAGGCGCGATGTCAGTGGCCGGTCTTGTCGGTGCATGGCTTGCGCATTCATTGCGCGCTGAGGCCATGCCGCGCAGCCCATGGTTTCAACCGGTTGGTGCCGAGTGGGCGCCGGCAGAGCAGGCTGCTTGGAGCTTGGTAGAGGATCTGGCAATGGCCGCTCAAGGCTCGCCGCCAGGAAGCCTGCAAGGAATACAAGATTTGGCTGATGAGGTTGTGCAGCGAGTGGCGAAGCACCTGCATGGTGACACCGACTTCCCGTGGGCTCGTTTCACGCTGCCTGAAATCCTTCTCGCCGCTGAGCGTGCTGCTGCGCATCTGCGCGAGGCCATTCGCTCTCGTGTGCCCGGATCTGAGCAGATTTCTCTTGCGCAGGTCTTGGCAGTTCGGCGGTTCTACCTGTCTCACCATCGCAAGATTGCGTTTGGCATGAAGGCGGGTAAGGTTTTGTCGGTGCTCTATCGGACCGGTCGTTTGGTGGTGAATCCGCCTGTTGCCGTCGCTACAGAGTTCAAAGGCTGGGCGCAAGGTGCCGCCCTCGATAAGAGCTATCAGGTGGTTTTGGGGTGGATGGCTCGACTGCTTGTGGAGGAGCTAGGCCGGGCGGCCATTGACTTGTACTCAGGACGCTTGCGCGTTACCGGTGACGAGGCGAGGCGAGCGTTGTTGAGTGCTGCACCCGAGGCAACCAGCTCGGTCCCCGTCAAGGTGATCCTCGTTGGGCAGACCAATGCTGGGAAGTCCTCGCTGACCAATGCGTTACTGGGCGAAGTGAAGTCACTGGTCTCCGAATTGCCTGCGACTGATGGGCTGAAGCCTTTTCGGGTCGGCATGGGCGCTGAGCGAGATTTGGTTGTGATTGACACCCCAGGCCTTGCGCCCACCGGTCAAAACCAAGTGATGCTTCTTGAGGCGATGCAGTCGGCCGACTTGGTGCTGTGGGTGACACAGGCAAACAATCCTGCACGTGCGATCGAGGTGGACACACTGTCCGCTTTGCGAAATGCATACCGCGCCCGCCCCGAGGTTCGGCCACCGCCAATGGCTCTGGTGATGATGCATGCCGATCGCCTCAGCCCCGTGAAAGAGTGGTCTCCCCCCTATGACTTGGCTGCCGCTGACTCTGCGAAGGGCAAAGCCATTCGTGATGCTCTCCAGCACGTGACGCAGGCCTTGGGGTTCAACCAGCAGCTTTCCATTCCTGTGGCCCTTCCCCCAGGTGGACTGGCCTACAACGTCGAAGCGTTATGGGAAATCATTGGAGCCACCCTGCCAGATGCCCAGCACACGGCACTGGATCGTGCTCTCAAGAGAGGCGGTCAGGGGGGCATTGGCCGAACGATGGGACAACTGGTGAGCGGCGGGCGGTTTTTTGTCGGAAAGTTGTGGACTGATTACACGGGTCCGATCTCGCGCTGAGCAATGGACAGCCGCCGGAGGTGCCCCGGCGGAGGCGTTTGTCATTACGTCCTAGGTCGGCGTGCAAGTCCCATCGCTTGAATGTGCGCCGAGTGCAGCTCCCAAAGTTGCCCGAACTCAGCTCTGTCAGTCGTTCTCGCCAGCCCTAGCCTTCACACTGTGCAACGCCTTAAACCGCGCTAACCACCTCCGCTTCTTCGGGACCCGTGCATTTCGTCCGCATGGCTCAGCTGCCGTTGGTCGACACAGAGTTGCAAACATTTCGTGGATGCCCGAGCTCGACGCTCGCCTTGTCGACACATTGAAAAGTTGGACGCTGCGCAGCGACGATCGCAAGTCCTTGATTCATTGGGAAATGGCCGTCGACACAGAGTTGCCAAGGGTCAGCGGGTTGTTTTGCAACGCTGTGTCGAATCTCGCCATTTTGGCTTGGTGGGCGGTGGGATGCTGTCCCGTGGGTGATGCGCTCGGGCGACCACAGCGATGACCGCTTCCGATGTGGGTTGGGGGAGCCGCCATCCATTGCAGTCCTTCAGCCTTGAGCTGCGACCGGCTGCTATGTCTGATGCGTTGCGGTGTCACCACCATCGTCCATCACTGCATCGTCTTTCGGTCAGAAATTACCAGCGGGGCTAAGGATGTAGTCGCGTGCGCAGGAGATTTTTGCAGACAGGCTATACCGTGCGCGGCATCGCCACTGCGGCAAGGTACGCACGCGCAAGCGCCGCGGCGTCACTCTCGAGGAAGCCGGCTCTCAACTCACCCTCGAAGGCGGCGCGTGCCAGCCCGGCCAAGGCCGCGAGTAGAACCCGCGCCACCCGTTCGGCGTCGTCCATCGTGGCGTCTGAGGCGCGTGTGAGGGTGTCGCGCAGGGCGACGTTCAATCGCTCGTGCGCGCCCGTGGTCAGCTTGTTCTGCTGCAGCGCGGCGGCTACACGGTAGAGGGCTTGCGTCAGATCGGGGCGCGCCGTCTTAACCTGGATGTAGGCCCTGGCGACGTCGTCTGCCAACTGCGCCAGCGGACGGACCGCTGCCGCGTCGCGCACCCCCTCCACGGCAACGGCAAGTTCATCGAAGTGGCGCACCAGGATCGCGTACTGGAGCGCCTGCTTGTTGGGGAAGTACTGGTAGAGCGTTCCCACCGACACGCCGGCACGTTCGGCCACCCGGATCGTAGTCAGGCGTGCGAGGCCTTCCTTGAGCAAAACCTGAATGGTCGCCTCGAAGATCGCCTCGACGGTTGTGCCCGAGCGCGCCTGACGCGGGCTTCGCCGGGGCTGGAAGTGATCGGAGGAGGGTGGCGGGGCGCTTTTCAAGATGCGAATAGACCAAAAAGAAGCGTCTTCCTATTATCGATCCTCAACGTTCGCTGCAGCCGCAAGGCCGGTTCCGCGTCGGAGCGCGAGGTCAACTGCGTCGGCGGGACGTGGCTGCACAACAATTGAATCATCGACGAAGAAGGCACAGGACATGCAAGCTGCTGGCAAGAAGAGGGATCACGTTGGAGTCGATCGTCGGATGCTGCTCAAGCGCAGCGCGATCGGGGCGGCTTCAGTGCTGTCGAGCCGATGGGCGGGCGCGGCCGCGTCTGCGAAGGTGCTCCGGTACTCCGACCACGAGCCGCTGGGCGGGATGCGTACCCGGTTCCTGAAGGACGTGTTGTTCCCAGCGATCGAACGCGAGGCGGAGGGGCGCTTGAAAATCGAGGCCCATTGGAACGGCGAGGTGGCCATCGCCTACGACGCGTTAGCGGCGGTGGGCGAGCGGCGCACGACGGACCTCGCGACCTTGGTGCCCGAGTACTTCGCCGAGAAGATGCCGATGCACCAGTTGTTCAAGAGTTTCCCCACCGGCCCTGCCGGCCAGCAGCAGGTGGAGTTCTTTCGCCGTGTGTATGCGCAAGCGCCCGGGTTCGCTAAGGAGCTGCAAGCGAACGACACGGTCGAAATATTCCTCGGAACCGGCTACCCCGTCGCGTTTTTCAGCCGTGAACCGCTCACCGCGTTGCCGAACATCCGAGGCGAGAAATGGCGCTCTGCCAGCTTTTGGCACCAGGATTTCCTGCGCAACGCAGGGGCCACTCCGGTGTCCATGCACTGGGGGCCGGCCATCTACGACGCCCTCAAGGCGAAGTCCCTCGACGGTCTCATGGTGAACGTTGACAGCGGGTACATGCTCAACGTGCACGAGGCCGCACCTCATGTGCTGGTCTCGCGAGACCTTTGGTTGGGGCACCTCTATGTGGTGGCGATGAACAAGTCCACCTGGAACGGGCTTCCCCAGGAGGACCAGGACGCCATCCGGCGTGCCGCTACATCGGCTTACGCCACGTTGGGATCAGTTATGGATCGCCACTTGGACGAGCAGATCAACCAGCTGAAAGCCGAGGGCGTCCAGGTGCGAACGCTGGGCCACACCGAGGTCGAGCAGTGGGCAACCCTCACCCAGTACACCCGCGTTCAGGATGCCTGGGTGGCGGCGCAACAGGCGAAGGGGGTCGAGCACCTGGACGGCGGCTTGGCCACCTGCCGGGCCTTGATGCGCGAGGCATCTAAGTTGCGTTGAGCATGCGTGACTCCACCCCGTCCTCCGGCCGCCCGGGCCTGAAGCCGCTGTTCGGCTAGATGTGGCGAAGTACCGCAACTGGCCGCAAGCCGTCCATCAATACACCACGTCGTGATCGCCCACGTTGATGGGGATGATCTGCTGGTCGTGAATCAGCAGTTCCAGGGTGATGCGGTGCGATAGATTGATCGATACCGAATGGAGCTCGGCCATGCGGCGGCCGCTCAGTGCATGCAAACGCAGTGAGGGGTGATGCGGGTTGGCCTCCAGCAGGGCCAAGGTCTTGGCGTATTGCGACTTCAGCGCCGGGTGGCGCTTGAGAAAGTGCAGGGCGCGACGGGTGTAGTCGTCGGTGAACAGCAGGTGGTAGGGCACGGGCCGGCTTTCCGCGCGTTCAGCCTTTGCGGCGTGACGCAGCTTGCTTGGCCGACACGGCGCCGGCTGGGCGCGCCGCGGCTTTGATGGCGGGTGGGGCTGCGCGTTTGAGCACGGCCTGGGCTGCTCGCTTGGCAGCGGGTTGTGCAACGGCAACGGCCTCAGCGTTGAGCATGGCCTGCAAGCGCGCGGCGTGGGCGTGGGCCGATTCGGCCACAACGCGGCCGGCGGCCAGGTCGGCCTGGCTTTGCGCCAGTGCCGCGTCGAGTTCGCACTCGCGCAAGTAGTGATAGTGGGCCACGTCCATCACCACAAAGCGCTCTTTGCCACGCACCGAAATGATGGCTTCGGGTTGGCCGGCCAGCGCTGCTTCAATGGCGGCGATGCCGCCCGTTTTGAGGTCGTTGGCGCTGAGGGTGGACATGGCGGATTCGCTGGCGGTTCAGGATGGCCTGATTTTCAGCACGATGAATCGGTCTGTCAATCGCACTTTTAACCGTGCGATTGAAACAAGTGGCTGGGGCCAACACCCCTCGCTTCTGGGCAAGTCGCGCATACCGTCGGCGGCTCTGGTACACGCTTGCCGCCTGTCCAACTGCGGTTTGGCGTGAGTTCGGCGAGCTGCCCACAAGGCCTTTCCTGCCGCAGCACACTGGCATCATGGGCGCTTGACGCGGGCGGGTGTGCCACGCCGCGTCGTTGCCCTGTCCGCTTGGAGCCGCCCTGCCATGACCCTCCCCGTCCCCAGCCACGTGCTGCACCTCAGCGACACCCAACTCACGCTGCAAGTCACCGCGCCCGATGGCGCCGTGCAGGCTTGGCAGGCCGACATCGGCGCTGCGGCGCTGGCGCGTCGCTGCTTTCGGCGCGAGCTGCCCACGCCGCTGGAGATCGAACAGGCGATCGACGTGGTGGAG
>JBEAOO010000104.1:0-46559 GCA_041164825.1 Pseudomonadota bacterium | reverse complement strand
TCCACCAGCAGCACGCGCTGGCTCATGGCGTGAGCTCCTGCTGGGGTGGGGCGGGTGGCGCCTGCACGGGCAAGCGGCATTCCACACTGCAGCCGCCATGGGCGCGCTGGCGCAGCGTGAGATCGCCGCCGTGCGCGTGGGCAATGGCGCGGCACACGGCCAGGCCAATGCCGGCGCCGCGCGTGGTGGTGGGCGCCTCGCCGCGTTGAAACAGCTGAAACACGCGCTCGCGCTGCGCCAGTGCGATGCCCGGGCCGCGGTCGCGCACGGCCAGCATCACCACGCCGCCCAGGCGCCGCGCCAGCAGCTCGACGGGCGCTTCGGGCGGGCTGTACTTGAGGGCGTTGTCGACCAGGTTGTCGAGCAACTGGGCCAGCAGCACGGCATCGCAGTGCAGCAGCGGCAGGGCGGGCTCCAGGCGCACGTGGATGCGGCGCGCCGGCTCGCGCTGGCGGGCGCGGCGAAGCACGGCGCCGGCAATCTCTTCCACCGATTCCCAGTCGAGCCGCAGTTGCACGGCCTGCGTGCCGGGCGCGGCATCGCTGCGGTCGAGGCGGGCGAGTTGCAGCGTGTTGTCGGTCAGGCGGCTGAGCTGCGCGGTTTGCTCCAGCACGGTTTGCGCCAAGCGGTGGCGCTGCTCGGGGCTCAGGCGATCGGCCTGCTCCAACAGCGACGAGGCCGCGCCCATGATGGTGGCCAGTGGCGTGCGGTGGTCGTGCGCCACGGCGGCCAGCAGCGTGCTGCGCAGCACCTGGGCTTGTGCGTCGTCGCGCGCTTGTTGCGCGGCGCGCAGGGCGTGGCTGCGGTCGAGCTCGGCACCCAGGCGGTCGCACAGCGCTTGCGCGTGCAAAAGCAAGGTGGGGTCGGGCGGCGCATCGGCGGGCAAGGGCAGATGGGCTGCGCCCAGGCTGTGGTGGCGCGCACGCAGCGGCAAGGTCCAGCCGGGTTGCTCGTCGTGCCAGCCGGTGCCCGGGCCCATGGCGCGCGATTGCTGTTGTGCCAGGTGCAGGGCTTCGCGCTGATCGGCGTCAGGGGTGCCCAGCCAAGCATCGGCATCGCCGGTGGTCGGCAGCAGCAAGCTCACCGGCGCGCCCACCCAGTGCGAGAGCGCTTGTTGCAGCGTGGGCGCGTGGTCGAGTGGCTCGGCGGTATCGCGCAAGGTGTCGCTCCACAGGCGCAGTTGTTCGGCTTGCGCGGCCTGCGCGGTGGCCAGCTCTGCGCGGCTGCGCAGGCGCACCATCAACAGCGCGATCAGCGTGTTGAGGCACAGCATGGCACCCAGCAGCACCGCATGCTGCCGCAGATCGACCGAGAAGGTGCCGCGTGGCGGAACCAGCGCCCAGTTGAAGGCCAGCAGGGCCAGCGTGCTGAGCGTCAGCGTGGCGCGCACCGGCAACCACAGCGCACTCAGCGCCGAGGCCAGCACCAGCAGCATGGCCTGGTTGGCCAGGTCCACCTGGCCGTCGAGCAGGTGCATCACGACCGCAGCGAGCACCCAGGTCAACCCCGCCAGCATCCAGCGGCGGCGCGGCGCCACCCGGGCGGGGGCGCCAATCGAAACGAGCGAGGTGGTATCAGCCATGCAGCCACATTAGCAGCGGGCGCATGAGGATGGCGTTAGGACGCGGCCCAGTGGACCTCCGCACCGCACGCGCTCAAGCGCCGCTCTGGGGGGCGCACTCGGGGTAAGCCACGTACGCCAGCCACCGGCTGTCGGGCGCCCAGCTGTTGACGTTGACCGTGCCTTGGCCGCCCAACAGACTCACCAACTCGGTGGCGGCGCCACCCGCCGCGGGCCTGCAGTGCAACACCACCTCGCGGTTGGCCGGGTGGCCGAGCGTGCCGGGCGGGTAGCTCAGGGAGGCGAGCTGCGAGCCATCGGGCGAGGGATGCGGAAACCAGTTGACGCGCTCGTCGTGGCTGAGTTGTTCTACGCCGCTGCCATCGGCTCGCATTCGGTAGAGCTGTGCATGGCCGGCGTCGCGCTCGGGAGCCTCGGCATTGAAGTAAATCCACTGCCCGTCGGGTGAAAACTCCGGCCCGTCTGCCGGCACCCCGCCATCCCACAACAACACATCCGGCCCGCCTGCGCTGGGCAGGCTGTAGAGCCCATAACGCGGTGAGTCGGCCGCGCCGGTGAGGCCCACGTAGAGCAGCGTCAGGCCGTCGGGCGAGATGCCGTGCAGGTAATACAGCCACAGCGTGCCGCTGGGGTGCAGGTTGGACACCCGCCGCGCCGCGCCGCCGGCCCACGGGATGGCGTAGATGTGGCCATCGTTCACCGAGGCGTAGATGGTGGCGCCATCGGGTGAAATCACATGGTCGTTGTTGGCCCACGCCGGCAGCTCGGTGGGCACCTCAGCGGGCGCGCCCGTGCCATCGGCGCGCAACTTGAACAAGCGGCCTTCGCTGTTGTAGAGCAGCCAGTCGCCATCGGGCGACCAATTGGGCGCTTCGATGTGGGCCGTCGTTTCCAGCAGCACCTGCTGTTGCCGTGTGCGGGTGTCGATCACCGTCAGTTGCGACACCTGGCGGCCGGGCACAAACGCTGTCGCACCGAGCACGGTGGTGGTGGCCCCGGCGCTCATTCGGCTTCGATCTTGGCGGCCTTCACCACCTCGCCCCAGTGCTTGATCTCGCTGGCCAGCAGCGCGGCTTGTTCGCCCGGGGTGCTGGCTTGCGCCTTCACACCCAGGTCGCGCAGCTTGTCGCGCACGGCGGGCAAGGCCACGGCTTCTTGGGCGGCGCGGCGGAGGCGCTCGATCACCGCAGGCGGCGTGCCGGCCGGTGCGGCCAGCGCGTTCCAGCTGTCCACGGTGTAGTTGGCAATGCCTTGTTCCATCACCGTGGGCACGTCAGGCAGCAGCGCAAACCGCTGCGGGCCGGTGACGGCCAGCGCGCGCACCACCTTGCCACTGATCTGCGGCAGCAGCGGGCTCAAGATCTCGAAGGCGAGGTCGATCTCACCGGCGCGCAGCGCATTGACCACCGCCGGTGAGCCCTTGTAGGGCACGACCACCGCCTCGATGCCGGCGCGCGACTTGAACAGCTCGGCGCTCAGGTGCTGCGTGCTGCCCACGGCGATGGTGCCGATGGTCAGCTTGCCGGGGTTGGCCTTGGCATAGGCGACCACCTCTTTGAGCGTTTTGAAGCGCGACTCGCTGGCCACCGCCAAGCCGAGCTCAAAGTAGCCCAGCGTGCTGATGGGCGCGATGTCTTTCACCACATCAAACGGCAGCTTTTTCACCAAGTGCACGCTCACGGCCGTGGCATTGCTCATCAGCAGCAGCGTGTGGCCGTCGGCCGGCGCCTTGAGCACCGCTTGCGTGGCCACAATGCCGCCCGCGCCGGGCTTGTTGTCGATCACGATCGGCTGGCCCAGCGACGCGGCCATGGCCTGGCTGACGGTGCGGGCGGTGATGTCGGCCACACCGCCCGGCGCGAAGGGCACCACCAGCGTGATGGGGCGCTGCGGGAAGGCGGCTTGGGCATGGCCGAGCAGCGGTGCGCCGCCAAGTGACAAGGCGGCCAGCGCGCCCAGCAGTTGGCGGCGGTGCAGGGTGGGGCGGGTGCTGTGCGTTGTCATGGGCGGTCTCCGGCGGCGCACTGCGGCGCTTGGTTGGCGTGTGGGGTGAGGCTGCGTGGCGGCAGGGCCGCCATCGAGGGGTTTATAGCGTGCAGTCGGCGTGCTGGGCTTGCGTCAACTACGTAGGGCGTGCGGCGGGCCGATGGGGTCTATTTGGCCGATGGGGCCCGGTGTCCAGGGCCGGGCAGCGTCACCGTCACGGCCAAGCCGGGCGCGGCATTGCGCGCGCTGAAGGTGCCGCCATGCGCTTGCGCCACCAGCTTGCACAAGTTGAGCCCCAGGCCGACGCCGCCGGCGCTGCGGGTGCGGGCGCTGTCGGGGCGGTAAAAGGGCTCGGCCAGGTGCGGCAACTGCGCCTCGGGCACGCCGGGGCCGAAGTCGCGCACGGTGAGGCTGATGCCGCTGCCGGGCGTGGCGCTCAGCGCCAACTCGGGTGCGCGGGCGCCGGGCGGCGTGCCGTGGCGCAGCGCGTTGTCGAGCAGGTTGCGCAGCAGCAGGCGGATGCGGGCCGGGTCGAGCTGCAGCTGCGGCAGGGTGGCCGCCGCCTGCAGCGAGATCGGCGCGGCGGTGCCCGGATGGCGCGCGCGCAGGTCGCGCAGCGCCTCGGCCGCCAGGGCGGGCAGATCGACCGGTTCGCGCTGCAGCGCCACGTGCGGGCTGGCCAGGCGTTCGCTTTCCAGCAAGTCGCTGATCAGCGTGGCCATCTCTTGCAGGTCACGCTGCAGGGCCTCGCGTTGCGGGGCGATGTCGGCCTGCGTGTCGGGCAGCAACTCGGTGTGCAGCCGGGCGCGGGTGAGCGGGCTGCGCAGCTCGTGGCTGATGGCCAGCAGCAGCGCGCGTTTGGCCTCCAGCATGCCGTGGATGTCGCGGCCCATGGTGTTGATGGTGGCGGCGAGTTGGCCCAACTCGTCGGGCTTGTGGGGGTGCTGAACGGGAATGGGCGTGTCGAACTGGCCGGCGCCAAAACGCTTCGCGCCGGCGGTGATGGCGTCGAGCGGGCGCAGCAGGCGGCGCACGTAAAGGTAGGCCAACAGCGTCAGCAGCAACAGCGACAGCACCGCCATACCCACCATGCGCGGGCGGCGCTCAAAGGCGGCGCTGTTGAGGCCGAAGGCGATGTGGTGGCCGTCGGCTGTGTCGCGCCGCACCAGGCGGATCCAGCTGGCTTCGTCGCGCCAATCGCTGGTGACGTTGTCACGCTTGTCGTCGGTCTGCGCGTGGGGGCGGGCCTCGGTGCTTGGGGGGTGCATCACGCTCAGGTCCACGCGCTGCCAGGCGGGCACGGGCTGCTCGGGGTGCGAGCGCCAGTTCACCGTGGGGCCGCTGATGTCGATGGTGATCACGGGCAGCCGAGCGGCAATGGCCTGAGCGCGCGCGACGCTGGGCGGCCCCTTGGCGTCGGGCGCCATCTCGGCCGCCAGGCGGTCCACATAGTCCATCAACAGCGGCCGCGCGGCGTCGCGCCAGCCCATGGAAAACGCCCGCTGTGCGCCGCTGACAAACACAAACGCCATGGCGGTGGCGAGCGCCAAAAACAGCAGCACCAAGCGCAGCTTGATGGAGTGGCCCACGGCGCGGCGCGCGCGGCGGTGCCAGGGCAGGCGGCAGAGGGCGGGGTCAGCGGCATGGTCGATGCCAGCAGCTGGGCGGCGCTGGCTCATGGCGTGAGCTTGCGCGGCAGGGCCAAGGCGTAGCCCGCGTTGCGCAGGGTTTTCAGCGCGTCCAGCGGCTCCAGTTTTTTGCGCAGCCGGCTCACCACGATGTCGACCGCGCGGGTGTAGAGATCGGCCTCGTGGCCGCGCAGTTGGTTGAGGATGTCGTCGCGGCTGAACACCCGGCCGGGCTCGCGCGCCAGCATCAGCAGCAGCTCAAACTCGGTGCCGGTGAGCGCCACCGTGTCGCCCTGCCGCATCACGCTTCGGCGCACGGGGTCGATGCTGAGGCCGCCTTCAAAGTGGAGCGCTTCGCTGTGCAATGGCGAGGCGGTGGTGGCTGGCGCCACGCGCCGGCGCAACACGGTTTGCACGCGCGCCACCAGCTCGCGCGGCTCAAAGGGCTTGGGCAGGTAGTCGTCAGCGCCCAGCTCCAGGCCCACCACGCGGTCCATCACCTCGCCGCGTGCGGTGAGCATCACCACCGGGATGTCGCTCTCTTGGCGGATGGTGCGGCAGAGCGCGAAGCCGTCCATCTCGGGCAGCATCACGTCCAGAATGGCAGCGTCAAAGCCGCCCGCGCGCAGCAGCGCCAGGCCGGCGCTGGGCGTCAGCGCGTGGCTCAGGCTCAGCTCGAAGCGCTGGAAATACGCAGCCAGCGGGGCGCCGAGTTGCGCGTCGTCGTCAATCAGCAGGACACGGGGCATGGGTGGAGATTCTCGCCGCGTCGGGCGATCTGTGCGCGCTGGGGTGGGGCAGCAAGCGCAGGGCGCGGTGGCGCAAGATCAAGCGGCGCAGGCGCTGTTGGGCAACGCCCGGCAGCGTGTCGAAATGATCGGCCGCCGCCAGCACGGCGGGCAAGGTGAGGGCGCTGCTGGGGGCTTGCCGCAACACCAATTCCAGCCCATGCGTGCGGTCAAACCGCGGGCCCCACACCAGGGCCATGAGCTCGGCGTGGGGGTCGAAGGCGCCGGCCAGCAGCGCGGGGCCGTGGGCCCGCAGCTGCTGCGCCAGCGGGCGGGTCAGGTTCAGCGGGTGTGCCATGGTGGCCGGGGCCCACGCGCTCAACCGCGGTTGAACCAGCCACCCCCGTGGCGGTGCTGGGCCATCTCGCGCACTTGCTGCTGCTGCGTCGCGTTGAGGCTGTCGTAGAAGTCACCGAGTGCGGCAATCACGGCCGGGCTGCCGGTGTTCACCGCTTGCGTCTTTTCGCTCAGCAGGGCTTGGGCGCCGCTGCGGTCAAACTTGTCGCCCGCAATCAGCGCTTGCATGGCGGTGCGCGGCTCGGGTGTGCTGCCCATCATCGCCAGGCGTTGGGCTTGCAGGGTGTCGGCCAGCACGCCGAGCTTTTGTTGTTGCGCCGGGGTGAGGTCGAGCTTGCCGCTGACGCGCTCGATCACCTTGCCGCGCATCTGCGCCATGCGCTCGGTGCTTATGGGGCCGTGCTCGAAGCGGTTGTTGGCGCAAGCGGCCATGCCGCCGAGCAAGACGGTGGCGCCGAAGACGCCAAACAGGCTGCGTTTGATCCAGGGTTTCATGGGGTGCTCCTTGAAGCGTGTTGAACAGGTGCCCATGGTGCCGAGCGTCCGTCCGCGCCGGGTCTCAGCGCGGTATCGCTTCTTTTCGTTTTGTTTCTTCTCCGTGCAGCGCCCGTGCCACGCCGTGGCCGCTGTTCCGGGCACCCGTCACGCTCTGGCCGGGACCGCTGAGTTACCGCGCGGCGTGTTGCGGGCGTTGACACCGTCACCACCCAAAATGCGCGGGTTTTCAACTTTCCGAGGGACACACCATGAAGTCATACAGCGCAGAGTTTTTGGGCACGTTTTGGTTGGTGCTGGGCGGTTGCGGCAGCGCCGTGCTGGCCGCGGCTTTTCCGGGCGTGGGCATCGGCCTGCACGGCGTCTCACTGGCCTTCGGCCTCACGGTGCTGACCATGGCCTTCGCCATCGGCCACATCTCGGGCTGCCACCTCAACCCGGCCGTGTCGGTGGGCCTGTGGGCGGCCGGTCGGTTTCCGGCCAGCAAGCTGCTGCCCTACATCGTGGCGCAGGTGCTGGGGGCCATCGCGGCCGGCGGTGTGTTGTATGTGATCGCCAGCGGCGCGCCGGGTTTTGACGTCAGCAAGGGCTTCGCGTCCAACGGCTATGGCGCCCACTCGCCGGGCGGCTACTCGCTGCTGGCCGCGCTCGTTACCGAGGTGGTGATGACGATGTTCTTCCTGCTCATCATCCTCGGCGCCACCGACAAGCGCGCGCCTGCCGGCTTTGCGCCCATTGCCATCGGCCTGGGCCTGACGCTGATCCACCTGATCAGCATCCCCGTCACCAACACCTCGGTCAACCCGGCGCGCAGCACCGGCGTGGCGCTGTTTGTGGGCGACTGGGCTGTGAGCCAGCTGTGGTTGTTCTGGCTGGCGCCCATCGTCGGCGCGGTGATCGGCGCCAAGGTCTATCAGTTCATCGCCAGCGACGAGCGCTGATCGCGCTGCCGGCTTGCCGCCGCTGCCTTGGCGCAGCGGCACCACGCACAACGCCGCCCACCGGTCTGATCGGTGGGCGGCGTTTCAGCTTCTGAACCTCGCTGCGCGTTCAGCGCATCTCAAACAACTCTTGGTGAAAGCGCGCCTCGGCCAAGCCCATGGCGGCGAAGTCGCGTTTGAGCGTTTCGCCAAACGCCGTCGGGCCGCAGAACCACACATCGGCCTCGCGCCAATCGGGCACCTGCTGCGCCATGCGCGCCGCGTCGAGCCGGCCATCGCGCTCGGTCCACAGCACATGCAGTTGCACACCCGCTTCCACCGCGTCGTGTGTCATCAGGCTGATGGCGTGCTCGTCCAACACGGCCGTGGGGTGAAACAGATCGATCGTCTTGCCATCGGGCGTGCGCGCCAGGGTTTTCATGCGCGCCACAAACGGCGTGATGCCGATGCCCGCGCCCACCCAAATCTGCCGCCGCGCCGTGCCCTGGAAGGTGAACTGGCCATACGGGCCTTCCACCTTCACCATGTCTCCCGGCTTCAACGTGTCGGCCAAGGTGCGCGTGTAATCGCCCAGCGCCTTGATGATGAAGGTGAGTTGCCCGTTGTCGGCCCAGGCCGATGAGATGGTGTACGGGTGCGCGCCCTCGGCGTCGTCGAGCGTGACGAAGGCGAATTGGCCGGCTTGGTGGCCGGGCCAGCGGCCCTGGAACGTGATGTCCACCTCCAGCACCCGCAGCGCCTCGTGGCGCCGCACGGCCGCCACCTCGCCCACCAATTGCCGCTGCCGCGAGGTGCGCCCCAGCAGCACCATCACCGCCGCCACGCTGCCCGCGCCCATCAATACCGCCATCATCGGGCTCAATACACCGCTCCAATCGTCAAACTTCAGCAAGATCACCGAGTGGTAGACCAAGGCCAGGTAGGCCACCGCGATCAGGTGGTGGGTTTTGAAAAACCAGCGGTATGGAAAGCGCTTGATCAGCGCCAGCACCATCAGCAGCGCCGCGGCATAAAACGCCCACTCGCCCATGCCCTCGGCCAAGCCGCGCTGGCTCAAGAACACGCCTTGAATGCCTTCGGGCAAGGCCGGACGCGGCCCACGCGGTGGGCGCGTCAACAGCCCCAGCCCGCCCAGCCACTTGGGCAAGTTGGAGATCAGCCAATGGCTGATGGCCAGCACCAGCCCCGAGATGCCCAGCCACTTGTGCAGCCGGTACATCTTGTCGAGCCCGCCCAACCAGGGCTCAAACGTCACCGGTCGCGTGGCCAACACCATCGCCACGCTCATCACCCCGATGCCCAGCGCGCCGCTGACCTGCATCAGGATGTCGCGCCAGCCGAAGAAGTTGCTGGGCGCGGCTGCCCGCACCGCCGGATCGGTCGCCGCCCACACAGCACTCAGGCCCAACATGAACACCCACCAAAACCGCTGAATCTTGTGCATCGCCGCTCCCTGCTTTTGTCGTGCGGACGATCATGCGGGGGGCATGTCAAGGGTGTGTGAAGCGCGGCTTCTTGTTGTCAAGCGGAGCGGGGCAGGAGTCGCCGCCTTTGCTCAGGTCGCGTCGGCCACGTCGGCGCCCAAATCCCCCGCAATCAGCTTGAACTGCTCCAGCGCTGCCTGCAGGTCTTCCACAATTTCCTGCGCGATCACGGCCGGTGGCGGCAGGTTGTCGCTGTCTGCCAGGGCGTCGTCTTTCAGCCAAAAAATGTCAAGGCTTGCTTTGTCGCGCGCTGTGATGTCATCAAAGCTGTAGGCGCGCCAGCGGCCCTCGGGCTGTTGCGGGCTCCAGGTGGCTTCGCGCTGCTGGCGGTTGGCGCCCTGGTACAGCGCCACAAACTCGTCCAGGTGATCGCGTTTGAGCGGGTTGGTCTTAAGGGTGAAGTGTTGGTTGGTGCGCAGGTCGTAGATCCAGAGCGTCTTCGTCCACGCGGTTTCACTCGCGGGCTTCTTGTCGAAGAACAGCACATTGGCCTTGACCCCCTGCGCGTAGAACAGGCCCGTGGGCAGGCGCAACAGCGTGTGCAGATCGCACTCTTGCAGCAAGCGGCGGCGGATGGTTTCTCCCGCCCCGCCTTCAAACAACACGTTGTCGGGCAGCACCACCGCTGCCCGGCCATGGGTGGCCAGCAGGGTCTTGATGTGCTGCACAAAATTCAGCTGCTTGTTGCTGGTGGTGGCCCAAAAATCGTCGCGCTCGATGATGTCCTTTTCGGTGCTCGTGCGGCCATCTTCGCCTTTGATCACCGTGCTGCTTTTCTTGCCAAACGGCGGGTTGGCCAGCACCACGTTGTAGCGCTCTCCGGGGTCTGCGCCCAGGGCATCGCCCACCACCACCGGCACCGATTTTTCAGAGCCAATGCCGTGCAGCATCAGGTTCATGGCACACACCCGCGCGGTGGCCTGCACCAGCTCGTAGCCGGTGAAGGCCTTTTCCTTCAGGTGCTTGAGCTGCTCGCGCGTGAGGCTTTTGTGGTGCGCGGTGATGTGGTTGTGCGCCGTGAACAAAAATCCGCCCGTGCCACAGGCCGGGTCGCAGATCGTCTCGCCCGGCTGGGGCGCGATGCAGTCCACCATGGCCTGGATGAGCGCGCGGGGCGTGAAGTACTGGCCGGCACCGCTTTTGGTGTCCTGCGCATTGCGCTCCAGCAGCCCTTCATAGGCGTCGCCCTTCACATCAGCGCCCAGGATGGTCCACGTCTCGGCGTCGATCAGGTCGGCCACCACGCGGCGCAATTTGGCCGGGTCTTGAAATTTGTTTTGGGCCTTCGCAAAAATCAGCCCCAGGGTGCCGCGCTCTTGGCCCAGGCGTTCCAGCGCGTGGCGGTAGTGGTCGAACAGCGCGTCGCCGTCTCGCTCCAGCAGCGTCGGCCACGCGTAGCCTGCGGGCACGATGCTCGGCTGGTTGTAGGGCGGCCGGCTGCGCTCATCGGCCATCTTCAGAAACAGCAGGTAGGTCAGCTGCTCCACATAGTCGCCGTAGCTCATGCCGTCGTCGCGCAGCACGTTGCAGTAGTTCCAGAGTTTCTGGACGAGGGAATGGGTGGTGGTGTTCATGGCTTGGTTCGGGTCGGCGGCTCAGCCCTTGGCGGCTGGCTTTGGCGGCCTGGGTGTGTTCGGGTCAAGCAAGGCGTGCAGGCGCTCGCGAGCCATGCCTCGCTCTCTGGCTCGGCCCACACGCAAGGCGTCAAACAAGGCCAGCATGTCGTAAAGCTTTTCGTCTTGAATCGCGGCGAATGGCACGCACGGATGCAGCGGTTCGATACCGAGTCCGCGGACACTGCCGTTGGGATGCGGCCACACGTAGTCGTCAGAACCCGGCGCGAACACGCCCGCAAAGGCCGGCGCGCTGTGGCTGGTCGCCACGCCTATGGTCATGGGCGTTCGATCAGGCACGAACACAAAGCGCGCGCCGTGAATGACGAACTCAGCCAGCATGCGATCGTGCGGGCGAACGGGATTGTCTGATGCTTTCGCGCCCGGCCCGCGCGGCCTCGGCTGACGTCGGCCCATCGGGTAGATCGCATCGCTCAACACCGTGGCGCGTGCTGCTTCGTCGACCGAGTGGATGTCTCGATTCAGCAGCAGCAATCCAGATCGCACCCCACGCTGCACGCAGGCATGAGACTCCGACACGCTCAAACCCAGGCCCTTCGCGAGGCTCGCATAGGTCCACCGCTCGGTGCCCAGGGCAACCAGCTTGAGCGCAACCAGCAAGTCGTGAGGTTTCAGAAGCATTGATCGATATTCGCGAATAGCGAATGATCCTAGCCGAAAAAAGCCGCTTCATGGCGGCTGGCAAGCGCGCGGTGGCGCAGTGGATGCGGCGCGCAACACCGCGCCGCTCGCGGGCTCAGCCCCGCGCGAACGCCAGCAAGCGAGGGTCCGCGCCCAGCCCCGTCACCTCCACCTTCAGGTGTCGCAGCTCTGCGAGTACCTCCTCGCGCGCCTGGGCGCGCAGGCCGCTCGCCCCGGGCTCGTCATCCACCGCAAACAGCAATTGCTCGGGCAGCAAGCCCCGCTTGCGAAGTTGCGTCACCCGCATCACCCACTGCCCGCCGTGGTCAATGATCTTGGCTGGGTCAGCTTGGCTCAGCGTCAGCGCCTTGATGGCCTTCACTGGCGTGTCCCCCGCCAGCTGAACGAACGGGAACTGCGCGTGGTACTCCTCATTGCCCACCCGAGCGGGCTGAAACCGCTTGGCCAAGTCAGCAGCCCTGAGCACTTGCCGAATGTTGCGTTCAAGCACCTGCTCACGGTACTCGCGCGTCACGAAATTGCGCTCCACGTAGTGCCCAAACAAAGCGCTGACCTGGGTCGCAGGGTCGCTGGCGAGCACGACACGCCCTTCGCCAAAACGCACGAGGGTGGCGCGCGGCTTGATCAGCTCCGACCACAGGGCCCAGGCTTCGGCCTCGGCCGGCCTGCTCCCGCTGCGCTCAGTGCCGATGGACTTGAACGTGGCACTCACCCGCTCTAACTCCTGCTGCAGATCACGCATGAATGCGCGGTAGCTGGCCGCCTCCAAGTGCTCAAAGAAGTTGGTGATTCGGCTGGTGCGTTGGCTCAGAAGCCGGAAGCCAAAGTAGCGTCCCTCCGGTGCAAAGAGCACCACGCCCACGTTGGCGAATTCTTCGGTCTCCACGAATGGCATGAAGCGCACGATCGCGTAATGGCATGCGGTTTTCATGGGGTGAGGTTCCAGAAGGTTTGATCGTCCAGGCAGCGAGACAGCGTTGCGGTGAACTCCGGCCAAGTCCATGCCGCCGGCACAGTCTGCTCCGGGTCGGCAAAGTGCCAAGCTTCCGGAATCGTAGCGCAGGCGCCATCGACCACGCCCAGTGCGGCCACAAAGCCCTGGCGCACCTGCTCTCTGGCCACCCAGTCAGCAGCCAGCAGCTTGAGGTCGGCGGCAAAAACGTGGGTATCCAAAAACGCCTCGCCGTTGAACGCCAACTCAAAGGCCAAGTTGTGGTCAATCACCACCACCTCGCCCCCGTGGGCTCCATGGCGCCAAAGCAAGTTGGGGTTGCCTCCCAGTGCAGAGAGGGTGCGGTCGGCGTTGTGAACCCACCAGTCAAACGCCGCAATCAGGCTCCGTTGCGGCGCACTCACCTGCGCGACCATGCTCCACGCAAAGTCCCCGGCCTCCACCCGCCGCGAGGCAAAGCCGGTACCAGGCTCCAAGTCAGTCAACCACGAGCCCATGCGGCGGTCACACAAGGATGCCGGCACCTCCGCCAAGTCAAAGGCCGGCACCGGCAAACCCACGGCCCGCGCCAAATGCGCCGCCAGCCATTCGGCCACCAGCTCGCGCTTGGGCAGCGCACCGTTCTTGACGAAGTACACCTGTCCGTCGTCGCCTCGGCACACATAGGGCGCTGTTTGCCCTTGCTCCGAACGCTTGATGACCTCTTCCACGACGATCATGTGTTGGCCTCCGCCTCCTGCAACGCCTTCAGCGTCCGCCCCTGCGCATCTTTCCACTCCACGCGGCCGTTGGCGCTGCGCCCCAGCACCACGGCAGCCGCCATGCTGGGCGAGCTGAAGCTGTAGTCTTGCGAAAAGCGGTAGAGCCCATCGGCCAGCGCCAACACACCATTGCCAATCAACTCGTGCCGCATGTCAAACACGCCACGCACATGCTGTTGCAGCGACGGCGCAGCGTCGATCACGGCCTGCGAACCGGCCTTCACCACAAAGCCCTGGCTCGCCTCGTAACCGCTGGCCAGCACCCCCTCCTTGCCCTTGCAGCTCAGCTGCGGGCTGGCCTTGGCGGCCACAGCAGGCGCTTGTTCAAACGCATGTACCCCCAGCACCGGCAACATGCCCAGCATGTGGGCCAAAAAGACCTCCATGTCGGCCCGGTCGGCCTCGCTCAAGCTGGGCTCGGCGGGCTGGTTGGCGTTGTCCAGCGGCACGCGCTTGGCCGCGCGAGCCAGGGCGATCAACCGCGCTTCCAAAAACTGGACATGCGCCTTGTTCAGCAGCCCGCCCACGGCCACAAAGCCGATGGCGCGGGTCCAGAAGTCCTTTTGCGCATAGTGGCTCTCAAGCCGCGGGCGTATGGGGTCTCCTTCGCCCACGTAGAGCATGTCGCCGGCTTCGCCATCAGGCCGCGGGCCGAGCAGCAGGTACACCCCAGTCTGCTGCAACTCGGGCCGCGCCTTCACCTGCGGCAACAAGGCCCGCGGGAACACCACCGCCCGTGCGCTGGCGTTGAAACGCTCGACGATGCGCAGACCGTCGGGGTCGCCGTCGGCGACGAAGATGCGGAGGGAGAAAGGGGTGCTCATGCTGTTCATTGAGGGGCATTGGCGACCGTGCGATACGCCTGATCGGGTCGGTTTCGAACTTCCGGGTGGCGCAACTCCAACAAGCCCTCTCTCACCATCGCAGTAAGAAAGCGGGACTGCAACTTCTCCGCATCGCGATCCACCAATGCCGCCATTTCAGAGGCGGCCAGCCAGCGACCCACACAGAGCTTCAAGACGATGCCTTTGAGTTGATCCACCGGCAGCCTCTTGTTCTTGCGGGCAGGGGCGGCCAGCGGCAACAGCGCTTGAACCTCGGGCAACAGTCCAGCCAGGCGATCCGATTGGGGGGAGTTCGACTGCAAGTGGGGGGAGTCCTGGACCCATTGGGGGGAGTCTTGGGGGGAGTCGCTCGCCATTGGCGGGGCGTCACTGCCGCATTGGGGGGAGTCCTCCGCCACCCGGTAGCTGGCCCAACGGCGCTGGTTCTGCTGCGTCAGCAGGCCATCGCGTACCAGCCCTTGCAGCACGCCGGTGATGTCTTTCGAGTGCTCCCCGGTGATTTCCTGCATGCGGCCATTGGTCACGCTGCCCTCCACCTGTGCCGTCACCACCGCCTGCACCGCCGTCTTGTCCAGCTGGGCAAATCGGTCGCCAAAGCGCAGGCGAAGCTCCTTTTCCACTTCGTCCGGAATGAGGCTGACCATGGGCAGCACCAGCTTCACGCGGTCCGGCTGCAACGATTCTTCCAGCCGGGGCGAGCGCCAATGCTGCGACCGCCACCCCGCGCGGATCTTGTCCATGCCCGAGCCCGCTTTGTCGCCACCGCCCATGAGCTGGAACATCAGCTGCAGGCTCTTGTTGCGGCACTCGCTCACCCCACCCTGCAACAACTGCACCCGCGACACCAACAGCGAGCCCGGGTTGGACAACTCGATGCGGTCCAGATACCGCTCGATCACCACCCCACCCTGGCCACGGTGGTCCGCGTGTACCAGGGCATTGACCACCGCTTCCCGCAAGGCCTCGTGCACGGCGGAATCGTCCTTGCGGTACAGCTCGCGGTCCAGCTGAAAAGGCATCTTCAAGTCGCCCGACAGGCGCTGCATCACCCGCACGTAGAACTGGAACAGGTTGTTTTCCCAGGTGCCATCGGGCACCACGCGGTCGGTCCATCGCACGGCCGGGTCGTCAGACAAACGCTCGCGATAGTCCACATGAAAACCCGGCAAGGCATCACGCAAAGCCTCGAACCGGCCGAACATCAGCAGGCCCGCCACCGTGGCACCCTCCAGCCCCGAGGCGCGGTCGCGGCGCAAAGCGCTCAGCTTGGTCAGCAGTTGCGCATCGTCCAGCAACAGCCAAGGGTGGTCCGGCGCACGCGATGCAAAGCGGTTGCGGTATTGCTTGACCGTCTCCGGGTCAAAGTCGGCCGGGCCGAAGTGTTCCACCACCTGCGAATCGGCCGGCGTGTCCGACTGGTCGGCCAGCATGCGGCGCACCTCGTCGTCCGAACATCGGTAGTCGCCTTCGTCCGCCCGGCGGTAAGTGCCATTCATGGGGTTCGGCCCAACGAACACCGGGCGCTGTAGCCGAGAAGCACGCGGCACGCTCACCACCACAAATTGGCGCCCCTCGTCGTCCACCGTTCGCACATCGTCGTCGCGCAAGAGGTTGGCACTGACCTTGTTGCGGTCGTTCAACTGGTTCCAGAGCACCGTGCGCAACTGCGCGGCATCGGGTACGCCCTCCCACACCAACTCGCCTCGCTTCTCGGCCACGCCCAGCACGATGGTGCCGCCCTGCGTGTTGGCGAACGCGGAATACGACTCCCAGAAACTGCCCGGCAACCCACCCCGCGCCGACTTGAACTCGGTGTCGATGCCCTCGGTGTTGGACTGCAGGGAGGAGAACAGGTCAAGTTGGCGCATGGTGACTCACCAAAGGAACAGGCCGTTCTGCTGCAACTCGGGCCGCGCCTTCACCTGCGGCAGCAAGGCCCGCTGGAACACCACGGCGCGGGCGCGGGCGCGGGCGTTGAAACGTTCGACGATGCGTAGGCCGTCGGGGGCGCCGTCGGCGACGAAGATGCGGAGGGGGAAGGGTGAGCTCACCGATAATCTCCAACTCTTGAAGCCAAATCGACCTTATCTGCGACCTGACTGATTGAGAAATCGCGATAAGTTCTGCTCCCACGAACGTGGCCCAACATATCCACCAACTCGCGCGCGCGAGCTCCCTCGACAGATGTGCCCTGTGCTTCCGACAAATCCCGGAGTGCTCTTTCAACTTTGGCCCCCCTGTCGCTATCAACGTCACCCATGATCAGGTAAGCCTCAACGATTGTGGACAACCGCGAACTGGCAAACTCGCGCGCTTGGGGAATCTCATTGACAACCGACAGGAGTTGCCTGGGCGCGAGTGAGCCCGAGATCAGTCGCGAATAGAGATCCGGATGCATTGTTCGGATCACGATCAGGAAACAAGCGATAAATGGGTCTAGGTAGTGATTCTCTGGTGTCTGAGTTAGCACCACGGCCAAGCGCGTGAGGCAGCGCTCCCTCGCCCGAATGGACATGCCGAACGCACCGGACAATTGAGCGAATGCTTCGACGAAGTTGTCGAGGTCATACGCCAGTTCTGAATATCGCTTGCGCGCATCGAAGAAGCTCTTGAATCCATGCCGCTCGATGAGGACTCGCGTGAACTGTTTGGTATGCGCAACTGGAAGCGTGTACTCCAGATCGATGAAGCGTCGCAGGTACTCCGGTGCATCAATGCGGTCGCCGTAAACCGCAGCAGTGATGGCCTCAAGTTGCCGCTTGTCGATCGAAAGCACGAACACCATGTTCTTCACGTCGAACAGGTGCTTGACTCTCTCCAGCAACTCAATGGCGAAAGTGGGGCGGCAGCGGTCCAGTTCGTCGATGAAAAACACCAACGGCTTCGACGTAGTCTCCGGCTGAACAGCTTTCACTGCGTCCTCAAGCGCATCCCGAAAGCGCTCAAGCGATGCTTTCTCTTGTTTGAACGACTCGATCACGTCGTCGGCCACCTCGCCCGTTGCAGCCGAGAGCACGTCCTCGGTGACCTGGTCCAAATCAACGGCGTTCATCGTTGCCAACTTCACGGCAGCCACGAGCCCACGTTTTGCGACCTTGGAGGCTACGTTTTTGACGGTGGCCATGCGCTCACCGAATCGTTTCCCGACTTCGGGGTCAGCCACCTTGAGTTCGTCAAGCGCGGCGACCATGGGGATCAAGGGGTCGCTGACGTAGTCCTCTTTCCAGGCGTTGAAATAGACACTCGCCATGCCTTCACGTTTTAGGGAAGCACGGAGCATCCGCACGACGGTGGTCTTGCCCGTTCCCCACGGGGAATCCAGCGCCAACACGAACGGACCCTCGAGCTGCTTGATCAAGTCCCGCACGAACTCGACAACCGGTTGCCGTTTGAGAGCATCGTGCTTGAACGGTTCGTCCTCAGGAACCTCGATTTCTTCGAGCCGGAATTTCATGCGGTGCTTTCCTGAAAATGGTGCTTGCTAAACCGATTGGTTCGGCGCAAATGCTTTGGCTAATATGGCTTCACGCAAGCTCACAGCGCGCTTGAGGTTCGCATCCACTTCGGCCTCGACAGCGCCCAGGATGGAGAGTCGCCTATCAACCTCAGCGACGATTCGATGCTGCTCGGCAATCGGGGGCAATGCGACGGCCAGTGGCAACATGTCCTTCTGGTACACCGCTGCAACGCTGGTCGTGGCCTTCTTGATCTCTTCCATCCGCTGACGGAAGCCCGGTGAGCACATCTGGTAGCCCAAGAAGACGGACGAGACACCCTCAGGCGTTCTCATACGCATGAGGTTGTTGTTGAACACTGACCCGGCAGGAATCGCCCGAACGATCCCGACCTTGCCGACAAGCTCCACACTGTTTCGCGTGTTGAACAGCAGATCGCCGCTCGCAAGGTGAAAGCGCGCACGCTCCTCCTCGGAGGCATCCACGTACACCAACTCATCCGTCAGGACGTCCCCATCCATGGTGACATTGTTCATCTTGATGTACGCCGCTCCGACCGGCTCTGCGCTTTGCTGGTCGCGCCCTCTGTCCAGTCCGAGCAGCGTTTCAGCGCAAACCGCATCCACCGAGCACCAGGCCCATCCTTCAGGTACCAATGGCAGGTCCGATGAATTGTGAGCGAGTGGCTCCTTGTATTTGCCCCGCCGTGACGATTGGCTGCGCCGCGCTTCAAGGATGCGTTTCAGCAACTGGTCGCCGGATTCGATACTGCGGCCTTCGCTGCGTGCGAGGCTGGCTTCGGTTTCTACAAGGCGGCCTTCGACGGCGGCTTTGAGGACGGCGGCTTTGTAGCGTTTGAGGTTGGCCTTGATGCGCTGGAGGTTGGCGACGCCTTCGTCGAGGCGGGAGAACTGCTTCTCGATTTCGGCGACGATTTCATCTTGCCGTTCAAGCGGCGCCAAGGGGACCTGTGTTTCCTTGAGCTTTTTAAGTGTGAGGCGGGTTATCGCCACGCCGGAAACCCTCGACAGCATCTCATCCCGGATTGAGGGTGACTGCAAGGCATACAGAAGGTACTTCGCGCGAACATCTTTCCCTGGGCGCAACACGCCGACACTGGAAAGAAGTGAGAACTCTTCGTCGAGGTTGTTGACCGCAACGCGCCCGGTTGTTGCCCCGTCCTTCACATAAAGAATGTCGTTCTTCTTGACGTCACAGCGCGAATAGATCTCTCGATGGGTCTTCTCATCTACATACGTGACGTCTTCGAGATCGAGCCCCCAAGGCTTGATGTTTTTCGCCGTGATGTACTTGAACTCACCATCCGGGCCATTGGCTGGTGAGTGATGGGTTCCGTCGGTGATCTTGTCGCAGACTTCGTCCAGTCGAAGAAGTTGAGAGTGAGTCAAGCCGCCAACTCCCGGTTCAGCGCCTCAATCACCACTGGCAACTCCGCACCAAACAGCTGGTGCACCTTGCCCAGCCCGCCTTCTTGCTCAAAAGGGGCGTAGCTGAAGTCGTCAATCTCGATGCCGAGGTTGGCGGCGATGTGGTCACGGATCATTTCAAGCCAGTGGAGTTGTTCGGGGGTGAAGGGGGAATGCGGTAGCGGGGAGCCGTCACCCTTGCCCCCTCCCAGAGGGGGAGGGAGTGAAGACTGTTGCGCCAGCCAGGCCTTGAAGTTGGCCTGCACGCGCTCGGGGTAGGGCACGAGTTCGTTGTCTTGCTGCATGGCAAAGCGCACGAGGCTGACGATGTCGGTGAGCAGGCGCTTTTGGCTGCTGCCCTTGACCTTGCCTTGTTGCAGGGCAGCGTAGGCCTGCCACAGGGCGCTCTCGTCAATGAGGTGAGGTGGGCTGTGCAGGGCGTCGGCCAGGGCTTTCACACTGTCAAAGGTGAGCGGCGCGCGCACCGGGCGGTTGTAGATGATTTGCAGCGCGGTGAGCTCGTCTTTGTGCTGGGCAATGAAGGCCTCAAAGCTCTGCACCAGCGCCTGCGCGCGCTCGCTGCCCGGCGCAAAGCCGGCGTGCAGCAGGGTGTCTTGGGTCACGGTATCGATCACCAGGTCGGCCTTCTGCCGCAGGCTCACGATGAGCTGGCGCAGCTCGGGGCTGCTGAAGGGCAGGGCGGCTTGGCGCAGCCTGGCTTCGAGTTGCGCAGGCGACTGAGCGTCGTCGTCGTTGGCTTGTGCGTGCAGCGCGTTGACGATGCCGCGGGCCAGGTCTTGCAGGCTGCGGCCACCGCTGGCGGCCAGCACCTTGGCGTGGTCGGCCGCACTCAGGTCTTGGCCCAGCCGGCTGAGGCGGGCCGCCACGCTGCTCAGCACCTCGTCCTCCACATTGCCCAGGGCCACGGCTTGCAGCAGTTTGTCGAGCGGCACGCTCTTTTTCTGGTCGAGGGGGCGGCTGTCGGTTTTGTCGCGCTCGCACACGCCCACGCAGTCGACGATGACGAAGTGGTCCTTCTTCAGCTGCTCGCCGGGGTTCACCGCCATCAGGTCGGTGGGGTCGCACACGCGCACGCCACGGCCCTTCATTTGCTCAAAGAAGCTGCGGCTCTTGACCGAGCGCATGAACATCACGATTTCGACCGGCTTGATGTCGGTGCCGGTGGCAATCATGTCGACCGTCACAGCCACGCGCGGGTAGTAGGCGGTGCGGAAGTCTTTGATCAGTTGCTCGGGGCTGCTGCCCCCGCCCTGCGCGCTGCGGTAGGTGATCTTTTGGGCGAACGCATTGCCGCGGCCAAATTCCTCGCGCAGGATCTCGACGATTTTTTCGGCGTGGTTGTCGTCTTTGGCAAAGACCAGGGTCTTGGGCAGCTCCTGCCGGTGCGGAAAGAGGTCCACGTTCCAGTGGTCGCGCAGGGTGCGCACGACGGTGCGGATCTGATCAGGTGTTTGCACGGCGCGGTCGAGCTCGGCGGGGTCGTATTCAAAGTCCTCGTCGAGCTGCCAGGCGGTTTTGCGGCGGGTGGCTTTGTCCTGGGTTTCGAGCCAATAGCCTTTGTCGACCTTGGCGCCGGCCTCGGTGACTTCGGTGTTGATGCGATAGACGTCGTAATTGACGTTGACCCCATCGGCCACGGCCTGGGCGTGGCCGTATTCCATCACCAGGTTTTGGTTGAAGAAGCCGAAGGTTTGTTTGTTGGGCGTGGCGGTGAGGCCCACGAGGTGGGCGTCAAAGTACTCCAGCACCTGGCGCCAGAGGTTGTAGATGCTGCGGTGGGCTTCGTCGGTGACGACGATGTCGAAGCTCTCGATGGGCACGGCCGGGTTGTAGCCGATGGGCTCGGGGTCTTTGAACAGGGCCTCGGCGCCCTCGGTGCTTTCTTCGTCGGCCTCGTCGGGCAGGTCCTTGCCTTTGAGCAGGCTGAACATGCGCTGGATGGTGCAGATCACCACGCGGGCGCTGGTGTCGATCTGCCGGCCTTGCAGGTGCTGGACGATGAACTCCTCGCCAAACTTGTAGGCGTTGTGCGGGCTGGCGTAGGCGTCGAACTCCTTTTTGGTTTGTCGTGCGAGGTTGCCGCGGTCCACCAAAAACAGCACCCGCCGCGCACCCGCAAACTTGATGAGCCGGTAGATGAAGCTGATGCTGGTGAAGGTTTTGCCACTGCCAGTGGCCATCTGGATGAGCGCACGGGGCTTGTTGGCCGCGAGGCTCTTTTCCAGGTTGTGGATGGCGGTGATTTGCGCCGGCCAGAGCTTGTGGATGGCACCGCCTTGGCCCCACTCGGTGACGAGCGGTGGCATGTTGTGTTGCAGCCGGGCGAGAAAGGTGCCGGGCGTTTCCTGCGCAGTGAGGCCATCGCCGGCGGGCGGCAGGTAGGCGAGCCATTGCGCCAGCAACTCGGGCCGGAAGAACGCAAACAGGGGTCGCGCGCGGGGCTGCGGGTCGAGCCCGTTGGTGAAGCGGGTTTCGATGCCCGTGGACTCGAACACAAAGGGCAGTGGCCGGCGCCAAGCGGGCAGGGCGGCAGGCAGGCCCTGGGCGTAGCGGGCGCTTTGCAGCTCAACGCCACTCAGCGTGGCGCCCGCTTTTTTGGCTTCGATCACGCCGCAGGCTTTGCCGTTGACGTACAGCAGGTAGTCGGCCACGCCGTGACCGCTGTGCAGCGGAAACTCGCGGATGGCCACGCCGGTGCGGGCGTGGATGTTGGCCTGCGAGAGATCGCACACCTGCCAGCCCGCCAAGGCCAGCAGCGTGTCGATCGTCTGCCGGGCTTTGGCCTCTGGCGTCATGGCGCTGTGCTTATCGTTGTTTCCTCTCAGGCCATTCTAGAAGGCGCCCAGCGAGCGCAGCGCCAGCTTCAAAACACCTCGGTCTCCACCTCGCTATTGCCCTGCGCGTTGTAGCGGTCGCCTTTCGCCGCACCCGGTGCAAACAGCGCGTCCAGACGCGCCAGCACGCTGTCGCTGAGCGTCACGTTGGCGGCGCCGAGGTCGTCGATCAGGTGAGGCAAGCTGGTGGTGCCGGGGATCGGCAGGATGTGCTCGCCTTGCTGCAGCAGCCAGGCGATGGCGAGCTGGGCGGGGCTGCAGCCGGCTTCTTGCGCCAAGGCTTGGTAGGGGCTGAGCAGCTCGCGGTTGTGGCTGTAGTTGGCAGGGGAGAAACGCGGCATGGCGCGGCGGATGTCTTTGGGGTCGAAAGCGTTCACGTCCATCTCGCCGCACAAGAAACCGCGCCCGACGGGGCTGAAGGCCACGAAGGCCACGCCGAGTTCGCGGCAGGCATCGAGCACGGCGATCTCGGGGTTGCGCGTCCACAGCGAATACTCGGTTTGCAGCGCGGTGATGGGGTGCACCGCGTGCGCGCGGCGCAGTGTGGCGGCCGAGACCTCACTCAGGCCGATGGTTTGGATCTTGCCCGCGCGCACCAGGTCGCTCAGCGCGCCCACGCTGTCCTCGATCGGCACCTGCTTGTCCCAGCGGTGCAGGTAGTAGAGGTCGATCACATCGGTGCGCAGGCGTTTCAGCGCCGCCTCACAGGTGGCGCGGATCGTCTCGGGCCGGCCGTCGATCACGCGCACCAGCTTGCCGTCACCGGCGACGTCCACGCCCTGCATGCCGCACTTGCTGGCCAGTGTGAAGCGGTGGCGGTGCGGCGCCAAGATCTCGCCCACCAGCTTTTCGCTGGCGCCAAAGCCGTAGAGCGCGGCGGTGTCGAAGTGCGTCACCCCCGCGTCGAGTGCGCCCAGCAGCACGGCCTCGGCCTGCGCGTGCGTGACCGGTGCGCCATAGGCGTGGCAGATGTTCATGCAGCCGAGGCCGATGGCGCTGACGGTGAAGGGGCCGAGTTGACGTGTGTGCATGGCGTGAGGGTGCGATGAAGAATGACAACGGCCCCAGCCGTGAGGGTGGGGCCGCCAAAGGGGCTGTGGGCGTGAACGCCGACGGACGATCAGCCGTTCAGCTGCTGCTCCAACTGGTGCAGCACCTGGTAGCAGGCCAGCACGCTGGCGACGCTGCTGTTGGGCTGGCGGCCTTCGCGGATGGCGGCGAAGAACTCGCGGTCTTGCAGCTCGATGCCGTTCATCGACACGTCTACTTTGCTCACATCGATCTTCTCGTCCTTGCCGGTGTAGAGGTCGTCGTAGCGGGCCAGGTAGGTGGCCGTGTCGCCGATGTAGCGGAAGAAGGTGCCCAACGGGCCATCGTTGTTGAACGAAAGACTCAGCGTGCAGATCGCGCCGTTGGCGGCCTGGAGCTGGATGCTCATGTCCATGGCGATGCCCAGCACGGGGTGGATCGGGCCTTGCACGGCGTTGGCTTTGACGATCGGGCTCCCGCATTGGTAGGCAAACAGATCGACCGTGTGCGCGGCGTGGTGCCACAGCAGGTGGTCGGTCCACGAACGCGCTTGGCCGAGCGCGTTCATGTTGGTGCGGCGGAAGAAGTAGGTTTGCACATCCATTTGCTGGATGTTGAATTTTCCGGCCGAGATCTCTTTGTGCACGTACTGGTGGCTGGGGTTGAAGCGGCGGGTGTGGCCGCACATGGCGACCAGGCCGCTGTCGGCCGCGACACGGGCCACTTCTTCACCTTCGGCCAGCACGTCGCACAGCGGGATCTCGACCTGCACGTGCTTGCCGGCTTGCAGGCAGGCCAGCGTTTGCGAGGCGTGCATTTGCGTGGGCGTGCAGAGGATGACGGCGTCGACCTCGGGCAGCGCCAGGCTGTCGGCCAGGTCGGTGGTGACGTGGCCAATGCCGTATTGCTGGGCGATCTCGCGGGTCTTCTCGAGGTCGCGGCTGATCAGCGACACGACTTCCACGCCGTTGATGTTCTTGATGCCGTCGAGGTGCTTGATGCCGAAGGCGCCGGCGCCAGCCAGGGCGACGCGGATGGGGCCGGTATGGGGTGTGCTCATGGGGTGTTCCTCAGCGGTGTTCGTTCAGGTGTTGTTCTCAAGGATGACGTGGCCGACCGCCGTGTTGCTGGCGGGCACGTGATAGAAGCGGTGGCGCAGCGTGGGCTTGGCGCCCCCGTTCACATCGGCCATCGCGCCGCGCGCAATCAGCCACATCACCAGCTCAATGCCTTCGCTGCCGGCTTCACGCACGTAGTCGATGTGCGGCGTGGCGGCGGCGGCGTCGGGGTCGTTGATGAGTTTGTCGAGCCAGGCGTTGTCCCACTCGCGGTTGATCAGGCCGGCGCGTGCGCCTTGCAGTTGGTGGCTCATGCCGCCGGTGCCCCAGATCTGCACATTGAGCGGGCGGTCGTAGCTGGCCACGGCCTTGGCGATGGCCTTGCCCAGGTTGTAGCAGCGGCGGCCATTGGGCACCGGGTACTGCACCACGTTGACGGCAAACGGAATCACCGGGCAGGGCCACGCCGGATTGGGACCATCAGGCTGCCCGCACATCAACGAGAGCGGCACGGTCAGGCCATGATCCACGTCCATCTTGTTGACGATGGTGAGATCGAAGTCGTCCTGGATCACGCTCTGCGCGATGTGCGCGGCGAGGTCCGGGTGGCCGATGACCTTGGGCACGGGGCGCGGGCCCCAGCCTTCGTCGGCGGGCGTGAACTCGGCCGCGCAACCGATGGCGAAGGTCGGAATCATGTCGAGGCTGAAGGCCGTGGCGTGGTCGTTGTAGACCAGAAAGATCACGTCGGGCGTGTTCTCTTTCATCCACTGCTTGCTGGGCTCATAGCCCTTGAACAGCGGCTGCCAGTAGGGCTCGGTGGTCTTGCCCAGGTCGAGTGCGGCGCCGATGGCCGGCACGTGCGAGGTGAAAACAGATGCGCTGATGCGGGCCATGTCAGTCTTTCTTGTGGGCTTTGCCCTGGGGCTGGTTTTGCGGCTGGGCATCGCCGTCTTCGCCGAGCACGCGGTTGCCGTTGGCCGAGCGGCCGCCGCCCAGCATCATGGCCATGTACTCGTCTTGCGTCATGCCCGTCATGCTGGCGGCCATGTACTGGAAGCTCTTGCCATCGGTGGCGCCGATCTTGGCCAGGAAGTAGATGTTGCCGCCGGCGGCGATGCAGCGGTTCAGGTCGCGCGTGAGCACGCCTTGTTTCTGCTCTTCGGTCATCGCCCACTCGTCGAGGTAGGCGCGCTCATTGGCCTTGAAGCGCTCGCGGTTCTCGGCCTTCATCAGGCTCATGCAGAACTGATTGAGGTGGTAGCCCTTGCGGCTTTGCTCGGCGTCAAAGATGGTCGTGCCGGGCACGTCTTGGTAGGGTTTGTCGAGTGCCATGGATCAGATCTCCTCGGGCCAGTACAGGCGCATCGGGTTGGCGACCAGCAGTTTGTGCTGCTGCTCGGCCGTGGGCGCGATGTGCGGGATGAAGTCGACCAACAGGCCGTCGTCGGGCATGTGGTCTTTCAGGTTGGGGTGCGGCCAGTCGGTGCCCCAGATCACGCGGTCGGGGAACTCTTCCACCACGCGGCGCGCAAACGGAATCACGTCGGTGTAGGCATTCTGCTCACCACCCAAGGCCTTCGGGCCGGTCACGCTCAGGCGCTCGGGGCAGGTCACCTTGCTCCACACATTGGGGTGCTGGCGCATGAACTTCAAGAACAACTCAAACTCCGGGCCATCCACCGCTTGGCTCACATCGGGGCGGCCCATGTGGTCGACCACCACGGTGGTGGGCAGCGCGGTGAAGAAGTCCCACAGCTCGGGCAGGTCCACAGCTTCGAAGTAGATCACCACGTGCCAGCCCCATTGGTTGATGCGGCCTGCGATTTCCAGCAATTCATCTTTGGGCGTGAAGTCGACCAGGCGCTTGACGAAATTGAAGCGCACGCCGCGCACCCCGGCGTCGTGCATGGCCTGGATCTGTGCGTCGCTGATGCTGCGTTTGATGGTGGCCACGCCGCGCGCCTTGCCGCCGCTGTGGGTCAGCGCATCGACCATGGCGCGGTTGTCGGCGCCGTGGCAGGTGGCTTGCACCACCACATTGCGCGCAAAACCCAGGTGGTCGCGCAGCGCATACAACTCGGCCTTGCTGGCGTCGCAGGGCGTGTACTTGCGCTCGGGCGCGTAGGGGAACTCGGCACCGGGGCCAAACACATGGCAGTGCGCGTCCACCGCGCCCGCGGGCAGCTTGAACGTGGGCGTGGCGGGGCCGGTGTACCAGTCCATCCAGCCAGCGGTTTTGGTGAAGTCACCGGTGGTGGGTTTGCTCATGGGGTCTGTCCTTGGTGCGGAGTCAAAAGGTGAGGGCGGGGCGGCGCATTGCAGCGTCGCCCCGAGAAAAATCAATCCAGCGAGGCCTTGGCGCGCTTGACCACGTCGGCCCACTTCACCGATTCGGACGCGATGTAGGCGTTGAACTGGTCGCGCGTGGTGGGGAAGGTTTCGTAGCCGAAGGCGGCGTAGCGGTCTTTGATGTCCGGCTCGGCCAGGGCATCGTTGATGTCCTTCTGGATCTTGTCGGCCACGGCCTTGGGCAGGCCCTTGGGCGCGGCAATCGTGGTCCAGCCGGTCACTTCATAGCCCGCGGGGCCGCCGGATTCGCTCACCGTTGGCACATCGGGGAAGGCCGGGTGGCGCTTGGGCGCGGTGACGCCGATGAAGCGGATCTTGCCCGCGCGTTGCATCGGGCCGGCCGAGGCCATGGAGCCCAGCGCCCAGTTCAGTTCACCCGTGGCCACGCCGGTGTAGAGCATGGACACCTCTTTGTAGATGATGTGTTCCATCTGCGTGCCGGTCATGGATTCGAGCAGGGCCGAGCCCAGGTGCACCGGGTTGCCCACGCTCCAGGAGCCGTAGTTCAGCTTGCCAGGGTTGGCCTTGGCGTCGGCAATGATGTCGCCCACGGTTTTGTACTTGCTGTTGGCGGGCACGCCGACGAAGAAGTAGGTGCGGAACAGCGGCGCGATCGGGTCGAAGTCCTTGACCGGGTCGTAGGGCAGCTTCTTGAACAGGTGCGGGTAGGCCACCAGGTGCACGTTGTCGAGCTGGATCAGGTCGTGGCCGTCGGTGGCGCCGTGCTTCCAGGCGTCGATGGCGATGAAGCCATTGGCGCCGGGCTTGTTCTCAACGATCACCGGCTTGCCCCACTTCTTTTGCAGCTTTTCGGCCAGCAGGCGCAGCACGGCTTCCGGGCCGGCACCGGCGGGGAAGGGCGTGAGGATGCGCACGGTCTTGGTCGGGAACTCTTGCGCGTGCGCGGCGGTGCCGGCCAGCAGGCTGAGTGCCGCGAGGCCGGCGGTGGCCAGGGCTTTCTTCAACAACGGGGTCATGGGCTTGTCTCCAATCGGGTGTGGCGGTTGAAAGTGCCAGGGCTCTGTGGCCCTTGGCGTGGGTGGCTCAGCGGATGAGCTTGCGTCGGAGGGGTGCGGCGCCTGCGCAGTCGCTCAGGTCAGTGAATGCCATTCAGTCGATGTACTTGAGGCCGGCCGCAGCCAGTGGCTCGCGCATCTTGTACATGTCCAGCCCCAAGATGCCCGAGGCGAGCTTGTCGCGTTTTTCGCCTTCGAAGCTCTCGCGCTTGATGGCCGCAGCCAGCGTGGCAGCGGCACGCGCGGCGGGCACACACACCACGCCGTCGTCGTCGGCCACGATCACGTCGCCCGGCGTCACCAGCATGCCGGCGCAGACCACGGGGATGTTGACCGAGCCCAGCGTGGCCTTGATGGTGCCCTTGCTGCTGATGGCCTTGGACCAGACGGGGAAGTTCATCTCCTTCAGCGTCTTCACATCGCGCACACCGCCGTCGATGATCAGCGCACGCGCGCCGCGGGCCTGGAACGAGGTGGCCAGCAGGTCGCCAAAGTAACCATCGGTGCACTCTGCGGTGATGGCGGCCACGACGATGTCGCCGGGCTGAATCTGCTCGGCCGCCACATGCATCATCCAGTTGTCGCCCGGCTGCAGCAGCACGGTCACGGCCGTGCCGCTGACCTGCACGCCGGTCTGGATGGGGCGCATGTAGGGCTTGAGCAGGCCGACACGGCCCATGGCCTCGTGCACGGTGGCTGAGCCGAGGGCGGCCAAGCCGTCTGCGGCTGCGCGGTCTGCGCGGGTGATGTTGCGGTAAACGACGCCGAGTTCGTACATGGTGATGATTTCCTGTGTTCGGTGGGCACCCTCCCCCGCTGGGGGAGGGCAGGGGTGGGGGGCTGCCGTGGTGCGCGAGCCCCCATCCCAACCTTCCCCAGCGGGGGAAGGGGTGGTTCAGTGGTGGGCGCTCAGAGGCCCTTGGCCTTCAACGCGGTATCGAGGCGCGAGAACACGCGACGCGCGTTGCCTTCAAACACCTGGTAGCGCTCGTCGTCGCTGAGGTTGGCGGTGGCGGCCACATAGCGCTTGGTGTCGTCGTAGTAGTGGCCGGTTTCGGGGTCGATGCCGCGCACTGCGCCGATCATTTCCGACGCAAACAAGATGTTCTTCACCGGGATCACCTTGGTCAGCAGATCGATGCCGGGCTGGTGGTACACGCAGGTGTCGAAGAAGATGTTGTTCAGCAGATGGTCTTGCAGCAGCGGCTTTTTGAGCTCTTGCGCCAGACCACGGAAGCGGCCCCAGTGGTAAGGCACCGCGCCGCCGCCGTGGGGGATCAGGAACTTCAGGGTCGGGAAGTCCTTGAACAAATCGCTCGTCAGGCATTGCATGAACGCGGTCGTGTCGGCGTTCAGGTAGTGCGAGCCGGTGGTGTGGAAGCAGGCGTTGCAGCTGGTGCTGACGTGGATCATGGCCGGGATGTCGTACTCGACCATCTTCTCGTAGATGGGGTACCAGGCCTTGTCGCTCAGCGGCGGGCTGGTCCAGTGGCCGCCCGAGGGATCGGGGTTCAGGTTGATGCCGACGTTGCCGTATTGCTCCACGCATTTCACCAGTTCAGGGATGCAGGTGGCCGGGTCGACACCGGGTGATTGCGGCAGCATGGCGGCCGGGATGAAGTGATCGGGGAACAGCTCGGCCACGCGGAAGCACAGCTCGTTGCAGATCGCCGCCCAAGTGCTCGACGTTTCAAAGTCACCGATGTGGTGGGCCATGAAGCTGGCGCGCGGGCTGAAGATGGTCAGGTCGCTGCCGCGCTCCTTCATCAGCTTCAACTGGTTGAGCTCGATGGTTTCGCGGATCTGGTCGTCGCTGATCTTCAGGCTGGCCGGGCTGGGCTTGGCGGAGGGGTCTTTGAGGGCGGCGATTTGCAGGTCGCGCCAGGCACCCAGTGCGGCGGGTGCCGTGGTGTAGTGACCGTGCACGTCAATGATGAGGGGCTTGCTCTGGCTCATGGGGTGATCCTGTGGAGAGAGTCGGGAATTCGTTGCAGAAGATTCAAACCGGGTCCATGCCCTGGCGGCGCTTGGCGTTGGCCGCGTCGGCCGAGGCCATGTAGGCGAGCAGCGCACGCACGGCATCTGGCTGGGTGCTGGTGCTGGCGATGCCGGCCGAGAAGGTGGTGGTGATCTGGATGGCGGGCGGCAGCGGGCCCACGATGCTGATGCCGGCCACGTTCAGCAACTCGCTCAGCTGCTGAAAGCCCAGCGCCACCTCACCGCGGGCCACCAGCGAGCCCACGGGCACGCCGGGCGGCGGGGTGACGATGCGGCTTTGAATCTGCTCGGCAATGCCCCAGCGCGCAAACAGCTGGGCCAGCGCCACGCCGCTCGGGCCGGTGGAGTAGCTGATGCTGGGCGCGGCCAGCACGGCAGCCTTCACCGCCGCTTCACTGCTGATGTCGGGCAGCGGCGCCCCGGTGGGCACGGCCACCGAGGTGCCCGAATGCACCAGGTCAACCACGCTGCCCGCCACCAGGTGCCCGGCGGCGGCCAGTTTGGCGATGGCGTCCGAGGCCAGCACCACCAGGTCAAACGCTTCGCCCGCGGCCACGCGTTGGGCGGCGTCCACACCGCCCACCGATTGGAGGCTCACCGCCACGCCACTGCGCTGCGCATAGGCGGCGGTCAGCTCGGCCAGCACCTGCTTGGTGGCCATCGACGAAATGCCTTGGATCGCTGGAGTGCTCACGTGCGGGGTTCCTGGGTGGGGCAGGGCGGTGGGAAAGTGGGCGGATTGTGGTGGCCCGGTTCCATGCCGACAACAGCATGCGCCATCTAGCAGCTATGCCGCACCAGCATGACTTGCCGCCACGCCCGGGCGGGGGTGGATGGGCTCGGTGTCAACCCGGGTGAGTCCCGATGGGGCCCGGTGCTACGCTGGCTCGGTCGCCCAGTGCCTGGGCCCCGCAGGAGTGAAGTCATGGCCGGTTTGCTGCCCCACGTCGATCCCGATGGTCTGCTTGAGTACTCGGTGGTCTACACCGACCGCGCGCTCAATCACATGTCGAAGAAGTTCCAGCGCGTGATGGGCGACATCGACAGCGTGCTCAAGGCCGCCTACAACGCCCACGCCACGGCCGTTGTGCCGGGCAGCGGCAGCTACGGCATGGAGGCCGTGGCGCGCCAGTTTGCGCACGACCAGCATTGCCTCGTCATCCGCAACGGCTGGTTCAGCTTCCGTTGGTCGCAAATTTTGGATACCGGCCGCATTGCCCGCAGCACCACGGTGCTCAAGGCGCAGCGCCAGGGCAGCGGGCCCACCGCGCCGTTCGCGCCCGCAGCCATCGAGCAGGTGGTGGCCACCATCGCCGCCGAGCGCCCGGCGCTGGTGTTTGCGCCCCACGTGGAAACCGCCAGCGGCATGCTGCTGCCCGACGCCTACCTGCGTGCCGTGGCCGATGCGGTGCACGCGGTGGGTGGTTTGTTGGTGCTCGACTGCATTGCCTCGGGCGCCATCTGGGTCGACATGCAGGCCACCGGGGTGGACGTGCTGGTGAGCGCGCCGCAAAAAGGCTGGAGCGGCTCGCCCTGCGCGGCCTTTGTGATGATGAGCGCGCTGGCCCGCGAGCGGCTGGAGCAAACCACCAGCAGCAGCTTCGCCATCGACCTGCGCAAGTGGACGCAGATCATGGACACCTACCTCGGCGGCGCCCACGCCTATCACGCCACCTTGCCCACCGACGCGCTCACGCGCAGCCGCGACGCCATGCTCGAAACCCAGGCGCGCGGCTTCGAGGCGCTGCGCCAGGAGCAACTCTCGCTCGGCCGCCAGGTGCGCCAGATGGTGGAGGCCAAGGGCTACCCCAGCGTGGCGGCCGCGGGCTTTCAGTCGCCGGGCGTGGTGGTGAGTTACACCAACGACGCCGAACTCTCGGCCGGCAAGCTGCTGCTGCCGCTGGGCGTGCAAAGCGCGGCCGGTGTGCCGCTGCAGTGCGACGAGGGCGCAGATTTCCGCAGCTTCCGTGTGGGCCTGTTTGGTTTGGACAAACTGGCCCACGTGTCGCGCACGGTGGCGAGTTTGGCCGCGGTGTTGCCGGACGCGCGCTGACGCTTGCCCGGCGGGGCGGGCACCCGCACCTGGCCTTGAGGGCGGGGGTCTTCATCTGGCCTTCATGTTCGAGGCGCAAGCTCCGGCCACCCTCATTGCCTGCCGAGCCCGCGTTGAAGCCTCTCGATCCGCCCCACGCCTTGCTGCGGGATGCCCGCGCCGCCACGTTGGCTGCGCCCATCCCACCTGTGCCTGTGCCGGGCCCAGCCCCCAGCGCTGGCGGTTTGCGCGGCCTGCCGCAGAGCCTCTCTTGCGTCGTGCCCTGCTACAACGAGGCCGCCAACCTGGCGCTGTTGTTGCCCGCGCTGATGGCCGTGTTGCCCGCCTGCGCCGAGGCCTGGGAAATCATCCTGGTCGACGATGGCAGCAGCGACGACACGCCCGATCGCTTGCGCGAGTGGGCCCAACTGCCCGGCGTGCGTGCGCTGCAGCTGTCGCGCAACTTTGGCAAAGAGGCCGCGCTGAGCGCCGGTTTGCAAGCCGCCGCCGGCCAGGTGGTGGTGATGCTGGACGCCGACATGCAGCACCCGCCGGCCTTGATCGCCGAGTTTGTGGCGCGCTGGCGCACCGGGGCCGACGTGGTTTATGCCGTGCGCGCCCACCGCGACGACGAGAGCCGTTTCAAGCGGGCGGGCACGCGCTGGTTCTATCGCCTGGTCAATGGCGCCGATCGTTTTGAGGTGCCGGCCGGGGCCGGTGATTTTCGGCTGATGGACCGCGCCGTGGTGCAGGCGCTGCTGGCCTTGCCCGAGCGCAACCGCTTCATGAAGGGGCTCTACGCCTGGGTGGGCTTCAACGCTGTGGCCTTGCCCTATGTGCCGGCCGCGCGTGCGTCGGGCTGCAGCCACTTCAGCCCACTGCGCTTGATCCGCTTGTCGATGGACGGGCTCACCGCCTTCACCACCTGGCCGCTGCGTGCGGTCAGCGCCTTGGGTTTTGTGCTGGCCTTGGCCGCCTTGATTTACGGGCTCGATCTGACCATCAGCTACCTGCTCTGGGGCCACGAGATCAGCGGCTGGACCACGCTCGCGGTCAGCCTGATGCTGTTCTCGGGCATCCAGTTGTTGTCGCTCGGGGTGGTGGGCGAGTACGTCGGCCGCATCTTTGAGGAGGTCAAGGGGCGCCCGCTCTACATCGTCAAACAGCGCCTGGGCCAAGGGCTGCCGGAGTCTGAGTCTTGAGCGCCCGCTCGCTGCGCCCACCGCTGTGGGCCATGGTTGTGGGTGTGGTGGTGTGGCTGGGCTTTTTGGGCTGGGCGCGCCCGCTGTCGATGCCCGACGAGGGGCGCTATGTGGGCGTGGCCTGGGGCATGGTGACCTCGGGCGAGTGGCTCACACCGGCGCTCGATGGGCTGCCGTATTTTCACAAGCCACCGCTGTTTTATTGGCTCACCGCCGCGTCGATGTCGGTGTTTGGCGCGGTGCCGTGGGCGGCGCGGTTGGCGCCCTTGTTGGGGGCCAGCACGGCGGCGCTGGCGCTGTACCTGTTCACGCGCCGCTGGGCCACCGAGCGCGCGGCGCGTTGGGCGCTGCTGGCGCTGCTGCTGCAGCCGCTGTTCTACATCGGCGCGCAGTTCGCCAACATGGACATGCTGGTGGCCGGTTGCATCAGCGCCACCGTGCTGCTGCTGGCCGATGCCGCGCTGCGCTTTGAGCGCGGCCTGCCGCACCGCCACGTGCTGTTGGCTGCCGGCGTGGCCGCGGGCTGCGGCGTGCTGGCCAAGGGCTTGATCGGCATCGTGCTGCCGGCGCTGACGGCGCTGATCTGGCTGGCCTGGCGCCGCCAGTGGCGCAGCATGGGGGCCTTGATGTGGCCGCCGGGCTGGCTGGTGATGCTGGTCGTGGCGGCGCCTTGGTTCACCCTGATGCAGGGCCGGTTTGATGACTTCCTGAACTACTTTTTTGTGGTGCAGCACTTCAAGCGCTTCGCGTCCAACGGCTTCAACAATGTGGCGCCGTTCTGGTTTTACCCGGCGCTGTTGGCGGTGTGCAGCGTGCCGGGCTGGCCCTGGTTGTGGCGCTCGTGGCGGGGCCGTGGCCAAGCGGTGCCAGTCCGTGCGCCAGACGCTGATGCCCGCGCGGTGCGCCAACTGATGTGGGTGTGGATGCTGGTCGTGGTGGTGTTTTTCTCGCTGCCCAAGTCAAAGTTGATTGGCTATGTGCTGCCGGCCTGCCCGCCGCTGGCCTGGTTCATCGCCGATGGCTTCACCGCAGCGCTGCACACCGGCCGACGCGGCGCCCGCTGGTGGCGCGCCAGCCTGGCGTGTTGTGCGCTGCTCTGCGTGACGCTGGTGCTGCTGTTCACGCTCAAGCCCATCCACTCCAGCCGCGACCTGGGGCTGGCCCTGCGCGCCCAACGCCAGCCCGGCGAGCCCGTCTTCATGCTCAGCCGCTATGTGTTCGACGTGCCGTTTTATGCGCGGCTGACCGCGCCAGCCGGCGTGGTGGACGACTGGGGCGACCCGGAGATCGACCGCTCGGACAACGGCCGCAAAGAGTTGTCCGATGCCGGCCGCTTCTTGCTGCCCGCCCAGGCTGAGCGTGTGCTGGTGCGGCCCGAGGCTTTGCTGCCGGCACTGTGCAAACAGCCGGTGAGTTGGGTGATCGGCCCCGCCGACCAGGTCGCGCGCTGGCCGGTGTTGGCACAGGCCCAAACCGTGCTGGTGGGCCAAGAAGCCACGCTGTGGCGCGTGGACGCGCAGCGGCCCGAGCTGCTCAGGGCGCTGGGGTGTGCGGCGGCGCCTGGCGCTGTTGCTGCGCAAACGCCCAGCCCCGCCCCAGCAGGTAAGTGAGCACCGCCACGCCGACCAGCACCGCCAGCAAGGCGAGCTCGTAGCGCTGCACGCCCAGGTGCAGCAGCGCCGCGTAGGCCGCTTCGTTGATGGCAAAGCCGCCCGCCGACAATGCGAAAAAGCGCGGGCCCGATTGAGTCACCGAGGCCTGCCTGTCCCCAAACGTGTAGCGATGGTGCCCGGCAAACGAGACATGGAACGCGATCAGCCAGCCCACCCCATTGGCCCACAGCGGCCGCCAACCGGCGCCGCTGACCAGGCCGACCACGGTCAACCAGTGCACGGCCGCAGCAGCGCAGCCGACGAGCACAAACCAAGCGAGGCGGCGGCGCTCGCCGTGCGCGGCAGCCGCGGCGGCGGGGAGGGTGGGGGGTGTGAGGCTCATGCAGTGAGCCAGCATAGCCTGCCTGCGTCAGTGCCCCTGCGACTGTGCTGTTGCGTGGACGACCTGGGCCTGCGCGAGGGCGTGGATGCTGCCGTGTGGCCGCTGGTGGCTCAGGGCCGCGTGCAGGCGCTGAGCGCGATGGTGGGCGGCGCGAGTTGGGCCCGCGCCAGCCGCGAGGCACGCGCGCTCGACCCCCAGCAGCTCGACCTCGGCCTGCACCTGGACTTCACCGAGCGGCCGCTGCTGCCCGGCTCGAGGCAGGCGCTGGGCGCGCTGATTCAGCAGAGTTACGCCGGGCGCTTGGGCCGTGCCGCCGTGCGCGCCGAAATCCGCGCCCAGCTCGATGCCTTTGAGCACACCGTGGGCCGCTCGCCCGCGTATGTCGATGGGCACCAGCACGTGCACCAGTTGCCGACCATTCGCGAGGAGCTGCTGGCGGAATTGGCGTCGCGCGCCGGTTCGCACACCAGCCAACGTCCTTGGCTGCGCCAGACCCGCAGCGCCGTGCCGCTGCTGGACATGGCCCCGTCGAGCCGTGCGCTGGGCTGGCGCGAGCGCCTCAAGCCGCAGGTGATTGCCGCGCTCGGCGCCACCGCTTTGCGCCGCTTGGCGCAGCGCGAGGGCCTGCTGCAAAACCGCCGCTTGCTCGGTGTGTACGACTTCAACACCGGCGCGGCAGGCTACTTGGCCCGGCTCAGCGCGTGGTTGACGTGGGCCCAAGATGGCGACCTGCTGATGTGCCACGCCGGCCTGAACCAAGGCGCCGATGCCGCCAGCGACCCGATTGCCGCCGCGCGCGCCGTGGAGCAACAGGTGCTGGCCTCATCGGCCTGGGGCGACTTGCTGCAGGCGCGAGGCGTTCAGCTGGTGCCCATGAGCCGCATCCTGGCGGCGCCGCGCTGAGCTGCCGGGCGGGGTGACGTGGGCTGGGCGGGCAACCCGTGGGCCATCCGGCGCCATGCGCCCGCGGCGAACCTCAGCCTGGCAGCGAAAACGCTGCCGCGTTCTGCGGCAGGCTTTTGACCAGCTCGGTCAGCACCTGCTGGCTCAAACGCAGCAGCGGGCTGGCGCGTTTGTGGGCGGGCGTGGCCAGGCAGAGCACGCTGGTCAACACCGGCTCGACCAGCGGGCGCACCGCCAGCTCATCGGCCCGGCCCGACGACGCCACCGCGCTGGCCGTGAGCACCGCATGGCCGTAGCCAGCGCACACCAGGTCAATGATGGCGGCGATGCTCGACACCTCCCAGGCGATGTTGAGCTGCAGCCCGGCCAGCGTGGCCTGGCTGTCGAGCAGGCGCCGGATCACGTGTTGGCGCTCGGGCACGACCAGCGGAAAGTCACCCAGCGCTTGCACGCGCAGTGCGCCGCGCTCGGTGGCGTTGTCTGCGCGCGCCACCAGGCACAGCGGCTCGTCCAGCAGCGGCTGGATGTGCAGGCTGCTCTGCGCCTCGGGGTTGTAGAGCAGGCCCATGTCGACCCGGCCGGTCGTGATCCACTCGCCGATGTGGATCGACATGCCTTCGACGATGGCGAGCTGCGCGCGCGGCAACTGACGCTGAAACGCGTCGATCAGCGGCAGCGTCAACTGGCGCCCCATGCTCGGCGGCAGGCCGATGTTGACGCGGCCCACCGCGGCGTCGCGCGCCGCGCCCATGTCTTCGCGCGCCAGCGCCACCTGCTGCAAGATGGCCACGCTGTGCTCAAACAAGCGCTGGCCGGCTTCGGTCAGCGTCACGCCGCGGCCGTTGCGTTGCAGCAGGGTGTCGTGCAGATCGATCTCGAGCGCGCGCACCTGCCGGCTCAGCGCCGGTTGCGCAATGCCCAGCACCTCGGCCGCCTTGCTGAAGCTGCCCAGCTCGGCCACCGACACAAAAGATTCCAGCTGCTTGAGGTTCATTGCCAGCGATCTTAAAGGCGGGCCCTACCATCACGCCCATGCTGAAGTTGATCTGGCCGCTGCCGGCCCTCCTGACCTGGTTGGCCGCTTGGGGCCTGTTTGTGGCGTTGCGCTTGGCGGGTGTGCCCGGCTGGCTGGCGATGGCCTTGGCGGCGCTGCTGGGGGCGGCGGCCAGCGCCTTGGGGGGCACGCCGTGGCGGCGGGTATTCATTGCGGCCGGCTTTCCTTTGTCGCTGGCGGCCTCGGGCGCGGGCAGCGTGCTGCCGGCCTGGGCGTGGCTCTTGCCCATGTTGTTGCTGGTGGCGCTATACCCGCCACACACCTGGCGCGACGCGCCGCTGTTCCCCACGCCGGAGCAGGCGCTGGTCGGCCTGGCCGAGCTCGCCCCGTTGAAGCCCGGTGCGCCCATCGTCGACGCCGGCTGTGGCCTGGGTGCCGGCCTGATGGCGCTGCACCAGCAATACCCGCAAGCCGCCATCACCGGCTGGGAGTGGAGCGGCCCCTTGGCCCTGGCTTGCCGATGGCGCTGCCGCTTTGCCCGGGTTGAGCGGGCCGATATTTGGGTGCGCGACTGGTCGGGGTTCGATCTGGTTTATCTGTTCCAGCGCCCCGAGAGCATGCCGCGCGCGCTGGCCAAGGCGCAGGCCGAGCTGCGGCCCGGCGCGTGGTTGGTGAGCCTGGAGTTCCCCATCGTTGGGTTGGCGCCCACGGCCAGCCTGCAACGCCCCGGCGACAAGCCGGTGTGGCTGTACCGCGCACCGATGTAAAGCCCAGGGTGCTTGCTTGCAAATGTGCGTAAAGCACATTTAAACTCAGGGCACGCGGTGCATGCCACCGCAGTGACCGGCGCCGCGTCTTGTGCAGCGCCGCCCCTCTGAGCCTCAGCAGGAGCCTCCCATGGCCTTGACCTTCTCCCTTTCTTCCTGGCGCCTGCAAACCGCGTCGGCCGGTGTGGCCTTGGTGCTGGCCGCTTGCGGCGGTGGCGGCAGCGACACCGCGACCACCGCCGGCGCCAGCAGCTCAGCCGCGGCCGTCACGGTGGGCACCGTCAGCGGCTTTGGCTCGGTGATCGTGGGCGGCGTGCGCTTTGACGACAGCGGCGCCACCGTGGTGGATGACAGCGGCGTCGTGCGCAGCGCCAGCGCCTTGCGCCTGGGCATGCAGGTGGAAATCGAGAGCGGCAGCGTGAACGACAGCACCAGTCGCGCCACCGCCAGCCACATCCGCTTCGGCAGCGAGTTGGTGGGCCCCGTGGCCTCGGTCAACACCACTGCCGGCAGCCTGGTGCTGCTGGGCCAAACCGTGCTGGTCACCAGCACCACGGTGTTTGACGATGCCTTGAGTGCGCAAAGCAGCGACCTCAGCACCTTGGTGGGCGCCGTGATCGAAGTGCACGCCACCTACGACGCCGCCACGGCCAACTACACCGCCACCCGCATCGAAGACAAGACCGCGGCCACCGCCTACAAGCTGCGCGGCACCGTGGCGGCGCTCGATGCCACGGCCAAGACCTTCACGCTGGGCGGCACGCTGGTGTCTTACGCCAGCGCCACCAGCTTGCCCAGCACCGCGCTGGCCGATGGCCAAACCGTGCGCGTGACCCTGGCCACCGCGCCAGTGGCTGGCGCCTGGGTGGCCGCCACGGTGAGCAACGGCAGCCGCGCGGTCGAGAACCACAGCGATGCCCGCGTGCGCGGCAGCGTCTCGGCCTTCACCTCGGCCACCTCGTTCACGGTCAACAGCGTGGTGGTGAACGCCAGCAGCGCCGTCATCGACAACGGACCCGTCACGGCCACCAGCAAGGTCGAGGTGCGTGGCAGCACGGTGGATGGCGTGCTGGTCGCCACCCGGGTCAAGGTCTACAGCGCGGGCGACACCACGCTGCGCACGGTGGAGCTGCACGGCCTGCCCAGCAGCATCGACACCACGGCCAAAACCTTCTTGCTGCGCGGCATCACGGTCAACTACGCCGCCGTCACCAGCTGGAACGACAGCCTCAGCGAGGCCGCCTTGCTGGCCTTGGCCGCCAACACCGCGTCCACCCAGTGGATCGAGGTGAAAGGCACCCTGTCTGCCGACCGCAGCACGCTGACCGCGGTCAGCGTGTCGCTGGAGAACGGCAGCAGCCACGGTCGCTGACAGGCCCTACCCCCTTGAATCGGGCCGGGCGCGGTGCAGATGTGCATCGCGCCCATTACCATTCACCTCTGTGACCGATCCCACCCGTCCCCCCGCCGCGCCGCCCGACGACGCCGCCCTGCACGAGGCCCTGCGCGCCTTGCTGGAGCCGGTCGCGCGTTTGGTGGTGGCGCGCGGTGTGCCTTACGCGGCGCTCGACGACATGCTGCGCCTGGCCGTGGTGGCCCAAGCCCACGCTGCCCACCCCACGCTGCCCGAGCACCGCCGCGTCAGCCGCATCAGCGCCAGCACCGGCATCAACCGCCGCGAGGTGGCGCGCCTGAGCGCCGTTCACGTCGCGCGTGCACCGGTGGCACCGCCGCGCTCCTTGGTGAGCGAGCTGTTTGCGCGCTGGAGCACCCACCCCGACATGCTCGGCGCCGATGGCCAGCCCCGGCCCTTGCCGCGCCTGGGCGACGCGCCCAGCTTTGAAGCCCTGGCGCATTCGGTGACGCGCGACAAACACCCGCGCAGCCTGCTCGAAGAACTCACCCGTCTGGGCCTGGCCCAGCACGATGTGGCGAGCGACACCGTGACGCTCACCACCGCCGCCTTTGTGCCGCGCGCCGACACCGGACGCATGCTGGGCTTTTTGGGCGACAACGTGGGTGACCACCTGAACGCCGCCGTGTCCAACGTGTTGGGTGAGGGCCCGGCCCACTTCGAGCAAGCCATCTTTGCCGATGGCCTGAGCGAAGCCTCGCTCGACACCCTGCGCCCGATCATCAGCGAGCACTGGCGGGCCCTGGCCGCCGCGCTGGTGCCCAAGCTCGAACAACTCATCGCCGAGGACGATGCGCGACCCGACGCTGCCAACCAGCGCATGCGCATCGGCCTCTTCAGCTACCAGGCGCCTGTCATCCCGGCAGCGTCAATTGCACCCGCTGCAGTTGACGCGCCGGTGGCGCCGCCCGAGGGAGACCCCGCCCCATGATCCACACTCATTCTGGCGCCCACGCGCCGGGCCATTCCAACGGCCACCGAGGCCGCTGGGCCGCTGCCGCACTCGCGCTGTTGTTCTCCGTCGTCGTGGCCTTCGTGCCCGGCTGCGGTGGCGGTGTGGGCACGGGCGGCACCGGGTCGTTCTCGTCCGGTCCGATCGCAGGCTTGGGCTCGATCGTCGTCAACGGCGTGCGTTTTGATGATTCGACGGCCAGCATCCAAGATGATGAAGGCCGCAGCAGCGCCTTGACGCTCAAGGAAGGCATGGTGGTAGACGTCTACAGCGACGCCGTCACTGGCACCACAGGCGCCTTCAAGGCCACCGCGTCCACGGTGCGTGTCAACCGCTTGCTGCGTGGCCCGGTGACGGCCCGCTACGACGCTGCAGCCGGCACGTTTTCGGCGCTGGGCTTTGTCGTCAAGGTCAGCCAGTCCACGGTGCTCGATGGCTTACCGTCGGGGCTGGCAGCTTTGGTGGTGGGCAGCTCGCGGGTCGAGGTGCATGGTTATATCGACACGCCCACGGGGCAGGTTCGGGCCACGCGTGTGGACGTGTCCAGTGCAGAGGCACCTTGGGAATTGCGCGCGCCAGTGACGGCGTGGACCGCGGGCGACTCCACCTTCAGTGTTGGCGATCAACGGTTCAACGTCAGTGGCATCGCGTCGCTGCCCGGCAGCTTGGCGGTGGGCAGCGATGTGCGCGTGCAACTCGGCAGCGCGCAACGCAGCGACGGCGCTTGGCAGGTCTTGTCCTTCGGCACCTTGCAGCGTCAACTGAGCGACGATCACGATGCCAAGGTGGAAGGGCGCATCAACCAGTTGGGTGTGGTCTCGAATGGCGTGCGCCGGGCGATCATCAGTGGCGTGCCTGTGGACTTGCCGCTGTCCGTCGCGCCTTTGTCCCTGGGCTTGGGCTTGGGCAGCCGCGTGGAAGTGGAGGGCGGTTTGGTCGCTGGCGTGCTGATCGCTACCCAGTTGTCGGCGAAGCCGGACTCGCAAGACGCAGACGAGTTCGAATACCACGATGTGATCAGCAGCCTGTCGACCTCGGCTCAGACCTTCATGCTCAAAGGCCGGACCATCTCCTACCTCAGCACGTCCGTGCGCTACAAGGACGGCGTGAATAGCGCTGCTGATCTGCGTGATGGTCTCAGGGTGGAGGTCAAATGTGTGCGCGTTGGCGGCGTGCTGACGGCCACCGAAATCAAGCTGGACAATTGAAGCAGGCGCCGCAGCGAAGGGCCCATTTCACCCCTTGCCGCGCCTCGTAGCGCGCGCAGTGAAGCGAAAAAAAAGGGACTGTCATCGCAGTCCCTTTTCCGTGGGTTTGGCCGAGCAGTGATCAGGCCGCCAGCCGCGCCCGATGCCGCGCCACTTGCGCACGCACCTGCGCCGGTGCCGTGCCGCCCAGCACATTGCGGGCGTTGAGCGAGCCGCGCAGCGTCAGCACCGCAAACACATCGTCGCCCATGCTGGCGTGGAAGGCTTGCAGGTCGGCCAGGCTCAGCTCGGCCAGGTCCACGCCGCGGCCGATGGCGGCCTTCACCGCGTGGGCCACCACCTCGTGGGCGTCGCGGAAGGGCAGGCCTTTTTTCACCAGGTAGTCGGCCAGATCGGTGGCCGTGGCGTAGCCGCGCAGCGCGGCGCGCTCCATGGCTTCGGGTTTCACGGTGATGCCGGCCACCAGCTCCACGAAGATGCGCAGGGTGTCTTTGAGAGTGTCGACGGTGTCGAACAGCGGCTCCTTGTCTTCCTGGTTGTCCTTGTTGTAGGCCAGGGGCTGGCCCTTCATCAGCGTGATCAGGCCCATCAGGTGCCCCACCACGCGGCCGGTCTTGCCGCGCGCGAGTTCGGGCACGTCGGGGTTTTTCTTCTGCGGCATGATCGACGAGCCGGTGCAAAAGCGATCGGCCAGATCGATGAAGCTGAAGTTCTGGCTCATCCACAGCACCAGCTCTTCGCTGAAGCGGCTGAAGTGGACCATGCACAAGCTGGCCGCAGCGGCAAACTCGATCGCGAAGTCGCGGTCGCTCACCGCGTCGAGGCTGTTTTGGCACACGCCTTCCATGCCCAGCGTGCGCGCCACGCGCTCGCGGTCGAGCGGGTAGCTGGTGCCGGCGAGTGCGGCGGCGCCCAGCGGCAGGCGGTTGGTGCGGCGGTACACATCGGCAAAGCGCTCGGCATCGCGCGAGAACATCTCGACATACGCCAGCAGGTGGTGGCCGAAGCTCACCGGTTGAGCCACCTGCAGGTGGGTGAAGCCAGGCAGGATCACTTCGGCATTGGCATCGGCCACGTCCACCAGCGCGGCTTGCAGCGCATTCAGCAGCTCGCCGATGTCGCGGATCTCGTCGCGCAGCCACAGCCGCACGTCGGTGGCCACCTGGTCGTTGCGCGAGCGGCCGGTGTGCAGGCGCTTGCCCGCGTCGCCCACCAGCTGCGTCAGGCGGGCTTCGATGTTGAGGTGCACGTCCTCCAGGTCGAGCTTCCACTCGAAGTTCCCGGCCTCAATGTCTTGCGTGATCTGCGCCAGCCCGCGCTGGATGGCGGCGTGGTCATCGGCGCTGATGATGCCTTGCGCGGCCAGCATCTCGGCGTGAGCCAGGCTGCCGGTGATGTCGGCCTTCCACAGGCGCTTGTCGAAAAACACGCTGGCCGTGTAGCGCTTGACCAGCTCGCTCATGGGCTCTGAAAACAGCGCGGACCAGGCTTCGGATTTCTTGTCGAGTTGGTTGACGGAGGACATGGCTACAGCGTGGGTTGAGGGCCGGCCCGGCGTGGGGCCGGACTTGGCGACAATGGGCAAGGGGGCGACAGACGGGCAGGCGACAAAACGCGCGCCCGCTGCGAAGCCCACCATTCTATCGAGCCCACCCCGCCACAGCCCCACCCACCCATGGCCCGTCGCCCCGCCGCCAACCCCGAACCCGCTGCCAGCCTCTGGCCCGAGTCGACCCGCCCGGGCGATTTGAGCCAGCTGCCCTCGGCATGGCCGGCTGAGGCGTCCGTGCCCGTGGTGTTTGATGTGTGCCATGTGGGCGTGGTGCTGCGCGCGGTGTTGTTGGTGCAGGGCGCGGTGGCCGTGGGCAGCTTGTTTGTGGCGTCGAGCGGGCCGGCCTTGTTGACGCGCCTGGCGCTCAATGTGGCCGTGGCCTTGCCCGGTGTGCTGGCTTGGCTGCTGCTCACGTGCGCGCTCAAACGTGTGTGGGTGCGCCATGCCAAAGCCGCTTGGGCTGGCGTGGTGCTGCTGGGGGCCGCGTGCGGTGCGCTGGGCTGGGCCTTGGGCTTGGTCAGTGGCGTGGCCGAGCCCTTGGCCACCGTGGGCGCGGCCTGTGCCGCCAGCGGCGCCGGCCTGGCGCTGGTGATGGCGCTGTGGCTGCAGTGGCGCGCGCAGGCCTGGCAGCCGGCGCAGGCCAGCGCACGGTTGGCCGAGTTGCAGTCGCGCATCCGCCCGCATTTTTTGTTCAACACGCTTAACACTGCGCTCAGCTTGGTGCGCGCTGACCCGGTGCGCGCCGAGGGCGTGCTGGAGGATTTGGCCGAGCTGTTTCGCGCCGCCCTCAGCGAAGACAACGGCGCGGTGGTGACGCTGGCCGCCGAGGTGGAGCTGGCCCAGCGCTACCTGGCGATTGAGCAGATTCGTTTTGGCGAGCGCCTGCACGTGAGCTGGGACCTCGACCCCGCGGCCGACGCCGCCCGCCTGCCGCCGCTGCTGCTGCAGCCGCTGGTGGAAAACGCCGTGCGCCACGGCGTGGAGCCGGCCGAGCAAGGCGGGCAGCTGCGCATCCGCACGCGGGTGAAAAACGGCCACGCGGTGATCACCCTCACCAACAGCGTGCCCGACGCGCCCTCGCAGCCCGGCAACGGCATGGCGCTGCGCAATGTGCGCGAGCGTTTGCGACTGATGCACGATGTGGCCTCGCAATTTGAAGTCAGCCGCGCGCCGGGCGTGTACCGTGTGCAGATGGTGGTGCCGTTGTGATAGTTCATCCGTCTTCTGGGCAGCGTTTGCAGGTCTTGATCGTCGACGACGAGGCGTTGGCGCGCTCGCGCTTGCGCACGCTGCTCAGCGACGTGACCGAGCCCGCCACCGAGGTGGTGGCCGAGGCCGCCAATGCCACGCAAGCGCTGGTGTGCTTGCAACACAAGCGCTGCGATGTGGTGCTGCTCGACATCGCCATGCCGGGCCGCGACGGCACACAGCTGGCCGCCGAGTTGCAGCGCCTCAAGCCCCCGCCCGCGGTGGTGTTTGTCACCGCGCACGCCGAGCACGCCTTGCGCGCGTTCGAACTCGATGCCGTGGATTACCTCACCAAGCCCGTGCGCCGCGAGCGGCTGCAGGCGGCCTTGCTGCGGGTGGTGCAGCGCCTGGGCGCATCGGCCGCCCGCGCGCCTGCGCCGCCCGAGGCCGACGACGGCGCCATCGTGGTCACCGAGCGCGGCCGCATGCTGCGCGTGCCGCTGGCCGAGGTGCTCTACCTCAAGGCCGAGTTGAAGTACGTGACGCTGCGCACCGCCGAACACAGCCATGTGCTGGACGACGCGCTGGCCGATTTGGAGGCGCGTTTGGGCGAGCGGTTTTTGCGCGTGCACCGCAACGCGCTGGTGGCCAAACACGCAGTGCGTGCGCTGGAGCGCCGCCACTTGCCCGCCGCCGATGCCGACGACGAAGACGCCGGTGGCGTGGGCTGGGCGGTGCAGGTGGCGCCCTTGGGCGAGTGGCTGGCGGTGTCGCGCCGGCAAGTGGCGGCGGTGAAGGCGGCACTCGGCGGGGCGTGAGCCGGGTTCCCGTTCCGAGGCACCCTGTTCTGCGATCGGCGCGAGGGCGGCGATGGGCCGTGACGATTTGCTGCGTGTCCCCCGGGCCCGCTGCGCGACCCCTCCTCCTTGACCTCCGCAAATCGAATGCGGCTCAGCCCGACCCTCGCGCCAGCCCCGGAATGTGGCTCTCGCCACCTGCTGCACTTTCGATCCTGTTGAGCGCTGGCGGTTGCGGTCTGTTGCCGTGGGCCGGGCAGCCACTGGCGCGCCGCTGCAAAAACGCGTTCCGGAATTGAAAAAGGCCAGCATTTTCATGCTGGCCTTTCCAATCTTGGTGCCCAGGAGAGGACTCGAACCTCCACGGAGTTACCCGCTAGTACCTGAAACTAGTGCGTCTACCAATTCCGCCACCTGGGCAGGTGTTCGTATCACCGAAGCCTGCTACTTTAGCAGGATTTTCCGGGCTGTCAAAGAAAAGCAGTGCTTTTCTTCATTTCAGCGGGTTGCACCCCAGGCTCGGCGGCGGGTGCGGCCGATACACTCTCTGGCCCGCTCACTTTGAAGAAGCCTCTGCCGTGTCTGATCGCCTTGCCGTGTTGCCGCAATACCTGTTGCCCAAAAAGGCGCTGACCCTGTTTGCGGGCCACATTGCGGGCGCCCGGGCGGGCACGCTCACCACGCGGCTGATCAGCTGGTTTGTGGGCAAATACGGCGTTGACATGAGCGAGGCCGCGAACCCGGATGTGGCCTCGTATGCGAGCTTCAACGAGTTTTTCACGCGGGCTTTGAAACCCGGTGCGCGGCCCCTGGCCAAGGCCGATTTGATCAGCCCGGTGGACGGCGCCATCAGCCAGATCGGCCCGATCGCGGGGGATCAGATTTTCCAGGCCAAGGGCCACAGCTACAGCAGCACCACACTGGTGGGCGGTGATGCGGCGCTGGCCGCGCAGTTCAACGACGGCCACTTTGCCACGCTCTACTTGAGCCCGCGCGATTACCACCGCATCCACATGCCTTGCGCCGGCCGCTTGCTGCGCATGATCCATGTGCCGGGCGATCTGTTCTCGGTGAACCCGACCACGGCGCGCGGTGTGCCGGGCCTGTTTGCCCGCAACGAACGCGTGGTGTGCGTGTTCGAGGGCCCGCGCGGGCCGTTCGTGCTGGTGCTGGTGGGCGCCACCATCGTCGGCAGCATGGCCACGGTCTGGCACGGTGTGGTCAACCCACCGCGGCCGGGCGATGTGCGCGAGTGGCGCTATGACGGCGCGGGCGACAAGCCAATTCGCCTGAAGCAAGGCGAAGAGATGGGCCGCTTCTTGTTGGGCTCGACGGTGGTGATGCTGTTCCCCCAAGGCCCCTTGGCCTTCAACGCCGCGTGGCAACCTGCGGGCGCGATCCGCATGGGTGGGGTGATGGCGGGCTACCCGGCCCGCTGAAGTCCTGCGCACTCGGGCCGCCCGAGGCATGAAAAAAGGGCCGGTGTGAACCGGCCCTTGTCGTTTGTGCTTGCTGCTGCGCCGCGAGGTACAGCAGCGCGCCTGCGTCAGCCCGTGTTGCGCAAGCCCGCGGCCACGCCGTTGATGGACAGGTGAATGCCGCGTTGCACGCGTTCGTTCACCGGCTCGCCCTCTTTGCGCTGGCGGTAGCGGCGCATCAGTTCGACCTGCAGGTGGTTCAGCGGGTCGAGGTAGGGGAAGCGGTGCTCGATGGAGCGCGCCAGGGTTGGGTTCGACGACAGGCGGTGCTTCTCGCCCGTGATCAGCGACAGTGCGTCGTTGGCGCGTTGCCACTCGGCCTGCACCAGGCCAAAGATCTTCTTGCCCAGCTTTTTGTCTTCCACCAGTTCCACGTAACGCGCGGCAATGGCCAGGTCGCTTTTGGCCAGCACCATGTCGAGGTTGGACAGCAGGGTACGGAAGAACGGCCACTGCTTGTACATCTTCTGCAGCAGCGCCAAGCGGGTTTTGCGCTCGGCCGGGTCGCTGCCGAGCATCTGCTCGATGGCGGTGCCGAAGCCGCACCAGCCCGGCAGCGCCACGCGGCACTGGCCCCAGCTGAAGCCCCAGGGGATGGCGCGCAGGTCTTCAATGGCGCGGGTGGCCTTGCGTGAGGCCGGGCGGGAGCCGATGTTCAACTCGGCGATTTCGCGGATGGGCGTTGCGGCAAAGAAGTAGTCGGTGAAGCCGGGCGTTTCGTAGACCAGCTTGCGGTAGGCCGCCATGCTGGCTTCGGAGATGCTGGCCGCAGCCTGCAGGAAGGACTTGGGTGCGCTTTTGGTGGGGTGCAGCAGCGTGGCTTCCAGCGTGGCGGCCACCAGGGTTTCCAGG
>JBEAOO010000103.1:0-6502 GCA_041164825.1 Pseudomonadota bacterium | reverse complement strand
CCTGCTCGATCCGCTCCACCGCGTGGATCGTCAACCCCTCGATCGCCTTCCGAGGCGCGTTCGCCTTCGGCACCAGCGCTACGCTGAACCCGAGCTTGGCCGCCTCGCGCAGCCGCTCCTGGCCGCGCGGCGCGGGCCGCACCTCGCCGGCCAGGCCGACCTCGCCGAACGCGATGAAGCCGCGCGGCAGCGGCTTGCCGCGCAGGCTGCTCTGGATCGCCAGCATCACCGCCAGATCGGCCGCCGGCTCGCTGATGCGCACGCCGCCCACCGCATTGACGAAGACGTCCTGGTCCATGCAGGCCACGCCGGCATGGCGGTGCAGCACCGCCAGCAGCATGGCCAGGCGGTCGCGGTCCAGGCCGACACTCAAGCGACGCGGCGACGGCCCGCCGCTGTCCACCAGCGCCTGGATCTCCACCAGCATGGGCCGCGTGCCTTCCAGCGTGACCATCACGCAACTGCCGGGCACCGGCTCGGTATGCTGGCTCAGAAAGATGGCGCTGGGGTTGCTCACGCCCTTGAGACCTTTTTCGGTCATGGCAAACACGCCAATCTCGTTGACCGCACCGAAGCGGTTTTTGATGGCGCGCACCAGACGGAAGCTGCTGTGGGTGTCGCCCTCAAAGTAGAGCACCGTGTCGACAATGTGCTCCAGCACGCGCGGGCCGGCCAGCGCGCCTTCCTTGGTCACGTGGCCCACCAGCACCACCGCCGTGCCGCTGGCCTTGGCAAAACGGGTGAGGTGCGCCGCGCACTCGCGCACCTGCGCCACCGAGCCGGGGGCCGAGCTGAGCTGGTCGGAGTAGATGGTCTGGATCGAGTCGATCACGGCGATGGTGGGCCGCTCTTCTTCCAGCGTGGCCAAAATCTTTTCCAGCTGAATCTCGGCCTGCACGCGCACCCCGGCGCCCACCAGGCCCAAGCGCCGCGCGCGCAGCGCCACCTGGGCGCCGCTCTCTTCGCCCGTCACATACAGCGTGCGGCCGTGCGCTGAAATCGCGTCCAGCGCCTGCAGCAGCAGCGTTGATTTGCCGATGCCCGGGTCACCGCCGATCAGCACCACGCCACCGGGCACAATGCCGCCGCCCAGCACACGGTCGAGCTCGTCGATGCCGGTGGCCGTGCGGTCCACGTCCGAGGCCTCGATCTCCGACAAGGTGGTGACTGGTGCGGCCTTGGCCAGCGATTGAAACCGGTTGCGCGAGGCTGCGCCGCCGCTGGGCTCGGCCACGCCCTCCACCAAGGTGTTCCACGCATTGCAGGCCGAGCACTTGCCCATCCAACGGGGTGAGGTGGCGCCGCAATCGGAGCAGGTGTAGATCGACTTCTCTTTGGCCATGGGGCGGCATTGTGGGGCCGCAGCCCGCAGCGGCCCGTGTGGCAAGTACGCCCCCCCTGATTGATGCATTGAAGCCGCCCCGTGTGGCGACTAGTGTTCTTGTGCAGCAATCAACACAAGACCTTCAATTTGCAGCGTTTTAGCAACAATCCTCTGGAGACTCGCCATGCGCATCCGCTCAGTTCTTCCCCTCGCCTTGCTCTGCGTCGCCGGCGTCGCCGGGGCCACCACCGTGGTGGGTGGCGCCACCTTGCAAGACACGGCCACCGTCATCAACGGCACGGTCGCGCCCACCACCTTGCTCAGCTACGTGAGCGGCAGCAATGGCGGCACCGGCTGGGCCGACGGCACCAACTATGGTGGCGACGGCTTCACGGCCACCCAGGCCATGAGCGCCATCGACCACCACTGGCTGCAGTTCGACCCGGCCATCTTCATGATGAGCAGCACCGCCATCAACGCCGTCATCGCCATCCCGGCCATCGACCACGGCTGGACGCAGGGCAACACCGGCAGCGAGTTCTACGAGTCGTTCGAATTCCGCATCCTCGGCTGTGCAGCCGCCTCAATCACGGCCTGCAGCGAAGAAGGCAAGATCACCAAGGTCTGGACGCAGGGCGTGGACAACACCTCGGCCGCCAAGAATGCCGACGACTGGACCACCGAATGGACGTTCGGCCGCAGCTACCAGTACTTCGCCATCGTCTCGGGCGACCGCCTGTTGGGCGGCGGGGTGCCCGGCTACTCAGCTGGAGAGGGCGAAATTGATGCGCTGGCAAGCATCTCGCCGGCCATTCCCGAGCCCTCGACCTACGCGCTGATGCTGGCCGGCCTGGGCGTGGTGGGCTGGATGTCGCGGCGGCAACGGCGCGCGGACAGCGCCGAAAAAGCCTGAGTTCACTCGGCCGCGGCCGCGGTGGGCTGCTCGGCGGTGGCTCGGCGGCTGCTACGCTGCGCTCTCGCGGGGGGCCATCCCGGCCCGCCGTTCAGCATGAACACAGCGGGAGTGCGCCATGGAATGGTCGACGTGGTTGGCCTTGTTTGCAGCGTCGTGGGCGATCAGCTTGTCGCCCGGCGCGGGGGCCATTGCGGCCATGAGTTCCGGCCTGAGCCACGGCTTTCGGCGCGGCTACTTCATGACCTTCGGGCTGATCCTGGGCATCCTCACCCAGATCGTGCTGGTGAGCGCCGGTCTGGGCGCACTGATCGCGGCGTCCAGCCTCGGCTTTGCCATCGTCAAATGGCTCGGCGTGGCGTATCTGGTGTGGCTGGGTTGGTCGCAGTGGACCGCGCCCGCCAAACCCATGGTGGCCGCCACCGATGCCGCCGATGGGCCGCCCGTGACCCGCCGCTCGCTGGTGCTGCGCGGCTGGGGCATCAACGCGGTGAACCCCAAGGGCACGGTGTTTTTGCTGGCCGTGGTGCCGCAGTTTCTCGACCTCACGCACCCGCTGATCCCGCAGTACGGCGTGGTGGCCGCGACCCTGGGCTTCACCGACCTGGTGGTGATGGCGGGTTACACCGCGCTGGCGGCCAAGGTGCTGAGCGCGCTGAAATCTGAGGCCCACATCCGCACCATGAACCGCACCTTTGGCACGCTGTTCATCGGTGCGGCCACGCTGCTGGCCACGTTCAAGCGCGCCAACTGAGCCCGGCTGAAGCGGCCATCAAGACTCGCCACTGACCCGCCCGCGCTGCGCCTTCACCTGGCCGCGCTGGGCCTTGCCGTCGAGCCGCCGCAGGCGCGAGCCGCGCGTGGGCTGGGTGGCGTGGCGGGCCTTGGGCAGCACGGCCACGCTGTCCACCAGCGCTTGCAGCCGCGCCATGGCGTCGCCGCGGTTCATCTCCAGGCTGCGGTGCTCTTGCGCCTTGATGACCACCACGCCGTCACGGGTGATGCGCTGGTCGCCGAGCGCCAGCAGCCGCTCTTTCACCTCGGGCGGCAAGCTGGACGCATGGATGTCGAAACGCAGATGCACCGCGTTCGACACTTTGTTGACGTTCTGCCCCCCGGCGCCTTGGGCGCGAATGGCCGTGAAACTCACCTGCCATTCGGGCACGTGGCAGGCGGCCAGTGAGCCGCGCCCGCCGGGAGCAGACACCAGGGTCAAGCGCTGGGGCCGTCCGACGACTTGCCGCCGCTGAGCTTGCTGACCACAAACAGCAACACGGCCGCGCCCACCACCGAGGCGATCCAGCCCGCAGCTTGGCCACCGGCATACCAGCCCATCGATTGCCCGACGAACTTGGCGATGAAGGAACCGGCCACGCCGAGCACGGCGGTCAGGATCCAACCCATTTTTTGGTCACCAGGCAAGACAAAACGGGCCAGTGCGCCCACGATCAAACCGACAAACAACGTGCTGATCAAACCACCCATGAGAATTCTCCATCGCGTTAAAGAAGGCGCGAAGATACCGCGCCACGTCGCGCGGCGACACCCTCAGGATGCGGGCACCGGACGCATTTCACGGTAGCGTTGTTCCAACTCCTGCCGCAGTTGACGGCGCACCTTGGCGTCCTCCACGCGGCGTTTTTCTTCGGCGGTGAAGGGGCGCAGCGGCGGCACCGGGGCTGGTTTGCCCTCGTCGTCCACCGCCACCATGGTGAAAAAGCAGCTGTTGGCGTGGCGCACCACCTGGGTGCGGATGTTTTCGGCCACCACCTTGATGCCGATCTCCATCGAGCTGTTGCCGGTGAAGTTGACCGAGGCCAAAAAAGTGACCAACTCGCCCACGTGGATGGGCTGGCGAAACATCACCTGATCGACGCTGAGCGTCACCACATAGCGCCCGGCGTAGCGGCTGGCGCAGGCGTAGGCCACCTGGTCGAGAAACTTCAGGATCGTGCCGCCGTGCACATTGCCGCTGAAGTTGGACATGTCCGGCGTCATCAGCACGGTCATCGAGAGTTGGTGGGAGGGCAAATGGTCCATGGCGGCTTTCTACGCAATCAGCGTGCCCGGCGCGCGGGGTGACCCCGGCGCGGGAAGGGGAAACAAAACGGGTGCGGCAGGGCTGAACGGGCGCTCAGCGCGACACCACCACCGGCACGCGCGGCGCCAGTGCGCACATCAGCTCGTAGCCCAAGGTGCCAGCGGCGTGCGCCACCTCGTCAACCGACAACAAGCTGCCGCCCGGCCCACGCCCCCAGAGCGTGACCTCGCTGCCGATGCGCGCGGCGGGCACCGGCCCCAGGTCCACCGCCAGCATGTCCATCGACACCCGGCCGAGCGTGCGGGTGCGCCCGCCGTCGACCAAGATCGGCGTGCCCGTGGGCGCCACGCGCGGGTAGCCGTCGGCATAACCACAGGCCACCACGCCAATGCGCATCGGCGCCTCGGCCCGAAAGCTGCTGCCGTAGCCCACGGTGTCGCCGGGGCGCAGGTCTTGGGTGGCGATCAGCTGGCTGCGCAGCGTCATGCCGGGCTGCAAATCCCAATCGGCGGCGCTGCGGGCGGGGAAGTCGGGCGCCGAGCCGTAGCTCATGATGCCGGGGCGGATCCAGTCGGCACGCGCCTCGGCGTCGCTGGGTGCGAAGCGCAGCGTGGCGGCGCTGTTGCACAGCGAGCGGTCGCCAGGCAGGTCGTGCGTGGCGCGGTGAAACACCTCGGCCGCGGCGGCGATGCCGACCGCGCCATCGGCATCTGAGAAATGCGTCATCAGCGTGATGCTGTCGACTTGGGTGAGGCCGGTCAGGCGCAACCAGGCGGAGCGGAACGCGTCGGGCCGGAAGCCCAGGCGGTTCATGCCGCTGTTCATCTTGAGAAACACCTGGTGCGGCCAGGTGGTTTTGTGCGCGGCCAGCCAGTCGATTTGCGCCTCGTGGTGCACCACGTGCCAGAGGCCCAGGCGCGAGCACAGCTCCAGGTCGCGGGCGTCAAAACAGCCCTCCAGCAGCAGGATCGGCCCGCGCCAGCCCAGCGCGCGGATGCGCTCGGCCTCGGCCAAATCGAGCAGCGCAAAGCCGTCGGCCCCCTGCAAACCGGGGAAGGCCCGCTCGATGCCGTGGCCATACGCATCGGCCTTGACCACCGCCCACACCTTGGCGTCGGGCGCGCTCGCGCGAGCGCGGCTGAGGTTGTGGGCCAGGGCATCGGGGTGGATTTGGGCCTGAATGGGACGGGGCATGCGCAGATTCTGCCAGCCGCTTGGCCGTCAAAAAGAGGGATAGACAAGGCCGCCGCCGAAGGACTCACCGTGGCGCGCTTGCCTGGGCGCCCCTGGGCCGCGTGCTATAACCCGCGCCGCAGCAAGAAGGAATGTCGGCGCGGCCGGCAGCACAGGGCCCAGCACGCGTCGAGGACATGAAAAAAGGTTTCTACACGATCATGTCGGCGCAGTTTTTCAGCTCGCTGGCTGACAACGCGCTGTTTGTGGCGGCCGTCGAGTTGCTGCGCAGCTCCGGCCAACCCGAGTGGCAACGCGCCGCCCTGGTGCCCATGTTTGCGCTGTTTTACGTGGTGCTGGCCCCGGTGGTGGGCGCATTTGCCGACGCCGTGCCCAAGGGCAAGGTGATGTTCTTGTCGAACCTCATCAAGGTGTGCGGCTGCTTGATGATGTTGTTTGGCTCGCACCCGCTGATGGCTTATGCGGTGGTGGGCCTGGGCGCTGCGGCCTACTCGCCGGCCAAGTACGGCATCCTGACCGAGTTGCTGCCGCCCTCGCAGTTGGTGAAGGCCAATGGCTGGATCGAGGGCCTGACCATCAGCTCCATCATCATGGGCGTGCTGCTGGGCGGCCAAATTGTTGGCCCCAAAATCTCGCCGATGCTGCTCAGCATGGACCTGCCGCTGATCGACACCGGCGTTGACACCCCGCCCGAAGCGGCCATCGCGTCGATGATCCTGCTCTACGCGATCGCCGCCCTGTTCAACCTGAAGATTCCGCGCACCGAAGCCCCGTTGCAGCCGCTGGCGCACAGCGTGGTCGCGCTGGTGCGCGACTTCGGCCACTGCAACACCCGCTTGTGGAACGACAAGCTGGGCCAAATCTCGCTGGCCACCACCACGCTGTTCTGGGGCGTGTCGGGCAACCTGCGGGTGATCGTGTTCGCGTGGGCCGCGGCCGCCCTCGGCTACAGCACGACGCAGGCGTCGTCGCTGGTGGGCGTGGTGGCCATCGGCACCGCGGCCGGCGCCGTGGTGGCATCGTGGCTGAT
>JBEAOO010000102.1:0-25523 GCA_041164825.1 Pseudomonadota bacterium | reverse complement strand
AGGCCGCGCTGTTGGCGCCGGGCACAAAGGCCTCAAAGCCGCGGTCGGCCTCGAAACCAATGGCCAGGGGAATCTGCTTCATGCCCCCGTCAACCCTTGTACAACTCGCTGCCCAGGTAGGCCGCGCGCAAGCGCCCACCGGCCACCACCAGCACCGCGCTCAGCGGCAAGGCCACCAGCACACCCACAAAGCCCAGCAGTTGGCCAAAGGCGAGCAGCGCAAAAATCGCCATCAGCGGCGACAAGCCAATGCGCTCGCCCACCAAACGCGGCGTGAGCACAAAGCTCTCCAGCAACTGACCGCAGCCGTAGATGACGGCCACCGCGGCCACGCCGTACCAGCTGGCGAACTGCAGCACCCCGGCCAGCAGCGCCAGCATCATGCCCAGCCCAAAGCCCAGGTAGGGAATGAACACCGCCATGCCGGTGAACACGCCCACCGGCAACGCCAACTCAAAACCGGCCAGGGCCAGCGCAACGCTGTAGGCCACGGCGAGCGACACCATCACCAGCAACTGCCCGCGCAGGTACTGGCCGAGCACGCTGTCGCAGTCGGTGAAAAAGCGCGCCACCGCGGGCAGCAGGCGCTGTGGCACCAGGCCGCGGGCACGGCGCATCAGCGTCGGCCAATCGAGCAGCAAATAGAACGCCACCACGGGCACCAGCACCGCATTGCCCACAATGGCCAGCACAAAGCTGCCACCAATGCGGGCCGAGCTGAGCGCGGTGGCGGCCCACTCCTCCAAGTTGGCATCAAGGTACTTGAGCACAAAGACTTTGATGCTGTCCACGTCGAGCGCCACCGTGATGCCATGCGTGGCCAGCCAGGGCGAGAGGGTGTGATTGAGCCGATCGGCGAGCAGCGGAATCTGATCGCGCAGCAGCGGCAGTTCTTTGGTGAGGATGGGCACGACCAGCAGCAGCAGGGCCAGGCCCACCACCATCACCACGGCTTCCACCGCCACCACGGCCAAGGCACGCGGCACACGCCGCGCGGCCAGGCTCTCGACGGCCGGATGCAGCGCATACGCCAACACGGCGCCCATCACGAACGGCGCCAACACGGGCGCCAGCAACCACAGCAGCAGCAAGGTGAGCGCACCCAGGCCCAGCCAGGAAAGCGTGTGACGTTGCGTGGGAGTGAGGGTCATGAGGTGCCGGTGAGCCGGCCGGGCCAACGGGCCCGGGGCAGGAAACAGATTGAAATTCTATCGGTGCGCTGACAGGGTGCGGTCAATGTCGCGCGGCGCTGCCACCGCCTCGCAGCAAATCGGCCACGCGGGCGCGCAGGGCCTCGGCGTCGGGCGCCTCGGGGCAGCGGGCCAGGTAGGTTTCCAGGTCGACCACGGCGGCCTGCACCTGGCCGAGTGTGGCCAACACCAGGCCGCGGTCGCGCTGCTCGGCCCAGTCACCCGGCACCAGCACCACCAGCCTGTGCAGCACGGCCAGCAGGCGCGGCGCGTCATCGGCACTGCGGTGGATCTCTTTGAGGTTGCGCAGCATGCGGCCCAGCACCTCGCGCGGGCTGGCGGCCTGCAAAAACAAGCCCAGTGGCGCATCGAATTCGCCGGTCAGGCCTTGCTGTTGTTTGTAGGGCTGCAGGCGCTCGTCCAGCGCCTCGCGCGACAGCGATTGGCCGGTGAACGGATCAATCACCACCTCGCCGCGTTCGCTGCCGTGGTCCAAACGCAGCTTGACCAAAAAATGCCCCGGGAACGACACGCCGCGCGCCGGCAGACCGACCTGCGCGGCAATCTCCATGTAGACCAGCGCCAGCGAAATGGGAATGCCGCGGCGCGTGCGCAGCACCTCGTGCAGGTGGCTGTTGGACACGGCGTAGTAGTCGTTGACGTTGCCGGCAAAGCCCAGCTCGCTGAAAAAATAGTGGTTCAACAGGCGCACGCGCTGCACTGGCACGGTGTCGGCCGGGATGCGCCGGCGCAGGGTGTCGGCCAGCGCGTCGATGTCGGCCAGCACGCGCTGGGTGTCGAGCGCGGGATGCTCGTCTTGCGCCAGCGACACGGCGGCCTCCAGCAGCGCAAAACTGCTGTCGTCGGCCACCAGCGCGGCAAAGTATTGCAGCGGGCTGGGGGCGTCGAGCCAGGTCGGTTGGGGCATGGTGCTCAGCCGCCGCGCATGAACTGGCGCAGGCGCACGCCGCAGGCCAGCAAGGCGCCAAAGTACAAGCCGCCGGCCACGGCCAAACAGCCTGCCATGGCACCCGCGCGCAACCACGGCTGGCTGCGCAGGCCGAGCCAATCAATGCCTTGCTGCGCCCAGGCCAAAAAACCGCCCAGCACCACCGTGCCCAGCAGCACACGCAGCGCAAAGCCCAGCCAACCCGGCTCGGGCGTGTACATGCCACGGCGGCGCAGACCGATCAGCAGCCACAGCGCATTGACCATCGCGCCCAGACCGATCGACAACGCCAGCCCGGCGTGGCCGAAGCGCGGCACGAACACCAGATTCATCAACTGCGTGAGGGCCAGCACGGCCACCGCGATCTTCACCGGGGTGCGGATGTTCTGGCTGGCGTAGAAGCCGGGCGCCAGGATCTTCACGCCCACCAGGCCCATCAGGCCGACGCCGTAACCCATCAGCGCATTGACGGTTTGCTGCACATCGGCCGCCGCAAACGCACCGCGGTGGTACAGCACGGCCACCAGCGCCTTCGGAAACACCAGCAGCGCCACCGCGCACGGCAGCGCCAGCAACACCACCAAGCGCAAGCCCCAGTCCAACAGGCCGGAGTAGGCGGCCATGTCTTTTTTGGCCTGGGCGGCCGAGAGCTGCGGAATCAGCACCACGCCCAGCGCCACGCCCAACATGGCGGTGGGAAATTCCATCAGCCGGTCGGCATAACTGAGCCACGACACCGCACCGGTGCCCACATGCGACGCGATTTGCGTGTTGACCATCAACGAGAGCTGCGCCACCGACACGCCCAGCAGCGCCGGCAGCATCTGGCGCAGGATGCGCTTGACACCCGGGTGCGCCCAGGCGCCGCGCAGCGTGGTGGGCGTGAGGCCGATGCGCGGCACACAACCAATGCGCTTGAGCGCCGGAAACTGCACCGCCAGTTGCAACACCCCGCCGCCCATCACGCCCACGGCCAGCGCATAAATGGGCTCGATGCCCCAGCGCGCAAACAGCGGCGAGAGCAGCCAGGCAGCCAAGATGAACGACACATTGAGCAGCACCGGCGTGGCCGCAGGCACGGCAAAACGCTTCCAGGTGTTGAGCACCCCGGCCGACAGCGCCACCAGCGACATGAAGCCAATGTAGGGGAACATCCAGCGCGTCATCACCACCGCGCCGTCAAACCGCTCCAGACCCGAGGCCATCAGCCACACCACCACCGGCGCGGCGGCAATGCCGATCACGCAGGTGACCAGCAGCGCCCAGAACAACACCGTGGCCACGGCGTTCACCAACTGGTGGGTGGCGTCGTCGCCCTCGCGGGTGCGTACCTCGGCCAAGATGGGCACAAAGGCCTGCGAAAACGCGCCCTCGGCAAACAAGCGGCGCAGCAGGTTGGGGATGCGGAACGCGACATTGAAGGCGTCGGTCCAGGCGCTGGCGCCGTAGGCGCTGGCCACCATCAATTCACGAACCAAGCCGGTGATGCGCGAGGCCAGCGTGAGCAAAGAGACCGTGGAGGCGGCCCGCAGTAAATTCATGAGTGAGACAGGTGACGGGACATCGGGCGGCGCGAAGGGCCGGGGCCGCGCACCCGCGGCGGCAGGTGCACCTTGCAACAAAGCAGCGTGGTCAGGCCAGCCGCTGCTCGGATCCAGAAATTATAGGGAGCGCATGCACGTCGCCAAGACGGTATTTGCAGGACCTGCGAATAGCCTGCTATACTCGTCTTCTTTGCTCCACCTGGATACTGCTAAAGCATGGCCACTTCCTCCAAAGCCAAAAAGAAAACGGTTCGCATCGCTTCGGGTCTGAAGCGTGTGCGTCAAGACGTCAAGCTCAACGCCGCCAATACCGCGCTGCGTTCGAAGTTCCGCACCGTCATCAAGAACGTTCAAAAAGCCGTTGTCGCTGGCGACAAGGCAAAAGCTGCTGATTTGTTCAAGACCGCTCAGGTCGTGATCGACTCCGTGGCCGACAAGGGCCTGTTCCACAAGAACAAGGCCGCTCGTCACAAGAGCCGCCTGTCGGCCAAGATCAAGGCTCTTGCAGCCTGATTGATTTTCCAGGTGGCACAAAACAAGGCCCGCGTCAGCGGGCCTTTGTTTTTGGCCGCGGCAGTTTGATCTGCCACGCCACCTCTGCTTGAACGCTTGTTGAGATCGGCGCGGCTCACGCTGCCGCTGATCCTGCTCGCCTGCTTCAGGCGCCGCAGAGCGCGATGTGAATCGCCCCCCCTGCGCTCCAAGCCCGCACTGGGCCCACACATTTCCTGCCCCGTTTCAGTGGTTTTTTCAGTCGCCTTTTGAGGCCGATGCCGCGCTGCTCACTTCGGGCAACAAGCAGGCCTCGGCCACCTGCAGGCTGTTGTCACGGGCAAAGTTCATCACGAAGTCCCAGGCCATCGGCTCCAGATCGCGCAGCTTGTCGTTGACGATCACGCACTTCACGCCATTGATCACGCGCGGCACGCAGTACGGCGAGTAGCCGATGAACGCACCGATGCCACCGCGGTTGCCGCCCGGCCGAAACGAGGACATGGCCCCCGCCAAGCGCTCCGCCCAGTCGCTGGGGCGAAAGGTGCGACCCTCCAGCGTGATGCCCTGGATGAAGACTTCGCGGTGTTTGGGGATGGTCATGCGCTGTGCTGATGCCGTCAAAACTGGCTCCGATTGAGACAGATATCGGCATGTGGTCGGTACGGTGAAGCCCCTATTGTGCCGCCATTGTGTTGCGGTGCAGCAAGGCGACGGAAAGCCGACTGTGGCACTCGGCGCAGCGCGCAGTTAGACGGCGCGCCGTCCCGGGTGGCGCGGGCCGGCAAGCCGTCACAGCGCACGCTTAGAATCGAACGGGCCGCGCACAACGCGGCCGTTTCATTTCAGAAAGCCCCACACACCATGACCGCAGCTGCCACCACGCCCAACGCCGAACCCCATGTGATGAAGACCTACGGCCGCCTGCCGATCGCCTTGTCGCATGGCCGAGGCTGCACCGTGTGGGACACCAACGGCAAGGCCTACCTCGACGGCCTGGGCGGCATCGCCGTCAACACGCTGGGCCACGCCCACCCGAAGCTGGTGCCGGCGCTGCAAGAGCAGATCGCCAAGCTGATCCACAGCTCCAACTACTACCACGTGCCGCTGCAAGAGCAGTTGGCCGCCAAGTTGTGCGAGCTCTCGGGCCTCACCAATGTGTTCTTCTGCAGCACGGGCCTGGAGGCCAACGAAGCTGCGCTGAAAATCGCCCGCAAGTATGGCCACGACAAGGGCATCGAGCGCCCGGAAGTGATCGTCTACGAGAAAGCCTTTCACGGCCGCTCGATCGCCACGCTCTCGGCCACCGGCAACCCCAAGGTGCAGGCCGGCTTCGGCCCGCTGGTGGAGGGCTTCCCGCGCGTGCCGCTGAACGATGTGGCAGCGATTGAAGCCATGGCCGCGAGCAACCCGAACGTGGTGGCCGTGTTCTTGGAGGTGATTCAGGGCGAAGGCGGCATCAACCCGGCCTCGGTCGATTACCTGCAGCGCGTGCGCCAAATCTGCGACCGGCACGGCTGGTTGCTGATGCTCGACGAGGTGCAGTGCGGCATTGGCCGCACCGGCAAGTGGTTTGCCCACCAGTGGGCGGGCATCCAGCCCGATGTGATGCCGCTGGCCAAGGGCCTGGGCTCGGGCGTGCCGATTGGTGCGGTGGTGTGCGGCCCCAAGGCGGCGAATGTGTTTGCCCCGGGCAACCACGGCACCACGTTTGGCGGCAACCCGCTGTCGATGCGCGCCGGGGTCGAGACCCTGCGCATCATGGAAGAGGACGGCGTGATGGCCAACGCGGCCCATGTGGGCGGCCTGCTCAAGGCGCAGCTGGAACGTGAGTTGGCCGGTGTGGACGGCGTGGTGGAGGTGCGCGGCCAGGGCCTGATGCTGGGCATCGAACTGGCCCGCCCTTGCGGCGAGCTGCTGGGCCAAGCGGCCGAAGCCGGCCTGCTGCTGAGCGTGACTGCCGACAAAGTGGTGCGCCTGGTGCCGCCGTTGATCTTGAGCGAGGCCGAGGCCGCGCAGATCGTGGCCCTGCTGGTGCCGCTGATCAAGGCCTTTTTGGCCTCGCCGGTTGCGGCAGCGGCCTGAGCCTGCCCACGAGCCTTGATGCCATGAAACCCGGGAACAGCCTGATGCGCCACTACCTGCAGTTCAAAGACTTCCGCGCCGAGGAGTACAGCTACCTGTTCGAGCGCGCCGCCACCATCAAAAAGCGCTTCAAGAACTACGAAAAATACACGCCGCTGGTCGACCGCACGCTGGCCATGATTTTTGAGAAGGCCAGCACCCGCACGCGCGTGAGCTTTGAGGCCGGCATGTACCAGATGGGCGGCTCGGTGGTGCACCTCACCACCGGCGACAGCCAACTCGGCCGCGCCGAGCCGATCGAAGACAGCGCGCGCGTGATCAGCCGCATGGTCGACATCGTGATGATCCGCACCTACGAACAGGCCAAGATCGAGCGTTTTGCTGGCCACTCGCGGGTGCCCGTCATCAACGGCCTGACCAACGAATACCACCCCTGCCAGATCCTGGCCGACATCTTCACCTTCATCGAACACCGCGGCGACATCCGCGGCAAGGTGGTGGCGTGGGTGGGCGACGGCAACAACATGGCCAACACCTGGGTGCAGGCGGCCGACATCCTGGGCTTCACGCTGCACGTGAGCACGCCTGGCGGTTACGGCATCGACACCGCGGTGGCCGGTGTGACGCGCACCGACTGCGTGAAAACCTTTGCCAACCCGATCGACGCCTGCCGCGGCGCCCACCTCGTCACCACCGATGTGTGGACCAGCATGGGCTACGAGGCCGAGAACGAGGCGCGCAAAAAGGCCTTCGCCGACTGGTGCGTGGACGCCGAAATGATGGCCGTGGCCCAGCCCGACGTGCTGTTCATGCACTGCCTGCCCGCCCACCGCGGCGAAGAAGTGGCCGCCGACGTGATCGACGGCCCGCAATCGGTGGTGTGGGACGAGGCTGAAAACAGAATGCATGTGCAGAAGGCCTTGATGGAGTACCTGCTACTCGGTCGCATCGGCTGAGCTACAGGTGCAGCAGGGACACCAGCAAGGCCTGCTGCACATCCGGCAGCGCCCACGCTGACGGCGGCCGACAGGCCGGCAGGCTGTTTCGGCGCAGGCTCACATCGCTCAGCGATGTGAAGGTGCGCAGCACCGAGGCCGGCGTCAAAATCGGATGCATGTGCAGAAGGCCTTGATGGAGTACCTGCTACTCGGTCGCATCGGCTGAGCCACAGGTGCAGCAGGGACACCAGCAAGGCCTCCTGCACATCCGGCAGCGCCGACGCTGACGACTGGACACCTACGTGATCCCCACGGCCGGGTGCGCGGGGCCAGGGTGCAAAATGCGTGAAGGCGCCCTGCCCCGATTTTTGACGACCTTGGCCGAATGAAAACTGCCCTCATCACCGACCTGCACGCCAACCGCGAAGCGGTGGAATCCGTGCTGGCCCATGCGCGCCAGCAGGGCGTGGACAAATACGCGTTCCTGGGTGACTTCGTCGGCTACGGTGCCGACCCAGGCTGGGTGGTCGACATGCTGCGCGAGCACATGGCGCAAGGCGCGCTGGCCGTGATGGGCAACCATGACGCCGCGGTGGTAATGGGGCCCACGCTGGCGATGGTGCCGGCGGCGCGCGAGGTGGTGACTTGGACGCGCCAGCGCCTGTCGGCCGAGCAGATCGATTTCCTGGCCACCCTGCCCTTCACCGCCACCGATGGCGACTGCCTCTACGTGCACGCCAACGCCTACTCGCCCGAAGAATGGGGCTACATCCAGGGCCGCACCGAGGCCGTGCGCAGCATGCACGCCACCGACCGCCGCTACACCTTCTGCGGCCACGTGCACGAGCCGCGGCTGTTTCACCTCACCGGCACGGGCAAGGCGGGCGAGTTCATTCCGGTGGGCGGCGTGCCGATTCCGCTCTCGCCGCAGCGCCAGTGGCTGGTGGTGCCCGGCTCGGCCGGCCAGCCGCGCGACGGCAACCCCGCCGCCTGCTACGCCACCTTCGAGACCGACACCTCCACCCTCACCTTCCACCGCGTGCCCTACGACTACGAGTTGGCCGGCGACAAGATCCGCGCCGCTGGCCTGCCGCAACGACTGGCCGAGCGACTGCATGACGGCGATTGACTCCACCTTCTCCACCCTCCACCCCAAGCCGCGCATGCGGCTCGACCAACTCGGCATCGGCCTCGTCATCGACGGCTTTCGGCTGGAGGAGCGCACCCACCAAGGCGGCATGGCGCACATCTGGCGCGTCACCCGAGTGGAGGGGCCCGACGCCGGTTTCCCGCTGATCATGAAGGTGCCGCGCTTCAAGGGCGGTGACGATCCAGCGACCATCGTCGGTTTCGAGGTCGAGCAGATGATCATGCCGACGCTCAGCGGCCTGCACGTGCCACGCACCATCGCCAAGGGCGACTTCACGCGGCTGCCCTACATCGTGATGGAGCGCATCGACGGCGAGTCGCTGAAGGCACGCTTCGACCTCGCCCCGATCGGCATCGACGAGGTGGTGGAGGTGGGCCACCTGGTGGCCACGGCGCTGCACGACCTGCACCGCCAGCACGTGGTGCACCTGGACGTGAAGCCGAGCAACATCATGTTCCGCCCCAACGCCGAGGGCGGGCGCGGCGAGGCGGTGTTGATTGATTACGGCCTGTCGCGCCACGATTTTTTGCCCGACCTGCTCGAAGAAGAATTTGAGCTGCCCATGGGCACCGGGCCCTATATGTCGCCCGAGCAGGTGCAGTTCGTGCGCAACGACCCGCGCAGCGATCTGTTTGCGCTCGGGGTGCTGATGTACCACCTGGCGACGGGCGAGCGGCCGTTCGGCGCGCCCACCAGCGTGCGCGGCCTGCGCGAGCGCTTGTTCCGCGACCCGGTCCCGCCGCGCTCGATCCGCGCCGACTGCCCGCTGTGGCTGCAAGAGGTGATCTTGCGTTGCCTCGAAGTGCAGCCCGACAAGCGCCATCAGAGCGCCGCGCAGCTGGCGTTTGCGCTGCAAAACCCCGAACAGGTGGCGCTCACCGAGCGCGCTTACCGGGCCACGCGCAGCAGCGCGCTGAAGGTGGCCAAGCGCTGGTTCAAGGCCCTGGGCACCGAGCCGCGCAGCGACACCAGCGCCGCCGACCAAGCCTTGCGCAGCCCCATCGTGCTGGCCGCCGTGGACGTGACGGGTGCCGAGCCCGCCCTGCTCGACGCCGTGCGCAGCCACGTGCAGCGCGTGGTGCAAACCAACCCCGGCGCACGCCTGGCCTGCCTGGCGGTGATGAAGACCAACCGCATCGCGATGGACGAGCTGGTGGAAAAAGACGGCAGCAGCAAGCACATCAACATGCTGGTCGAGCTCAAGCACTGGGCGCATCCGCTGGCCCAGGCGCTGGGCATTCGCAAAGAAGACCAAGCTGGCCGGGTGACCTTCCACGTGCTCGAAGCCCCGGACGCCGCCACCGCCATCATCGATTACGCGCGCAAAAACCAGGTCGATCACATCGTCATGGGCGCGCGCAGCAACTCCGCGCTGCGGCGCTACCTGGGCAGCGTGTCGGCCCAGGTGTCGGCCGAGGCCGATTGCACCGTGACGGTGGTGCGCAGCAACGGCTGAGCTGCAACGCCATGGCCGACACCCACGACAACGCCTGCACCCGCTGCGGCGCCTGCTGCGCCAGCTTCCGGGTCGACTTTGCCCGCGCCGAGCTCGACGACGAAGGCGGGCACGTGCCAGCCGGCTTGGTGGTGGACGTGACCGACCACACCTGCCGCATGCGCGGCACCGACCACGCCCGCCCGCGCTGCGCCGCGCTGGTGGGCACGGTGGGCATCCAAGCCCACTGCGGCATCTACGAATGGCGGCCCTCGCCTTGCCGCGAGTTCGGCCTGCGCGCACCGCTGGGCGTGGGCGATGAGGCCTGTGAGCGCGCACGCGCACGCCACGGCTTGCCGCCCCTGTGACCCCGGCGCCATGCGCCTTGTGGCATCATCTGCGGCATGAAAGCCTTGCAAAGTCCCCTGGCGAAAGCCGTCCTGGCCGACCCCAAGGCGGGCCTGCAACTCCGGCACTACCTCGCCACCAAATCGAGCCCGTCGACAGAGGCATCGGCCGAAGACGTCACCATTGAGGTGACCTACCAAGGCCGCAAGGTGCGCGTCCGGCCGATGCTGGTGCCGAAGGCGGCTTGACACCCTTTTTGCCCCTGCTGCTGGCGGGTTTGGCATGAACCTCGCGCTGCCTGCGCTGGTGGTTTTTCTGGTGCTGCTGCCCGGCTTTGTGGCGAGGTCCGGCATCAAACGCGCCGAACGGCTCTCGCTCGACTACTCACCGTTTGGTCAAGTGGTGACCGAGGCGGTGCTCTGGGCCGGGGCCTTGCACCTGCTGTGGATCACGCTGACCTCGCTGATCGACAGCCAGCACGTGTTCAGCCCGGAGGTCGCACTCAGACTGCTCGCCTCCGAGCCTTTGGCCCAAGCCCGCGCACTGCAAGCCGTGGCAGCCCATGCGCCGTGGATCACCGCCTACTTTGTCAGCCTGCTGGTGTTCGCCACGCTGGGCCCGGCGCTGCTGCGCGGTGCCATCACCCGCTGGCGGCTCGACCGAGCGGGCTCGCCCCTGAGCCCCTGGCTGCGCTTCTCCAAAGCGCCGTGGTACTACCTGTTGAGCGGCGCAGATTTTTCAGCCGACGCCGTGCCCGACGTGATCGCGGTGAGTGCCGTGGTGGACGTGGCCGGCCAGGCCGTGCTCTACACGGGCATCTTGGAAGACTATTTTGTCGATCCCGAGGGCAACCTCGACCGCTTGGTGCTGCAACGCGTCATGCGCCGGCCATTGACCGCCGACAAAAACACCGACTTGTGCGTTGATGAGATTGAAGCGGCCTCAAGCAGCAGCAGCGCCGAACGCGGTGCTGCCGCGCGCTTCTACCCCGTGGATGGCGACTACTTCGTGCTGCGTTACGCCGAGGCCATCACGCTCAACATCGAATACATCAAGCTGGCCGAGCCCTCTGGCGGCGGCACACCGGCGTCCGCCTGAAGCCACAGCGGAGTGCGCTCGGCGCGGTATCGTTGCGCCATGGTTTCTGCCCTCAAAAACACCCTGCTCTCCGCCCGTGATCTGCTGATCACCGCGGGCCCCGTGGCGCTGCTGGCGCTGGCGCTGATTGCCCTGGCCTTTTGGCTGCTCGACCCGATGCCGCCCAAACACGTGGTGCTGGCCACCGGCCCCGAGCAAAGCGCGTACGACGAATTTGGCCTGCGCTACGCGGCCGCCCTCAAGGCCCAAGGCATTGCCGTGACACTGCGCCGCACCCAAGGCGCGGCCGAGAACCTGGCCCTGCTGCGCGACCCCAACTCGGGCGTCGACCTGGCCTTTGCCCAAGGCGGTGCGGCCGATTTGAGCGATGACAGTGCCGAGGCCAACGACGACGGCCTGGTGTCGCTGGGCAGCTTGTTCCAAGAGCCGGTGTGGCTGTTCTACCGCATCGAATCGGCGCAGAAGAAACTGAAAAAAGACCAGCTCGACAGCCTGCAAGAACTGGCCGGCTGGACGGTGCAAACGGGTGCTGCCGGCAGCGGCTGGCCCAACCTCGTGCGCCGCCTGCTTGACGCCAACCACATCGACCCGGCCACGCTCACCCTGCGCCGCGACCCGCAAACGCCGGCCGTGATGTCGCTGCTGGCCGGCGAGGTGGACGCGGTGGTGTTTGCCACCGCGCCCGAATCGGCGATGGTGCAGATGCTGCTGCAAACCCCCGGCATCCAGCTCTTCAACGTGACCCAGGCCGAGGCCTATGCGCGGCGCTTTGCGTTTCTCACCCCCGTCACCTTGCCGCGCGGCGTGGTGGACTTGGCGGGCGACGTGCCGCCGCAAGACATGCACCTGATCGCCCCCACCGCCAGCCTGCTGGCGCGCGACAGCACCCATCCCGCGCTGCTGCAGCTCTTTGTGCAAACCGCGCAGCGCCTGCACGGCGAGGCCGGCTGGTTCCAACGCAAAGGCGAGTTTCCGAACCCGGCCAACACCGAGCGCATGCTGTCCAAAGAGGCCGACCGGCTTTACCGCAACGGCGCGCCGCTGATGCAGCGCTACCTGCCGTTCTGGGTGGCCAATCTGTTTGACCGCATGTGGGTGGTGCTGCTGTCGATCGTGGCCATCCTGATTCCGCTCTCGCGGGTGGTGCCGCCGCTCTACGCGTTTCGCATTCGCTCGCGCATTTTTCGCTGGTATGGCCAGCTGCGCGCGGTGGAAAACGCTCAAGGCCAACGCGCCGAGGCCGATCTCCTGCAGGAGTTGGACCGCATCGACGCGCACGTCAACCAGATCAGCGTGCCGCTGAGCTATGCCGACGAGCTGTACGCGCTGCGCAGCCACATCCAGTGGGTGCGCCGGCGCGTCACGCAGCCGGCTTGAGGGCGGCGCGCGGGCAGGCTGGCTTTCGCGCACTTTGGCACGCACACCCCAGGCTGATGCGCCCGCGAGGTCATAAGGCTGTCAGCGCTGCGGGCATTGGCATTAAGATTTGCCACGTTTGCACTATTTATCAAATAAAGGTGAAGCCATGCGCCCACGTCGCGCCCCGAAGGCCGCCGCCGTGGCCGCCCTGCTGTGCGGCTTGGCATCGGTGAGCGCGCCCGCCTGGGCCGGCGCCGTGGCCGACCGCGTGGCCAGCAGCAAGCAGCTCAAGGTCTGCATCTGGCCCGACTACTACGGCATCACCTTCCGAAACCCGCGCACCCAGCAGCTCGGCGGCATCGACATCGAGCTGTCGGCCGAATTGGCGCGCGAGCTGGGGGTGCAGTTGACCCACATCGACACCTCGTTCCCCAGCTTCATGGACGATCTGCTGGCCGACCGCTGCGACATCGCCATGTTCGCCGTCGGCGTGCTGCCGCAACGGGCGCAAAAAGTGCGCTTCAGCGCGCCTTATTTGCAAAGCGACATCTACGGCGTCACCACCCGCAGCAACCGCACCGTGCGCGGCTGGGACGACATTGATCAGGCTGGCGTGAAGGTGGCCGTGCAAGCCGGCACCTTCATGGAGCCGGTGATGGCCGCGGCGCTGAAGAAGGCGCAAATGGTGGTGATCAAGCCACCGCAAACACGCGAGCAAGAGTTGGAAGCCGGTCGGGTGGATGTGTTCATGACCGACTACCCCTACAGCCGCCGCCTGCTCGACAACGCCGACTGGGCGCGCCTGGTGTCGCCGCCCAAACCGCTGCACGTGCTGCCCTACGCCTACGCCGTGAAGCCGGGCGACGAGGAGTGGCTCAAGCGTGTCGATGCCTTTGTGAGTGCCATCAAACGCGATGGCCGCTTGGACGCCGCCGCCCGCCGGGTCGGGCTGGGCGACATCGTGGTCCGCCAGTGACGTGCCGCGGCAGTGACAGCATGGTCTTGAGCGCGCAGTGACCCCCGACGCCCCCGCCTTCCATCGCCTGCCCACCTGGCTCAACAGCCTGACTGCGGCCTGGGGCGGGGTGTTCATGGTCGTGGCACTGGGCCTGGCCACCTTTGGCTTCCTGCGCTACGAGCGTCAAGAGATCGACTCACAACGCCTGCAGCAGGTCGAGTTGTTTGCCCGCGTGCTGGAGGACCACGCCACCCGCACCTTCAACGCCGCGGACGTGGCGCTCAGCGCGGCGGCCGACGACTGGGCCCAGCGCGGCCACGGCGGCAGCATCACCAGCAACCCCGGCGACGCCGCCTCCAGCGCCCGCCTGAACAGCGCCATCCAGGGCATGCCTTTTTTGCGCAGCTTGTCGGTGCTGGACCCCAGTGGCCGCGTGCTCAGCAGCACCAACGCCGACAACCTCGGCCAGCAGCTCAGCCTGGCGCGGCTGGGCCTGGACGGCGGCGCGCAAGGGCCACTCACCGGCACCCTCGTGCCAGGGCGCGATTTGGCGCAGGCCGCTGGGGCCGGCACCCCCGCAGCATCGACGCCCATGCGCGCGAGCTTTCTGCCCGTCGCGCGGCACCTGAACGACGGCCAAGGGCTGGTGGTGGCCACGCTCAACCCCGATTTTTTTGCCAACCAACACGCCTTGATGCTGGACGACAGCCGCCGCAACGCGGCCCTGCTCAGCTACGACGGCCTGCTGCTCAGCGCCACCGATGGCGTGCACCGCGCGCCAGGCACCCGCAACAGCATGCACCCGGTGTTCCACGGCCTGCTGGCAAAGCGCGAGAGCGGCAGCTACATCGGCCCCGGCATCGACGGCTCGGACGTCGTCACCGCCTACCGCACCGCGCGCCATCGCCCGCTGGTGCTGGTCGTGGAGCAGGGCCACGGCGATGCGCTGTACGGTTTCGCCGTCATCCGCCAGCGCACCTTGCTGGCCAGCGGCTTGACTGCGCTGCTGATCGTCGGCCTGATGGCCACGGCGTGGCGCAGCCTGCGCGGCCACGAAAGCGCGCTGGCTGCGCTCAGCGCCGCCCAACAGCGCGTGGCCCACAGCGAGCAAGAGCAACGCATCCTGATCGAAGGCGTGCAGGAGTTGATGTTCCGCACCGACGCGGCGGGCCGCATCGAATTCGTCAACGCCCGCTGGAGCGAAATGAGCGGCCGCCCGCCCAGCCAGGCCATCGGCCAGCAGCTCTCATCGCTGGTGGTGCCCGCGCATGGCTCGCGCGTGGATCGGCTGTTTGAGCAGGCTCGCGGGGGCGCGGCGCCGCCCACCCAAGTCGACATCGAGGGCGCGGACAGCGGCGTGGTGACGCTCGAACTCTCGGTGGCCGCGGTGCGCAATGCCCGTGGCCAGCCGGCCGGCTTCGCGGGCTTTGGCGTCAACGTGTCGCAGCGAGAACAGGCGCGCCAGCGGCTGCAGGCTCAGCTCGACTTCACTGCGCTGTTGATCGAAACCACGCCATCGCCCGTGTTTGTGAAAAACGCGGCCGGCCAACTCGTGTCGGTCAACCGCGCCTGGTGCGACCTGATGCACATCGAGCCGGCAGCCGCGCTGGGCAAAACCATCGGCGAGGTGCTGCCAGGCCTGGATCGGCAAAAAAACGCCGCCAAAGACCGCGAGGCCGTGAGCACGGGCGAAGTGCAGCGCTACGCCGACCGCCTGCTGCGTGCCGATGGCGAGTACCGCGACACCGTCATCACCAAAGTGGCCTTCAACAACCCCGACGGCTCACCCGGCGGGGTGATTGGCAGCGTCACCGACGTGACGGAATTTCGCGAGGCCGAGCGCGCCAGCCAGCGCGCCGCCGAGGCCGCCGAATCGGCCAACCGCGCCAAGACCGAGTTCGTGGCCAACATCAGCCACGAGCTGCGCACGCCGCTGCAATCGATCATGGGGTTTTCAGAACTGGGCATGGCGCGCGCCCATGAGCCTGCGCGCCTGAACGACATGTTCAACGAGATCCACGCCGCAGGTGGCCGCATGCTGGAACTGGTCAACCACCTGCTGGACCTGGCGAACGTCGAGATAGCGGGCCACCGCACGCAGGTGGTGAGTTGCGACCTCGGCGCACTGGTGCGCGAGGCGCTGGGCGAGTTTGAGCCCGCGGCGGCGGCGCGCCGCGTGACGCTGCGCTTGGACGCCGCGCCCAGCGCGCCGCCAGTGAGTGTCGCCCCCCGAGCCATGCGGCAGGTGCTGCGCCACGTGCTGGGCAACGCGCTGCGCTACACGCCCCTGGAGAGCGAAGTCACCATCACCGCGCGGCAAACGCCCAGCACGATGCAGCTGGACGTGAGCGACCAGGGGCCGGGCCTCCCCCCGGGTGAGCTCGACGCCATTTTCGAGGCCTTTGTGCAGTCGAGCCGCACGCAAGATGGCGCCGGCGGCACCGGCCTCGGCCTGGCCATCAGCCGCAAGCTGCTGCAGGCCATGGGCGGCAGCATTCATGCGCGTGCCAACGCAGCGGCTGCGCGCGGGGCAAGTTTTGTGATCACAGTGCCGCTGGCCGACCCCGGCGCCGGGCCCCACATCGCCAGCTGACACCCCGCTCACAACGCGGCGGGGCGTGCCCGCGCTCGCGCGGCAGGGCGGCGGACGAAGGGTTGACGCTGAAGCCCGACAGGCGCCCAGGAGCCTGTCGGGCTCCTAGAATCAGCCCACCGGCGCACCCCGCGCCGCCTCACGCTGCAGCCGCCATGAACCACCCCTCTCCGCCCGTCGGGCTGTCCGTCCATGCCGAGCGGGTGGCCCGCGTGCAGGCCGCGCTCACCGCCCAAGGCCTGGGTGCCCTGCTGGTGCCGTCGAGCGACCCGCACCTCTCCGAGTACCTGCCCGAGCACTGGCAAGGCCGCCAGTGGCTGAGCGGCTTCACCGGCTCCATGGGCACGCTGGCGGTCACGCGCCACGCCGCGGCCGTGTTTGCCGACAGCCGCTACTGGACCCAGGCCGAAGCCGAACTGGCCGGCAGCGGCATCACGCTGGTGAAGATTCCCACCGGCGCAGCCACCCACCACATCGACTGGATCGTGCAGCAGCTCAGCGCGGGCGACACCCTGGCTGTGAACGGCCAAGTGCTGGGCCTGGCCGCCGCCCAACAACTGCGCCAAGCCATGGCCGGCGCCGGCCTGCTGCTCAAAACCGACGCCGACCTGCTCAGCAGCGTCTGGCCCGACCGCCCCACGCTGCCGCGGGCCGCCGTGTACGAGCACCGCGCGCCGCACGCCGCCGTGAGCCGCGCCGCCAAGCTCGCCCATGTGCAGGGCACGCTGGCGCAGCGCGGTGCCACGCACCACTTCATCTCCACCGTGGACGACATCGCCTGGCTGTTCAACCTGCGCGGCGCCGACGTCGACTACAACCCGGTGTTCTTGGCCCACGCGCTGCTCGGCCCGGGCGGCAGCACCTTGTTTGTCGATGCCGCCAAAGTGCCTGCCGAGGTGCAGCAGGCGCTGGCTGCTGATGGCGTGACGCTGGGTGCCTATGCCGAGGCCGGCCCTGCGCTGGCGGCCTTGCCCGCGGGCGCCACGCTGTGGGTCGACCCGCGCCGCATCACGCTGGGCTTGCGCGAGCAAGTGGCCCCGGGCGTCAACGTGGTGGAGGCCATCAACCCCAGCACCCTGGCCAAGAGCCGCAAGACCGATGCCGAAGCCGCCTTCGCGCGCGAAGCCATGGCGCAAGACGGCGCGGCGATGTGCGAGTTCTACGCCGCGTTTGAAGCCGCGCAAGCCCGGGGTGAGCGCCTCACCGAGTTGACCGTGGACGAGTGGCTGAGCGCCGCGCGCGCGCGCCGCCCTGGCTTTGTGGGCCTGAGCTTTCCCACCATCGCCGGCTACAACGCCAACGGCGCGATGCCGCACTACCGCGCCACCGAAGCCAGCCATGCGGTGATCGAAGGCCATGGCCTGCTGCTGATTGATTCGGGTGGCCAGTACCTCGGCGGCACCACCGACATCACCCGCGTCTGGCCGATCGGCACACCGAGCGCTGCACAGCAGCGCGACTACACGCTGGTGCTCAAGGGCACGCTGGCCCTGAGCCGCACGCGCTTCCCGCGCGGCACGCTCTCGCCCATGCTCGACGCCATCGCCCGCGCGCCGCTGTGGGCCGAGGCCCTCGACTACGGCCACGGCACCGGCCACGGCGTGGGCTATTTCTTGAACGTGCACGAAGGCCCGCAGAGCATCTCCAAGGCCATCCCTGAGCCGCACATGGCGATGGAGATCGGCATGATCACGTCGGTCGAACCGGGCCTGTACCGGCCCGGCCAATGGGGCGTGCGGATCGAGAACCTGGTGCTCAATGTGCCCGCAGCGGTGTCCTCGCCGGGCGCCAGCGAGTTCGGTGAGTTCTTGGATTTCGAGACCCTCACGCTCTGCCCCATCGACACCCGCTGCATCGACCGCAGCTTGCTGCGCAGCGACGAAATCGCCTGGCTCAACCGCTACCACGCCACCGTGCGTGAGCGCCTGGCGCCCCTGCTCAGCGGCGACGCGCTGGCCTGGCTGCACACGCGCACCGACGCGCTGCCGGGCTGAGAGAGGCTGCACCGACATGGCCACCCCAGAACGCAAGAAGCCGCGCCAACACCCCCCCCGCAGCGGCTGGCGCCAAACGGTGGGATGGGCCTGCCTGATCGCCTCGGTGCTGCTGCTGGCCGAGCTGGCAGAGGCGCAAACGCCCGCGCCCAGACAAGTGCCGGCGCAGACACAGGCGACTGCACCCTTGCGCGTGGCGGCCAAAACCCTGAGCAGCGAGGTCACGATGCCGTTTGTGCAAGGTGGCCCCGCCGGACAGGCCGCTCGCATCAACCAAGCCATCTGGCTCGACACCCTCGGGCGGCCCGCCCCTGCGCAACGCGGCGATGTGGTGAAACTGAGCGACGACGAGCAGCACACCACGCCCAGCGCCAGCTACAAGGTGCTGCGCCAAGACGCGCGCCTGCTCAGCTTGGCGCTTGACCTCGAAGGCTGCGGCGCCTACTGCGAAAACTACCAACGCGCCTTCGCCTTCGACCTGCGCGACGGCCGGCTGCTGACGGCGGGCGACCTGTTCACCCCAGAGGGCCTGAAGGCCCTGCAACCACGCCTGGCCGCTCAACGCGCCGCGCTGATCCAGCTGCAAATCCGCCGCCTGAAACACACCCTCGCCGCCGCGCAACAGGCCAAACGCCGGCCCGAAGAAGGCGACGACGACGCGCTGCTGATGTACCAGGACTGCCTGCGCAACTGGTTGCCCGGTGCCGACCCGGTCTATCGCCATCTGGGCGACGAGCAGATGGCTGTGGGCCCGCAGCACCTCAGCTTCACCGCCGGCCGCTGCAGCAACCACGCGATGCGTGCGCTCGACGAGATTGGCGACTTCCACAACCGCCTGCCCCTCACCAGCCTGCGCGCCCAGCTCAGCCCCTATGGCCGCGCCGTGTTGCTGGGCGAGGCCCTGCCCGACGCACGCCCCGCCAGCGGCCTGCTCAGCCAGGTGCTGCGCGGCACCCTCGACGGCAAGCTGCCCATCACTGTGCGCCTGCTGGTGAGCGCGTCTGCCAGCGGCGCAGACAGCGCAGAGCAGGCCGTGGACGGCAACTACTTCTACGACCGCATGCGCCAACTGATTCCGCTGCGCGGCACCTTGCGAGGCGACCAGCTGACGCTCACCGAAGGCGAGAACAGCGACGACGCCAAGGCCCCGGTGTTCAAGCTCACCGTGAGCGCCCAAGGCCTGCGTGGCAGCTGGCGCCAAGGCGAGCGCAGCTTGCCCGTGGAGATCACCCCATGACCGTGCCAGCCACTGCGAACACAGCCGTTCCGCTGCCCGTGGCCGCCATGCAAAGCGCTTTCGACGCCTGGCGCCGCGACGCCACACCGGCCCATGCCAACGCGCTGGCCGCGCAGTGGCGCCATGCGGCGCGAGCAGCCGCCCTGCCCGCGCGCTACCTGGAGGTGCTGCAGCGCCTGCTCGACCCACTGGAAAGCGCTGCGCTCTTCACCGAAGAAAGCTGCTCCTTCAGCCAGGCCGACCTGGCCAGCGCGCTGACGCAGTGGTTCGACAAAGCCCAGGCGCTGCCGCCCAGCGCCTGAGACGCCACCGCGATCCCGGGTGACCGCGGTGCCTTGACCTCAACGCCTCACGGCGTCGCACGCAGCATCGACGCCCCCAGCGCACGCTGCAGGCTCTCAGCTGCGTCTTGCCAGTGGGCGCGGGTCTCGGCCGAGAGCGTGCTGCGGCGCAGGCCCTTGGTCAGTTCGGCCTGCAGTTTTTGCGCTTCGTCGCGCATCAAGGCGCGCGCTTGCGGGCGCCAGCCGGCGGGCCGCAGCAAGGCGGCCGACAAACGATCAGCGTGGTCGCGCTGCAGGTCGCGCCGCTCGGGCGTGAGCTTTTTGCCCGTGCGCAGCTCTTGCCACACGGCCGCTTCCAGGCCTTGATACAGCTCGCTGAGCTTGAAGGCATCACCCCCGCGCTCGACCTTGCCTTGGCCGTCCAACACGCGCGCGGCCAGCCCCTCGCTAATCAGCTGAGCCACCAGCGCGCGTTGCAGCGCCAGCACGCCTTGTTGCGGCACAAACTCGCTGCCACCCATGGCATCAAAGCCTTCGCCGCGATCGTTGTAGTCGGGCGCCAAGCGGCGTTGCAGGGCCGGTGACACGGCCAGGCTGCCCGGGGCGAGCAGTTCATCGGCCAAAAAAGCCAAGGCAGCGCGCTGCTGTGCCGCCGGCACCGGCGTCATCGGATCGCGGCCCGAGCCCGGGCGGTCGCGCAGGGTGCGCAAGCCGCCCACCTGGCGCAGCACCACACCGGCTGCGCGGCCGGCATCACGCAGCGCATACCCCACCGTGCGGCGCAGCGAGGCGTAGTCGCCCTCGGGTGGCAGCACGCGGGTTTCTTGGCGCGCGATCAGGTCGCGGGCGAGCGCAAAACGCTGGCGCGCAAAAGCCAGCGGGTCGTCGCCCAGGTCAAACATCAGCACCTCGGGGTCAACGCCAAACAGGCTGTCTTCGTCGCTGCCATAGGCCAGGGCCGGCTCGCTGCTGCGCGCGGCGATGCGCGCCAATTCCGTGGCTTCAGCGTCGGCGGCCAGCGGCTTGTAGGCGTACTCGATGGCCCAGAAGTCGTAGGGGCCGAGGTGGCGCTGGAAGGGCGTGGTCTGCGGTTGGCCGGGTGCGGCGAGGTTGATCGCGTTGTACTCCATCACCGAGCCCGAGAAGCTGTGCTCGCGGGTGAACACCGGATCGTTCAACTGCGCCTGGCTGTAGACGCGCGAGGCGCGGAAGTTGTGGCGCAGGCCCAGCGTGTGGCCCACCTCGTGCATGCTGACTTCGGTCAGGTAGTCGAGCACGAACTGCTGCGCCTCGGGGCTGTCGGGCGGCAGGCCGTCGCGCGTGGCCAGGGCTTCGAGCAGGTAGCCGAGTTGTTCGCCGGCCTGGGCGGCGTGTTCACAAGAGGCGTGAGCATCTGCGCCCGCGGCCTCGGCGCGGTCGGCGCTGCCCACCTGCAGCAGCTGGGCCCAATCGGCGGCGGCGGCGGCGGCGGCCGCGTCGCGCGTGGCCGCAGGGGCCGCGCCACCGCCGAGGCCTTCGCGGTAAAAGCTGCGCCAGCCGCGGATGTTGCTGCTCTCGATGCCCACATCGGCGTCCAGGATCTCGCCCGTGCGCGGGTCCACGTGGCTGGGGCCGATGGCACCAAAGCCCGAGGCCGCGTTGGTCATCCAACGGATCGAGGCCACGTCCTCGTCGAGCGTGTCAAAAGCCGCGTCATCGGGCTGCTGCTTGACGACGATGGCGTTGCGAAAACCGATCCGCTCAAACGCCTCGTTCCAGGCCAGCACGCCAGTGGTGATGGCGGCGCGGTAGGCCTCGGGGATGTTGCGGTCGAGCCAGTAGGTGATGGGTTTGACGGGCTCCGAGACCGCCGCGGCTGGGTCTTTTTTCTCCAACCGCCAGCGGTTCACAAAGCGCTGGCGCGGGCTGCGCGCCAACTCGTCGCCCAGGTCGTTGACGGTGGTGGCGAAGTGGCCGATGCGGCCATCGGCGCGGCGCGGCACCATGGGCTGGGCGGGCAGGCGCGAAAGCGAGTAGTGCAGGCGCACGAACAGGCTGCGCGGGTCAGTCAGTGTGCCGGGCACGGCCACCGGTGTGCCGGGCGCGGGCAGGGCCAGGCCAGGCGAGGCGAAATGGTTGAGGGTCTCAATCACCAGTTGATCGGGTTTGCCGCGCAGGCCGGTGATGGCCGAGTTGCGGCCATCGAGGCCATACCCCTGGCGGTAGTTGCGCTGCAGCGTGCCAGCAATGCCGAGCAGGTCGCTGAGGAACAGGCCATTGGCCTCGATCAGGATGGCCTTGCTCTCCGGGTGCGGCTGGCTGGCCACGGGCGCGCTGCCGAGCAGGCTGTCGGAGAACGCCGACTCGACCGCGCGCGCCGCCGGCGTGCCCGGCTTGGCGGTGTAGCCCACATTGCGCACCACCAGCTGAATCAGGTTGTGAATGCGGCGAAACGCCACCACCTCGTCGGCAATCGCGGTGCGGCCGCTGCCGGCCATCAGGCCGCCGATCACCCCGCCTTCGCCAATGCCACTGGCGATCTTGGGCGAGAGGAAAAAGGGCTGGTTCAGGTCACTCGGCTGCAGCTCGATCCACACCCGCTCGTCGCGCTGCCACACGGTGAACAGGCCCACGGTTTTTTGCGCGTCTTTGATGACGAGCGCAAACGGCGGCGGTGCCCCCGGGCCGGGTGCCGGCGTGGCGGCGGCGGACGCCGAAGCAGGCACCGCTGCGGGGCGAGCCACCTGAGCCGGCGCGCCCACCACGCCAGACGCCGCCGACGCTGCGAGCGAGGCCGGCATCAGACGCTGCGCGGGCCGGCTCACTGCCGCCGATGCCGCAGCCGCCACGGGCGTGGGCACCGGGGTCGATGGTCCGCTGGTGGCGCAACCCACCAGGCTCAGCGAGGTGGACATCAAAACAGCAGCGGCAGCAGTGCGCATCAGCAACCCATCGAGAGGCCATGAAAAAAGGGACGCCGAAGCGTCCCTTGAGTGTGCCTCAGCCCTGGCCTGCGCCCGGGCGAGATCAGCGATGGATCAGCGATGAAACAACCGCGCTTATTTGAGCGCCTTGAAGCGCACGCGCTTCGGACGCGCACCTTCTTCGCCCAGGCGCTTCTTCTTGTCGGCTTCGTACTCTTGGTAGTTGCCGTCGTAGAAGAACAAGTTCGAATCGCCTTCGCACGCGAGGATGTGGGTGCAGATGCGGTCGAGGAACCAGCGATCGTGCGAGATCACCATGGCCGAGCCGGCGAACTCGAGCAGTGCTTCTTCGAGCGCGCGCAGGGTCTCCACGTCCAGGTCGTTTGAAGGTTCATCGAGCATCAGCACGTTGCCGCCCTGGGCCAGGGTCTTGGCCAAGTGCAAGCGGCCGCGCTCACCGCCCGAGAGGTTGCCCACCAGCTTTTGCTGGTCGTTGCCCTTGAAGTTGAAGCGGCCCAGGTAGGCGCGCGAGGGCATCACAAACTTGCCCACCACGATGTTGTCGAGGCCACCCGACACGTCTTGCCACACGGTGTTTTCGCCGGCCAGGCCTTCGCGGCTTTGGTCGACAAAGGCCAGCTTGGCGGTCTTGCCGATGATGACCTTGCCCGAGTCCGGCTGCTCCACACCTTGGATCATGCGGAACAGCGTCGACTTGCCGGCGCCGTTGGGGCCGATGATGCCGACGATGGCGCCTGCGGGCACCTTGAAGCTGAGGTTGTCGATCAGCACGCGGTCGCCAAAGCTCTTGGTGACGCCGTCGAACTCGATCACTTCATGGCCCAGGCGCTCGGCCACGGGGATGAAGATTTCGTTGGTTTCGTTGCGCTTTTGGTATTCGACGTCGCTCAGCTCCTCAAAGCGGGCCAGACGCGCCTTGCTCTTGGCCTGGCGGCCCTTGGCGTTCTTGCGCACCCATTCGAGCTCTTGCTTCATGGCCTTGCTGCGCGCGTCTTCGCTCTTTTGCTCGGCCTCCAGGCGCTTCTCTTTTTGCTCCAGCCAATCGGAGTAGTTGCCCTTCCAAGGGATGCCGTGGCCACGGTCGAGTTCCAAAATCCACTCGGCCGCGTTGTCGAGGAAGTAGCGATCGTGGGTGATGGCGACCACGGTGCCCGGGAAACGCTGCAGGAACTGCTCCAGCCAGTCCACCGATTCGGCGTCCAAGTGGTTGGTGGGCTCGTCCAGCAGCAGCATGTCGGGCTTGCTCAGCAGCAGGCGGCACAGCGCCACACGTCGCTTTTCACCACCCGAGAGCTTGCCGATCACGGCGTCCCACGGGGCCAGGCGCAGGGCGTCGGCGGCCAGCTCCAGCTGCAGGTCGGTGTTTTCGCTGCCAGCGGCGGCGATGATGGCCTCCAACTCGGCTTGTTCGGCGGCCAGCGCGTCGAAGTCGGCGTCTTCTTCGGCGTAGGCGGCGTACACCTCATCCAGGCGCTTCTTGGCGGCCAGCACGCCGCCAATGCCCTCTTCCACCGCTTCGCGCACGGTCTGGTCGGGGTTCATCACCGGCTCTTGCGGCAGGTAGCCGATCTTGATGCCGGGCATGGCCGTGGCTTCGCCGTCGATCTCTTTGTCGATGCCGGCCATGATCTTCAGCAGCGTCGACTTGCCCGAGCCGTTGATGCCCAGCACGCCGATCTTGGCGCCCGGAAAGAAGGACAACGACACCTCTTTCAAGATCTGCCGCTTGGGGGGAACCGTCTTGGTGACGCGGTTCATCGTGAAAACGTATTGGGCCATGGTGCTTGCTGCTCTTGCGCTGACGTACAGGGGGGCTGGCGCCGCGGCGGGCCCCGCAAAACAGGGGGCAGCGCTGACGCCAAACGCGTATTGTCGCTGCTTTGCGCACTGCAACATGGGCGCACGTACAATGCGGTCCATCAGCGTCGGTCACCAGTCACCGCGTTGCCGTCATCCTGACGCGCCGGGCGGCTCTCAACGCCCACCCCTTTCAGCCTGAGACTGGCCCACCCACGGTGGGCAACAGGCCGATCTTTCCCCCCGTTGGAAATCCATGTCCTTTGACACCCTCGGCCTCGCCGAGCCGCTGCTGCGTGCTGTGCACGAACAGGGCTACACGACCCCGACCCCCATCCAGGCCCAAGCCATTCCCGCTGTGCTCAGCGGTGGTGACCTGCTCGCCGGCGCCCAAACCGGCACCGGCAAAACGGCCGGCTTCACGCTACCGATGCTGCATCGTTTGATGCAACAACCGGCCACCAAAGATGCGCGTGGCCGCGTCGCCATCCGTGCGCTCATCCTCACCCCCACGCGTGAACTCGCGGCCCAGGTGGAAGAAAGCGTGCGCACCTACGGCAAGCACACCGGCATCACCAGCATGGTGATGTTTGGCGGCGTCGGCATGCAGCCGCAAATTGACAAACTGCGCCGCGGCGTGGACGTGCTCGTGGCCACCCCTGGCCGCCTGCTCGACCACCTGCAACAGCGCACGCTCGACCTGAGCCACATCCAGATCTTTGTGCTCGATGAAGCCGACCGCATGCTCGACATGGGCTTTGTGCACGACATCAAAAAGGTGCTGGCCGTGTTGCCCGCACAAAAGCAAAGCCTGCTGTTCAGCGCCACCTTCAGCGACGAGATCAAGGCCCTGGCCGATCGCCTGCTGAACAAGCCCGCGCTGATCGAAGTGGCCCGCCGCAACCAGACCAACGATGCCATCGAGCAGAAGGTCCACCCGGTCGGCCGCGAGATGAAGAAGGACCTGCTGGTCCACCTCATCAAGTCCAACGACTGGCACCAAGTGCTGGTGTTCACGCGCATGAAGCATGGCGCCAACCGCCTGGTCGAGCACCTGCTGAAGCAAGACATCAGCGCCATGGCCATCCACGGCAACAAGAGCCAAAGTGCGCGCACCAAGGCGCTGGCCGACTTCAAGAGCGGCGACCTGC
>JBEAOO010000101.1:0-3172 GCA_041164825.1 Pseudomonadota bacterium | reverse complement strand
CAGCGCCTGCAAAACGGGGTCGTCCATCGCTTCGCACACCCACAGCGCTTCGCGGCCTTCTGGGCTGGCGCCCAGCAGGTCTTCCACCGCCACGGCCACGCCCAGCTGCGCCAGCAAGCCGAAGTGGATGCGGGTGGCCAGGTGGAGTCGGTGGTTGGGATCCATGTCAGACAATGTGCATGGGCGCCATCTTGCGCCGCTTTGCGTGATTTTCCCACCCCTCGCAGGTGGGTGCATCGGCGTCAGCCCCATGAAGGAATCGGTTCCATGTTGCCCTCTCAAGTGACCCTGGTCGAAGTGGGCCCGCGCGATGGCCTGCAAAACGAGGCCCAGCCCGTGGCCACCGCCGACAAAATTGCGCTCGTGCAGCAGCTGCAAAGCGCCGGCCTGCGCGAGATCGAGGTCACCAGCTTCGTCAGCCCCAAGTGGGTGCCGCAGATGGCCGACAACGCGCAGGTGATGGCCGGCATTGCCCGCCCGGCTGGCGTGCGCCATGCGGTGCTGACGCCCAATCTGCAGGGCCTGCACGCGGCGCTGCCGAGCCGGCCCGACGAGATCGTGGTGTTTGGTGCCGCCAGCCAGGCCTTCAGCCGGCGCAACATCAACTGCAGCATCGAAGAGAGCATCGAGCGCTTTCGCCCGGTGGTGGCCGAGGCGCATGCCCAGGGCATCAAGGTGCGGGCGGCGGTGTCGTGCGCGATGGGTTGCCCCTACCAGGGCGAGGTCAGCCCCGACGAGGTGGAGCATGTGGTGCGGCTGATGAAGGACATCGGCGTCGACCACCTGGGCATCGCCGACACCATCGGCGTTGGCACGCCGCGCCGCGTGCAGGCCGCCATGGCGCGGGCGCTGAAGCACTTTCCGCTTGATCAGGTGAGTGGTCACTTCCACGACACCTATGGGCAGGCCTTGGCCAACACCCTGGCTTGCCTGGAAATGGGCGTGCATATTTTTGACACCAGCGTGGCCGGCCTGGGCGGCTGCCCCTACGCCAAGGGCGCCACCGGCAACGTGGCCACCGAAGACGTGTTGTTCATGCTCAACGGCCTCGGCATCGAGACCGGGGTGGACCTCGACCGCTTGGTCGATGCCGCCGCCACCATCTCTGCCGTGCTGGGCCGCCCGCCGGTGTCGCGCGTGAGCCGGGCCCTGCTCGCCAAGCGCGCCGCCGCCGCCAAGCGCGCCGCCGCCGCCGAGGCGCGCGCATGAGCACCACGCCGCCCCGCATCGCCGACGCCAGCACCACGGTGGACACCTGGACCGCCCGCGCGGCAAGGGCGCTGGGTGGCGAGCAGCCGGTGCCGTCGCCCTGCGTCAACGTGTGCCGCATGAACCCGGGCAGCGGTTGGTGCGAAGGCTGCTGGCGCAGCATCGACGAGATCGCCGCCTGGTCGCGCCTGGACGAGTCGCAACGGCTGGCGGTCTGGCAGGTGTTGGTGGCGCGCCGGCCGGGGCCTGCGCCGGATGCCGTCGGTTTTTCGCCTCAGGGGGTCCGAGCAACCTGACAAGCGCCTGTCCAAAATGGCCCGGAATTACCCTGAATTTCCGCATTGCGGAATATCAAATCAGGGTTGCGCTCTAGTTTGTCAGTGACAAGTCAGTTTGCCGTCAGCTTGCGTTCAGGGGTTCTCGTGAACATCCGCACAAGCGCGGCTGTTGGGCCGTGCTGCACAAAAACTGGAGACTAGCCATGGCAACAAGCATGACCGCAGGCGGCAAATCAGCCACCGCACCGATGACCGCTGAAGAGAGGAAAGTCATCTTCGCCTCCTCGCTCGGCACGGTGTTTGAGTGGTACGACTTCTACCTCTACGGCTCACTGGCGGCCATCATCGCCAAACAGTTCTTTGCCGGGCTGGATGCCGGCTCGGCCTTCATCTTTGCGTTGTTGGCCTTTGCCGCCGGCTTCATCGTGCGGCCCTTCGGCGCGCTGGTGTTTGGCCGCCTGGGCGACATGATCGGCCGCAAATACACCTTCTTGGTCACCATCTTGATCATGGGCTTGTCGACCTTCATCGTCGGCGTGTTGCCCAACTACGCCTCCATCGGCGTGGCCGCACCGGTGATCTTGATCGCGTTGCGCCTGTTGCAGGGCTTGGCGCTGGGCGGTGAGTACGGCGGCGCTGCCACCTATGTCGCCGAGCATGCACCGCACGGCCGCCGCGGTGCGTACACCGCCTGGATCCAGACCACCGCCACGCTGGGCTTGTTCTTGTCGCTGATGGTGATTTTGGGCACCCGCACGGCGATTGGTGAAGAGGCCTTCGCCGCCTGGGGCTGGCGCGTGCCGTTCGTGGTGTCGATCGCGCTGCTGGCCGTGAGCGTGTGGATCCGCCTGTCGATGAACGAATCGCCGGCCTTCAAGAAGATGAAGGCCGAGGGCAAGACCTCCAAGGCCCCGCTGTCCGAGTCGTTTGGCCAGTGGAAGAACCTGAAGATCGTGATCCTGGCGCTGGTCGGCCTCACCGCTGGCCAGGCCGTGGTTTGGTACACCGGGCAGTTCTACGCGCTGTTTTTCTTGACGCAGGCGCTGAAGGTCGATGGCGCCACCGCCAACATCTTGATCGCCATCTCGCTGTTGATCGGCACGCCTTTCTTCATCGTCTTCGGCACGCTGTCCGACAAGATCGGCCGCAAGCCCATCATCATGGCCGGTTGCTTGATTGCGGCACTCACCTACTTCCCGCTGTTCAACGCGCTGACCAAGGCCGCCAACCCCGATCTGGCCGCTGCGCAAGCTGCCAACCAGGTGGTGGTCTCGGCCGATCCGGCAGAGTGCTCGTTCCAGTTCAACCCGACCGGCACGGCCAAGTTCACCAGCTCCTGCGACATCGCCAAACAAGTGCTGGCGGGCGCCTCGGTGAGCTACGAGAACACGGTGGCGGCGGCGGGCACGCCGGCCTCGATCAAGATCGGTGCGGTGGAGATCCCGGCCTATTCGTCCAAGGGCTTGCCGCCGGATGAAGCGAAGGCCAAGGATGCCGAGTTCAAGAAGGCGGTCTCGGGCGCGTTGAAGGCCGCGGGCTACCCGGCCAAGGCCGACCCGGCCAAGATGAACAAGCCGCTGATCGTCGGCATCCTGCTGGTGCTGGTGATCTACGTGACCATGGTCTACGGCCCGATCGCCGCGATGCTGGTGGAGATGTTCCCCACCCGCATCCGCTACACCTCG
>JBEAOO010000100.1:0-8524 GCA_041164825.1 Pseudomonadota bacterium | reverse complement strand
GGGGCGGGGACCGCGCTCCGCTCATGTCCCCCGGGTCCGGCCTGCGGCCAGCCCACTCATCCTCAACTTCGCTGCACACGATCTCCGCCCCGTTGCCTCGGGTCGTGCCAGCGCCATCACCTGAGAGTCAACATCATGCGCATCATCGATTTGCACTGCTACCCCGGCACCCAGACCTGGATCGACGCCCAAGGCCCGTACCCCGAGGCCCTGGCCAGCTATTGGAAGCGCGACTGGTCGGCCAAGAGCGAGGCCGATGTCATTGCCGAGTTCACCGAAGCCAATGTGCAGGCCTGCTTGGTGGCGCTCGACCTGGAAACCACGGTGGCCACCCCGCCGTGCGACAACGGCTACGTGCACGCCATGTGGAAGCGCCACCCCGAGCGCGTGATCCAGTGCTGGGGCGCGGTGGAGCCGGCCAAGGGCGAAATCGCCATCCGCCAGGTGCGCCACGCGGTGCGTGAGCTGGGCTTTGTGGGCTTCCACTTCCACCCCATCATGCAGCACTTCGCCGTCAACGACCGGCGGCACTACGACCTGTTCGAAGAGATCAATGCGTTGGGTGCGGCCGTGATGATCGACGTGGGCACCACGGGCATGGGCGCCGGCATGCCGGGCGGGCATGGCGCGCGCATCCGCCATGCGCACCCGGGCCACATCGATGACCTGGCCGCAGATTTCCCGAACCTCAAGATCATCATGGCCCACCCCGGCTGGCCCTGGGTGGAAGAGACCACCGCCGTGGCGCTGCACAAGGGCAATGTGTACTGGGAGATGTCGGGCTGGGCGCCCAAGCACTTCCCCGGCAATTTGAAGGTCGATATCCGTGGCCGCCTGCAAGACAAGATCATGTTCGGCAGCGACTACCCGAGCCTGCCCTATGCCCGCATCTTCAAGGAGTGGGGCGAGCTGGGTTACAGCGATGCGGTGATGGAAAAAGTGATGCACGGCAACGCCGAACGCGTCCTGGGACTCTGAGATGCGCGACGCCTACCTCTGCGACGGCATCCGCACGCCGATCGGCCGCTATGGCGGCGCGCTCAGCAGCGTGCGCACCGACGACCTGGGCGCGCTGCCGATCCAGGCGCTGATGGCGCGCCACCCGCGGCTCGATTGGGGCGCGCTGGAGGAGCTCACCTACGGCTGCGTCAACCAAGCCGGCGAGGACAACCGCAATGTGGCGCGCATGAGTGCGCTGCTGGCGGGGCTGCCGGTGACGGTGGCGGCGTCGACCGTGAACCGGCTCTGCGGCTCGGGGCTCGACGCGCTGGGCAGTGCAGCGCGCGCCATTGCGTGTGGGCAGGTGGCGCTGGCCATCGCCGGCGGTGTGGAGAGCATGAGCCGCTCGCCGCTGGTGATGCCCAAGGCCACGGCGGCGTTTTCGCGCCACGCCGAGATCCACGACAGCACCATCGGCTGGCGCTTCGTGAACCCGCGCATGCATGAATTGCACGGCACCGAAGCGATGGGTGAGACGGCCGAGAACGTGGCCGACGAACACGGCATCTCGCGCGTTGACCAGGACGCGTTTGCGCTGCGCAGCCAGCAGCGCGCCGCCCACGCACAGGCCGCGGGTTGGCTGGCGCCCGAGATCACCCCCGTGCAGGTGGCCGGCGCCAAGCGCGGTGAGCACCTCACGGTGCGCGAGGACGAACACCTGCGGCCTGAAACCACGGCGGCGGACCTGGCGCGCTTGAAGCCCGCGTTCCGCGCCCACGGCAGCGTCACGGCCGGTAACTCATCGGGCGTGAACGACGGCGCCGCGGCTTTGCTGTTGGCCAGCGCCGCCGCGGCCCAGCGCCATGGCCTGCAGCCGCGCGCGCGGGTGATCGGCATGGCCACGGCCGGTGTGGCGCCGCGGCTGATGGGCATCGGCCCGGTGCCGGCGGTGCGCAAGCTGCTGGCTCAGACCGGGCTGACCATGGCCGACTTTGATGTGATCGAACTCAACGAGGCCTTTGCCGCGCAGGGCCTGGCGGTGTTGCGCGCGCTGGGTGTGGCCGACGATGCAGCGCATGTGAACGCGCAGGGCGGCGCCATCGCTTTTGGCCACCCGCTCGGCATGAGCGGCGCGCGGCTGGCGCTGACGGCACTGCACCAGCTTGAGCGCACGGGGGGCCGGCGCGCGCTGTGCACCCTGTGCATCGGCGTGGGGCAGGGCATCGCGCTGGCCATTGAGCGCGTGTGAGACTGGCGCGTGTGAGATTGGCAGCACCTCTGAAAAATGAGCGAGACGGAGACCCCCCAGGCATGACACACGACATCCCCCTTCCATTTCTGACCGTCGAGCGCCACCGCGCCGTGGCACTGATCACCCTGAACCGCCCGGCCACGCGCAACGCGCTGTCGGGTGAAGACTGCTTTGCGGCCTTCGAGACCGTGCTGGCCGAGCTCGATGCTGATCTCTCGGTGGGCGCGGCGGTGCTGACGGGCGCCGGCAGCGCCTTTTGCTCGGGCGGCAATGTGGCCGAGATGCGCGACCGGCAGGGCATGTTCGGTGGCTCGCCCGCGCAGATTGCGGCCAATTACCGCGCCGGCATCCAGCGCATCCCGCGGGCGTTTGCGCGCTGCAGCCTGCCGCTGATCGCCGCCGTCAACGGCCCGGCCATCGGCGCCGGCAACGACTTGGCCTGCCTGTGCGACCTGCGCATCGCCAGCAGCACAGCGCGCTTTGCCGAGAGCTTCGTGAAGGTGGGCATCGTGCCGGGCGACGGCGGCTGCTGGCTGCTGCCGCGGGTGATTGGCGCGGCGCGTGCGGCCGAGATGGCGCTCACCGGCGAGGCCATCGACGCCCAGCAGGCACTGGCCTGGGGCCTGGTGAGCCGCGTGGTGGCGCCCGAGCAGCTGCTGGCCGAGGCCTTGGCCCTGGCCCAGCGCATTGCCGCCAACCCGCCGCAGGCGCTGCGCTGGACCAAACAACTGCTGCAGCAAGCACGCACCGGCACGCTCGATGAGGCGCTGGACGCCGCCGGCCAGCTGCAAGGCCAGGCCCACCACACGGCCGACCACCACGAGGCCGTGGCCGCCTTTTTTGACAAGCGCCCCCCGGTGTTCCGCGGATCATGATGAGCGACACCTTGGCCTCTGATCTGCTGCCCACCGACCTGTTGCTCACCGAGCACCCCGCACCCGGCGTTCGACTGCTGCGCCTGCACCGCCCGGCGGTGCTCAACGCCCTCAATCTTGAGCTGCGCCGCGCTTTGGCCGCAGCCTTCGTGGCTGCCGATGCCGACCCCGCCGTGCACGCCGTGGTGCTGGCCGGCAGCGAGCGGGCTTTTTGTGCCGGGGCCGATCTGCAGGAGTACCGCGACGCCACACCGGCTGAGATTGCCGCCCGCGGCATGGGCCGCTTGTGGGATGCGGTGGCCAGCTGCCGCAAGCCAGTGATCGCCGCCGTGCGTGGCCACGCGCTGGGCGGCGGCTGCGAGCTGGCCCTGCATGCCGACCTCATCATTGCGGGCGAGGGCGCACGCTTCGGCCAGCCCGAGGTGCTGATCGGCCTGATGCCGGGCGGTGGCGCCACCCAGCGGCTGACGCGCGCGGTGGGTAAATTTGCCGCCATGCGTTTGTTGTTCACGGGCGCGCCCATCGGCGCGGCCGAGGCGTTGGCGCTGGGTCTGGCCAGCGAGGTGGTGGCCGATGCGCAGGTGGAGCCCCGCGCCATCGCGCTGGCGGCGCAGCTGGCGCAAGGCCCGCAGGCCGCCATCCGCGCCATCAAAGAGGCGGTGATCGAGGGCATGAACCTGCCGCTGCAACAAGGCCTGGCCTTTGAGCGCAAAAGCTTCGCGCTGCTGTTTGACGAAGCCGACAAGACCGAGGGCATCCGCGCCCGGCTGGAGAAGCGCCCGGCGCGCTTTGTCGCCGCGCAGGCCCTGCCTGACACACCGGAGGGCGCCACACCATGAGCCTGCAAGCTGGCATGGCCGATGCGCTGCGCGCGCTCGGCAGTGGTTTCAACCTGCCCGAGGTGGCGGCCCTGTACGCGCCGCTGCTGGCCGCGCAGCCGCGCGAGGGCGTGCAGCTGCAGGCCGATCTGGCTTACGGCAGCCACCCGCGCCAGCGCCTGGATGTGTATGCGCCCAGCGCGCCGGGGCCGCACCCGGTGTTGGTGTGGTTCCCGGGTGGCGGCTTCATTCGCGGCAGCCGCGCCCAGCGCGCCAACATCGGCTGGTGGGGCGCGCGCGCAGGCTTCGTCACCGTGCTGGCCGACTACCGCCTGGCGCCCGAGTGCCGCTGGCCCAGCGGCCCCGAGGACGTGGTGGCCGTGTGGCAGTGGTTGCAGTTTGATGCCGCGCGCTGGGGCGGCGATGCGCAGCGCATCGTGCTGGCCGGCGAATCGGCTGGCGCAGCCCACGTGGCTGCGGCCACCTTGATGCGGCGCTTCCAGCCTGCTGCTTGGCAGATTGCCGGCGCGGTGCTGCTCTCAGGCCCCTACAACGCGCAGCTCGAAGGCCTGGCCCCCGCCGCTCTGGGCATCTCCCAGCCCGACCCGCGCAACCGCGCTTACTTCGGTCCCGAGCCCGCCACTTGGGCTGAGGCCAGCATTGCCACGCACATCGATGTCGCGCGGTTCCCGCTGTGGCTGGGGTTTGCCGAGCGCGACCTGCTGCAAATGCAGGTGCAAGCTGGCGAGCTGTTCGCGCGCCTGGTGGGCGAGCACGGCTTTGCACCCACGTTGTGCCGGCTGGCCGAGCACAACCATTTCTCGGGCGGCTTCAGCGTGGGCACCGACGACAGCAGCCTGAGCGGCCCGCTGCAGGCGTTTGTAGCGGGTTGCACAGGCACTGAGCGCGCAGGGGCCGCGTGATCGGCCAAGCGATCGTCCGTGTGATGTGCCGAATGCCGTGCCGAATGCCGTGCCGAGTGCAGCGCTGCGCGAGGGCTTGACGCGCCTCAGGCCGCCGCAGCCGGCGCGGGTTCGGCCACGTACACCAGCACCGGTGCGTGGTCGCTGGGGCGCTCGTTCTTGCGCGGCGCCTTGTCGATCACGCAGGCGCTCACCTCGGCCTTGAGCGCCTCGCTCACCAAAATGTGGTCGATGCGCAGGCCCTGGTTTTTGCGGAAGGCGAGGTTGCGGTAGTCCCACCAGCTCCAGCTTTTCACCGGCTGCTCAAACAAGCGGAAGGCGTCCGTCAGGCCCAGGCCCACCAGCCCTTGGAAGTGCGCGCGCTCCTCCGGCGTGCAGTGAATCTGCCCGGCCCAAGCGACGGGGTCGTACACATCGCGGTCTTCGGGCGCGATGTTGTAGTCGCCCATCAGCACCAGATCCGGGTGGCGCGCCAGCTCCTCGCGCAGCCACTCGCGCAGTGCCGTCAGCCAGCCCATCTTGTAGACGAACTTGTCGCTGTCCGGCGCCTGCCCATTGGGAAAGTAGCCGCCCACCACGCGCACGCCGTCCACCGTGCCGGCAATCACCCGCGCCTGTGGGTCGTCAAAACCCGGGATGTTTTTCTGCACGTCCAGCGCCGGACTGCGCGAGATCAGCGCCACACCGTTGTAGGTCTTCTGGCCGTGAAAGGCCACGTGGTAGCCGGCCGCCTCGATCTCGGCCTGCGGAAACTTGTCGTCGGTGAGCTTGGTCTCTTGCAGCACCAGCGCATCCACCGGGTTGGCGGCCAGCCAGTCCAGCAGTTGCGGCAGGCGCACGGCCAGGGAGTTCACGTTCCAGGTGGCGTATTTCATGGGGCTTCGAGGATGTCGGATAGGTGGCCGGCATTGTGCCGGGCTGGCTGGCTGGCGGGGGCCAAGCGCGTCAGGGCTTGTGTCCCGGCGTCAATTCGCGCCGCTGCCACAGGGCGGGGAAAAGCCGGGTCCACAGCCCCGCCACCAGCAGCACGCCCACACCGCCCAGCAGCACCGAAGCCACCGGGCCCACGAGCGCTGCGGTGGCGCCGCTCTCGAACTCGCCCAACTGGTTGCTGGCGCCGATGAACACGGCGTTGACGGCGCTGACGCGGCCGCGCATGGCGTCCGGGGTTTCGAGCTGCACGAGCGTTTGGCGGATGACGACGCTGATCATGTCGGCCGCGCCCGAGATGGCCAGCGCGACCATGGACAGCGCCACCGAGTTGGACAGTGAAAACACGATCATGCACAGGCCGAACACGGCGACCGAGGTGATGAGCGTGAAGCCGGCGCGTTGCATCGGCGGGCGGTGCGCCAGCCACACCGAGATCAGCAGCGCGCCCACGGCCGGGGCGGCGCGCAGCAGGCCGAGGCCGAAGGGGCCGGTGTGCAGAATGTCCTTGGCGAACATGGGCAGCAACGCGGTGGCGCCGCCAAGCAGCACGGCAAACAGGTCGAGCGACATGGCACCGAGCAGCACCGGTTGGCCGCGCAAAAAGTGCACCCCGCCGAGCACGCCGTCGAACAGGTGGCGCCAGCCAGGGCGGTGGCTGGCGTCGCGCACCGGGTCGGCATGGCGGATGCCCAGGGCGAGCACGCTGCCCACCATGAACAGCGCCGTGCACAAGCCGTAGACCACAGCGGCGCCGGCCGCATACAGCGCGCCGCCCAGCGCGGGCCCACCGATGATGGCGATTTGCATGCCGCTGGAACTGGCCGCCACGGCCCGAGCCAGCAGGCCGGACGGCACCAGCAGCGCGGGCAAGGCTTGGCTCGCTGGCATCTGAAACGCCTTGGCGATGCCGAGCAATACCGACAGCCCCAGGATCAACTCGCGCCCCACCCAGCCGCCATGGCTGGACCACACCAACAGCAGTGCCACCAGGCCTTGCGCCAGCGTGCTGGCCTGCACGATGCGGGCGCGGTGCAGGCGGTCGGCCACCTGGCCGGCCGGCAGGGTGAGCAGCAGCGCAGGCAGAAACTGCGCCAAGCCCACCAGCCCCAGGTCCCAGGCGCTGGCGGTCAGGTCGTACATCTGCCAGCCCAGCGCCACCATCATCATTTGGTTGGCGAGCTGGGTGGTGAGCCGGGTGCTCCAAAACGCGCGGTACGGGCGGATGGCCCACAGCGCGGCCAAGTTGTCTTCCGGGGCGGCGCTGGTGCTCATGCGGCGGCCTGGGCCACGTGGCGCCGGTAGGTCACGAACGCCCAGTGCGCGCCGGTCTCGGCGTTGTGCCCGGGCACGCGGCTCACTTCGTCAAACTGCGCACGCGGCCAGTCGGGGAAGAAGGTGTCGGCGTCCTTGAAGGCCAGGTCGACCTCGGTCAGCACCAGCTCGTCGGCCTGCGGCAGCGCCTCGGCATAGATCTGCGCGCCGCCGATCACGAACACCTTGGCCGCGCCGGCGCACAGCGCCAGCGCGTCGCTCAACGAGGTCACGGCCTCGGCGCCGTCGGCGCGCCAGCCGGCGTTGCGGGTGATGACGATGTTGCGGCGGCCGGGCAGCGGGCGAAAGCGCGCGGGCAGCGAGTCCCAGGTCTTGCGGCCCATGATCACCGGGCAGCCGGTGGTGACGCGGCGGAAGTGTTGTTGGTCTTCGGGCTCGGACCACAGCAGGTCGTTGGCCCGGCCAATGGCGCGCTGCTGCGCCACGGCGGCAATCAGGCTGAGGGTGGGGCGGGCAGCGGCGGCGGAGGAGGAGGAGGGTGCGGCGGGCGACGGGCTCATCGCCGCATTGTCGCAAGCTGGCGCGGCCCGTGAGGCGCCGCGCTGCTTGGGCGTGTCCGCGAGAGGCTCGCTGGCGTCAGGGCTGATGCGCCGCTGCGTCCAGTCCTTGCGCCATGTGCAACGCCAGCGTCTTGCGCGCGCGCTCGGGGTCGCGCGAGTGCAGGGCGGCCATGATGTCGCGGTGCTCCTGCATCGAGGCTTCGAGCCGGCCGGCTTTGAACAGCGAGTGGTGGCGGTTGAGCTTCATCACCTTGCGCAGGTCGGCCACCAGTTGCACGCGCCAGCGGTTGGCGGCGAGCTCCAGCATGCGGATGTGGAAGCGCTCGTTGGCGGCAAAAAAGGCCTCGCGGTCGCTGACCGACAGCTCCAGCGCGGTGTGCAGCGCGTCGAGCTCGGCCAGCTCGGCGTCGCTGGCGCCTGCGGCCACCACCGCGGCGGCGTCACTCTCTAGCAGCGAGAGCAGGTGAAACACCTCGGTCAGGTCGCGCTCCGACACCTCGGTCACGTAGGCGCCCCGGCGCAGCTTCATGGTCACCAGCCCTTCGGCGGCCAACACCTTGAGCGCCTCGCGCAGCGGTGTGCGGCTGATGCCGAACTCCACCGTCAGCCGTTGTTCGTCAATCCAACTGCCGGGCGCCAAGGTGTGCGTCAGGATTTGCGTGCGCAATTGCTCTGCCACCTTTTCGTACAGCGGGCGTTCGGCGATGCGGAGCGTGGACATGGGCGGGGCGGACGGGTGAAGGCGGAGCGAGTGGGGGACCAAGGGGATGGATGCGAGAGGCTGCGATGGTAGCGGCGTGTTGAGGCACTGGCGTTGAATTGAATGCTAAAGTTATAATTCAATTTTGAATTACGGACAAGGCGGGGCTGCCCTCTGCGGCCTCCTTGGCCCTCTTTGTCCCTGTGGGCACCTTGGGGCACCGCGGGTCAGCTCGCCTTGTTGAAAACACAG
>JBEAOO010000099.1:0-15139 GCA_041164825.1 Pseudomonadota bacterium | reverse complement strand
GGTCCAGTTCAGGGTAGCAGCGGAAGATGCCCTGCTCGTTGAACGCGATGCGGCGCTCGCTCTTCAAGTAGGCGCGCACCCGCGGCAGCTCGGCCACGCGGCGGCACAGTTGCACCACGTGCGGCGTGCCGGCCAGCACGCGTTCGGTCGCTTTGGGGAAGGCATAACGCAAGCCCTCGACCGCTTGGAACAGCGACAGATCGGCATAACTCAGCTTGCCGGCCACCAGGTGGCGCGTGCCGGCCGGGTTGCGCGCGATGATGGCCTCGAACCAGTGGAGAAACTTGGGCAGGCGATCGCGGCAGAAGTGCTGCGCGGCGCGCAGCGCCTCGGGCTTCTGGTCGTCGTAATACAGCTCGCCCGAGATCGGGTGGTGCGTGCCGTGTGCCTCGTCCACCAGGTCGGCGATGGTCAGCTGGATCTGCTGCGTCCACACACGCGAGGGCTCGCTGCGCGCCACCAGCTTGAGCGTGGGTGCCAGGTAATGCAGGATGGCAGCGGTTTGGCCCACCACCATGGTGCCGTCTTTCAAAAACGGCGGCGCGAACGGCGGCGTGATCAGGTGGCGGTCGTTCAACACGCCCATCAGCGCGGGCACACCGCGCCCGGCCGCCTCGTCGCCACGCGCCACGTCCACATACGGGGTCGCGGTGGCTTCGAGCGCCAGCCGCACAAATTCGCCGTGACCTTGAACGGTCGGCCAGTCATGAAGTTCATATGCCATGGGGTGATTGTCGTCGCCCCGCGGCTGCGGCGTTCAGCGCGGCGCGCGTTGGCTGCGCCACTCGGCCAACGCGGCCAGGCGGAACGGCGAGTTGGTGGAGCCGTAGAGGTCGTAGCCGCCGCGGCGCTCGATGAATTCGAACTCGAATCGGTCGTCAAACGGGGCGGCGTAGGCGTGCAAGAACTCGCCGCCTTGCGCGTCGCGCTCATAAAACACGCCGCTGCTGCGCAGTGCGGCCAGGAAGGCGGGCTCCAGCGCGTACTTGGCGTCCACGTCGTCGTAGTAGTTGTCGGGCACGGGCAGCAGCGGCGCGCCTTGGGCACGCAGCGCGGCCACGGTGGCGAGCACGTCGCTCACCTCGATGGCCACCTGCTGCACGCCGGCGCCGCCGTAGCGCGCCACCGAGCGCGAGATGGCGGTGTTGTCGCGCTCCGAGACGATGAGCGAGGTGCGCACACGCTTGTCGCGCGACTCGATCTCGCGGCTGCGGATGATGCCGAAGGGGTCGTGCAGCACCGTGCTGCGCTGCGGCTGCAGGCCGAGCACCGCACGCTGAAACAGCACCGAGGTGTCGATCTGCCCGGCCGGCACGGCCTGCACCAGGTGGTCGATGCGGGCGCTGCGCGTGGGCGCATGGGCGGCCAAATGCGCCACGGCGGCGGCGTCCATCACGAAGTCGGCTTCAAACGCGTGGTGGCCTAGGGCATCGGCCGGCGGGCAAAAATACATCAGGCTGCCGTCGGGGGCTTGCACGGCCGGGATGTCGAGCTCGCCCTGGCCGACGCGGCCGGTGACGCGCACGCAGCCCAACGCTTCGGCACGGGCAATCGCCGCCTGCGGGTCTCGGGTGGTGAGCGCCGACGCACAGGCCGAGGTGCCGTGCAGATCGAAGTAGCTGCGCGAAAAACACTCTTGCTCGCGGTTGAGCACGATGCGCACATCGCCCAGGCCGTAGAGCGTGACGTCTTTGCTGCGGTGCTGGCCGATGGGCGCAAAACCGAGGCTGGTGAGTTGTGCGTCGAGGCGATTCGCCGCGTGGGTGTCGACCGCGAATTCGATGAACGACCAGCCGGCCAACTCCGGGGCGGGGGGTGCGTCAAACAGCGGCACGCGCGCTGCGGGTGCATCGGCAGCGCGGCTCAAGCGCACTTGTTCTTCGAGCCACAGCAGCGAGCGCATCGCATCCACCGCGTTGGCGCGCGCCGGGGCGGAGCGGAACTCGTCGTTGAAGATTTCGAGCGAGATGGTGCCGGTGTAGCCGGTGTCCAAAATCGCCGAGACGAAGCCCGTCACGTTCAGCTCGCCCTGGCCGGGGAAGCAGCGGTAGTGCCGGCTGTGGGTCAGCACGTCGGTGTTGACCCACGGCGCATCTGCCAGTTGCACGTAGTAAATCTTGTCGCCGGGCAGCTGGCGGATGGGCGCCGGGTCGTCGCGCAACGCGAGGGTGTGGAAGCTGTCGAGCGCCAGGCCGAGGGCCGGGTGGTTGACGGCCTGCACCACCTGCCAGGCCTGCGAAAACAGCTTCACTTGCGAGCCCCAGGCCAGCGCTTCATAGGCGATGCGCTTGCCGCGGCGGCCGGCCGCTTCGGCCAGTTGCGCAAACTGCTCGGCCAGGCGGGCGGGGTCGCCCAAGGCATCGGGCTGCACGCTGGAGCAGACCAGCAGCAGGTCGGTGCCGAGCTGGTCCATCAAATCAAACTTGCGCTCCACGCGGTCCAGGCTGCGCGCCACTTGGGCGGGCGTGCTGCCATCAAAGTCGCGGAAGGGCTGGAACATGTCAATCGCCAAGCCCAGGTCATCGGCCATGGCCTTGACCTCTTGCGGCTTGCCCGAGAACTGCAGCAGGTCGTTCTCAAAAATCTCCACGCCATCGAAGTGCGCGGCGGCAATGGCCTGCAGCTTTTCGCGCAGCATGCCGGACAGGGAAACGGTGGCGATGGAACGACGCATGGGCGGACCTCGTGAGGCAACAATGGGGCCGGGCGACCGGCTTGTGACGAAGGCCGCACGGGGCGGCCTCCGATTCAACAACAAGGGCTCAGGTGAAGCGCTTGAAGGACTGCGAGGTTTCAACCGTGTGCTTGCGCATGCGGTCGTAGTCGGCCTTCTTCACCGGCACGGCGTTGGGGTTGCCCAGGTCGTTCATGTGGACGCGGTAGGTCTCACGCGCACTGAAGGCGGCGAGCGCGGCCAGCACGGTGGCGGCCAGGGTGATGGAGCCGACGATGAGCGGGATGTTCTCGGTGCCGGGCGACGCCACGGTGGCAAACAAGGCCGGCAGCATCGCCGTCACCAGCGTGCCCAGGTTTTGCGAGATGGCCATGGCCGACACGCGGGTGCGGGTGGGGAACAGCTCCGGGTAGAAGCTGGGGAACACCGCGTTGTAGCCCTGATAAACGATGCCCCACATCAACAGCGACATGGCGATGGCCAGCGGCACGTGGTGGATGCTGATGGCGTAGAGGTAGCCAAACGACAGCAGGCCCGAGGCCAGCGCGCCGAAGATGATGGGCGGGCGGCGGCCGATCTTGTCGGACAGGTTGCCCACGAAGGGGATCACGATCACGGCCAGGATGTTGCCGAGCACGGGGATCCACAGGTACACGTCTTTGCTGAAGCCGATGCCGTAGCCCGGCTGCACCGCGTAGGCGGCTCCGAAGATGGAGGTGACCACCGGGATCACGTTCATCAGCGCCATGCAGATGACGCGCAGCATGTCGCGCCAGCTCTCGGTGATGGCTTGCACCATGGGTGCTTTGGGCACCGCGCCCTTGGCATCCACTGCGGTGAAGGCGGGGGTCTCGTCCACTTCGCGGCGGATGATGTAGCCGGCCACGATCACGCCAAAACTCAGCAAGAACGGAATGCGCCAGCCCCAGCTGTTGAAGGCCTCAGCAGGCATGAAGTGCGCCAGCGGCAGAAACACCGCGGCGGCCAAGATTTGACCGGCCTGAACACCTTGCAAGGCGAAGCTGGAGAAGAAACCACGGCGGCCAAACGGCGCGTGCTCCAAGATCATCGAGCTGGCGCCCGAGATTTCACCGGCCACGGCAAAACCCTGGATCAAGCGCAGCACCACCAGCATGGCCGGCGCCCACAAGCCCACCTGGTCGTAGGTGGGCAGCAGGCCCACGGCGACGGTGGAGAAGCCCATCAAGAACATGCAGATGATCAGCACGTTTTTGCGGCCGTGGGTGTCGCCCCAGTGGCCCAGGAAGAAGGCGCCAATCGGGCGCGCCACATAGCCCACGCCGTAGGTGGCGAGCGAGGCAATGATGGCGGTCTTGGGGTCGCCCTTGGGGAAGAAGATCTGCGGGAAGATCAGCGCCGCGGCGGTGGCGTAGATGAAGAAGTCGTAGTACTCCAGCGCCGAGCCGATCCAGCCGCTGGCCGTGGCTTTTTTGGTCTGGTGCTCGCCGTCGGGCTCGTGGTCTGTGCGGGTGGACATCGGTGGGATCCGGGGGTCAAAGCGCCGGCGTCCTGCCGGCAAGGGGTGTGCGGCCGAATGGGCCGGGCGCCACAAGTGCCCGAGCGCATCGGCCAGGGCGTCGGCGAATGTAGGCGCCGGGCCGGCAAAGATCCACCCGTTCACGGGCGCCAACGATCGATGATCGATCGCCGACAATCGCTGGCCGAACGCATTACTGGTTATCCCTAGTCAACCCGCGCCGATTGAAAGCCCGCTGCCCCACCCGCCATGGCCTCCACAGCCCCGCCCTCTGCCCCACCCGCCAGCCGCCCGGCGGTCGACAAGTCGCTGCTCATCGAAGGCCTGAGCAAGGGCCTGCGCCTGATTGAGTGCTTCAACGACGACTGGCCGCGCATGACCGCCACCGAGGCCGGCCAGCGCGCCGGCCTCACCCGCACTGCCGCCCGCCGCCACCTCATGACGCTGGTGCACGGCGGTTATGCCGACACCGACGGCAAGCACTACTGGCTGATGCCGAGCGTGCTGCGCCTGGGCCAAAGTTACCTGGAGGCGGCGCGCCTGCCGCGGCTGGTGCAGCCGTTTTTGCAGCGCTTGTCGATGCAGACCGGCGAGACCGCCAACCTCAGCGTGCTCGACGGCCACGAGGTGGTTTACCTGGTGCGCAGCAATTCGCCGCGCGTGATCTCGATTGGCTTTCAGCCCGGCTCGCGGGTGCCGGCGCACGTGGTGTCGCCCGGTGTGGCGGTGCTGGCCACCTGGGCGCCCGAGGGCTTGGCCGACTGGGTGGCAAGCCACGATTTCGCGCGCTTCACGGCCCACACCGTCACCGATGCGCCGGTGTTTGCGGACACCGTGCAACTGGCCCAGCAGCGCGGCTACAGCTGGGTGCAACAGCAGGTGGACCTGGGCCTGGCCGGCCTGGCCGTGGCGCTGACCGACCGCAAAGGCCGCTGCGTGGGCGCGCTGAGCATGACCTTCCAGGCCAGCGCCTACCCGGACGACAGCGGCCTCACGCGGCTGCTGCCGCCGCTGCAGGAGGCGGCGCAGGCGCTGCGGGCGATTTTGTGAGCCCGGTGCGAGGCAGCGGCCTCACCGCCTCGCACCAGTGCGCCGCAGCTGCTCCGTGCCGGCTCAGTTGTAGCGCCACGTCGCGTCCTTGCTGCTGCCGTCGGAGGTGCGGTAGCGCAGTTGGAATTGCCGGCTGCTGCTGCCATCGGCCGTGAGCGCGGGGAAGGTGGCCCCGCCCGCGCAGCCGGCCGCGGCGCCCGGTGCCGTGGACAGCGCGGTGGTGGCGCCGCGGGCCACGCTGATCGTGCCGTCGATGGTGCTGATGCCGCCGCTGGCGGTGTAGACGCCCGCCGAGCGGATGTCTTCGGCGGCGGGGTTGCGCGCCCAGGCCAAGGGAATGGTGGCCTGCGCGCCGCCCCACGCCCCCAGCGGGTCGAGGTAAGCCAGCGTCGCCTCCGTCAACGACACCCAGGGCAAGGCCGCCGCTCGGGTGGCGCGAATGGCCGGCGCCAACAAGCGCTTGTGCACGCTGTAGCGCGGGGTGGTCTCGCCGTCGTAGAACATCTCGATCAGATAGTTCGCCCCGGTGGTGAGGGCCGCGTAGTTGATGAAGTCGACCGCGCCGAGGGCCGCGCCGTAGTCGCTGGGGTGGGCCCAGTTGAGGTTGCTGGTGGGGCTGCCTGCCACGGTGGCCCCGGTGTTGGCGCGCAAGGTGGTGGACTCGGTGCCGCTCAGGCCAACGGTGCGCTGCAGGCGATACACGGTGCCTGTGTCTGCGGCCGGCGTGGCCTGCGCGGGGTCGGTCTGGCCGTCCTTGCGGCGAATGTTGAGCCAGTTTTGGTCGGTGCAGATGCTGGCGTTGGGCGGTGTGTAGACCAGGCCCGCCGCGGGCAGGCCCGGCCCGGTCACGCGGGCCGCGCGCAAGCCGTTGCTGCGTGGGCCGTCTTTGTTGATGAAGAAGGTGAGGCCACTCTCAAAGCGGCTGGCAGCGGCATTGGAAAACGGCGCCGTGCCGGGGCTGGGCACCAGTTGCTGCATGCGGCGCACAAAGGCGCCGATGCTGGTGTCCACCGGGTGCTGATTGCCATACAGGTACCAGCCGGGGCCGCGCGCCGCAGGGGCGGCGGCACCTTCAAACCGCTGCGCCACGGTGATGACGTTGCCCGCCAACCCGGCTTGCGTGGTGTAGCGCAGGTTGACGATGGCGCGGTCCGACTCGCCCGCCGTGGCCGCGGGAATGAACAAGGTGATCTCGGGCGCGTGAAACACGGCGCCGTCCAGCGTGGCGTCGTTGAGCATGGCCCGGAACGCCTGGCCGGCGCTGTAGCCGTTGTTCAAGTACGCCGGATGCACGGTGAACTCACAGGCCTGGGCCACGTCGGTGATCTCGGGGCCACCGTCGGCTGCCGTGAGGCTGGTGTTGGTGGCCAGCACACGCTGCGCGGCGGGCACCGCGTAGCAGGTGTTGAGCGAGGGCACCATCTGGCGCAGGGCTTCGGCCAAGGTGCTGACGCCGGCCGCCGCGGACGGCAACGGCGCGGGGGTGGCGGCAGAGGTGTCGGCCAGGGCCACCGCGCCGCTGGGGTTGTCGACCGTGGACACCTGCGCGTTGCCGGCTCCACCGGTGATGCGCAGCAAATCGAGCACGTGGTCGGCCGCGTTGCCCGGGGTGCCAGACGTTGCCGCCGTGATCGGGGTGCTGAACGGGTCGTAGCCCTCGGGCGCGCCCAGCGAGGCCAGCGCAGCGGCCAGTTGAGCCGTCACCTTGGCCTTCAGCGCGTCCAGCGCAGCGGCGTTCAACGCACCGGTGTGGCTGACGGCGCCCAGCGGATCGCTGCCCAACAGCTGGCCAATGATGGCGGTGGTCAGCGGGCTGGCGTTGACGATGAGCGTGCTGCCCGCCGCTGGCGTGGCCGTGGCCACACTCACCAGCGGCGCGTGGGCGCCGCTCGGGTCGGTCACCACCACCACGTAGGGCGCGGCCTTGTCGGCCAACACGGTGCAGGCGTAGTTGCCAGCGGCGGTGCTCACCACGCTGGCCTCTTGGCAGGCTTGGGCGCCACTGGCGTCGGTGATGGCCACATTGGCGCCGGCCAAGGCCGCACCGGTGGCGGCCGTGCCCAGCAGTTGGCCAGCGGTGGCGGGCAGGCTCGGGGTGACGGTGTTGTCACCGTCGCTGCCACCGCCACCACCGCAAGCCGCCAGCAGGGCGGCCAACAGCGGCGTCCAACGCCAGCCTGGGGGTTGGCGGCGGGCGCCCATCGCGCGGATGGATGGGACCGATGCGGCCGGGAAGGCGAGTGAATGCGGGTGGTCAGACATGGCGTTGGCTCCTGATGCGAATCGTGAGCAGCCAAGGTAGCGCGCAGACGCGACGCAGACATCCTCACATTGAACGAGGCCGCCGAGGCGCCCCCTAGAACGGCGAGCACGCCGACAAGGCGCTCAACGTGCCCGACCTGTGCGCGGGCGTGTCGCGGCGCGCGCTGCAATACGCGGTCGAGAATGTGCTGCAACTCAGCCCCGTCACCGACCTGCGCGTGATGCGCCTGAACCGCGTGCGCCAGGTGTTGCGCAGCGAGCCCGAGGCCACCGTGGGTGATGTGGCAGCGCGCTGGGGCTTTTGGCACCCGTCGCGCTTTGCAGCCGACGACCGCGCGCTGTTTGGCGAGCTGCCCTCGGCCACACGCGCGCAAAGCGCCACGGCGCAGCCAATCGTTGCATAGCCGCATGGCCGCATGGCCGCACAGCCGGATTCGGCACGCACCGCCAGAGGGGGTCGGTGTGCGCCCCGCCCGCCGAGCCCTCGGCGCGCTGCCGCATGGCCGCGTTCGTGATCTTGGCCGGCAAGTCGGTGATCGAAGGCACCGTCGATTTGGCCGCACGCAGCCTGACGCCATGGAAGCCCATGGAGGGCGCACACGGCATGGTGCTGATCGACGACTTCGCCACCGTGCAAGCCGCCATCGAAGCCCGCCCTGATTGCGCCAAGGCGCTGGCGCGCTGCGCGGCATCAGCGACGTGAAGAAGGTGGTGGCCACACCGCTGACCGTGGGCTACTTTGACGGCAAGGACGGCCTGCACCAGCAAGACCGCCTGCTCAAGGTGGTGAGCGACCTCAACACCGGCGACAACAACTACTGGGCGCACCCGATCGAGCGCCTGGTGGCGGTGGTGGACCGGGAGAAAAAAGCCATCGTCAGCATCGAGGACGCGGGCGTGATCCCGGTGCCGATGAAGGCCACGCCTGACGACGGAAGCAACGGCAGCGGCCGCCGCGCCACCTCGCCGCCCAAGCCGCTGCACATCAGCGAGCCCGAGGGCAAAAACCACACCCTCACCGGCAACACCCTGCACTGGCGCAACTGGGATTTCCATGTGCGGCTCGATTCGCGCGCGGGCCGGATGCTCGCCACCGTCACCCACCAAGACAAGGGCACGAAGCGCAAGGTGATGTTTGAAGGCTCGCTGGGCGGCATGATCGTGCCCCGCGGCGACCCCGACATCGGTGGGTACGTCAAGGCCCACCTCGACTCCGGCGAATACGGCATGGGCACGCTCACCTCGCCCATCGTGCGCGGCCAAGACGCGCCCGACAACCCCGTGCTGCTGAACGCCACGCTGGCCGACTCCAGCGGCAAACCCACCGAGGTGCCCCACGCCATCGCGGTGTTCGAGCGCGACGCCGGCCCCGAGTTCAAGCACCATGAAAACCGTGCGACGCAACGTGGCCACCGAGCACCAAGCGGCGCAGAAGTTCGCCCCGTCAGCAGTGCGCCTGCTGAGCCACAGCAGCGCCACCAACAGGGCGGGCAACCCGGTGTCATACCAGCCGATCCCGTATGCCGGCGGCACGCACCCGATGGCCAAAGGCGCCAATGTGGCGAAGGACGAATGGATCAACCACCGCTTGAGCTTCATGGATCGCCAGCTCTGGGTGACGCGCGACCACCCCGACGAGCGCTTCCCCGAAGGCAAGTACCCCAACCGCTCGGCCAGCGACACCGGCCTGGGCCAGTTCAGCGCCGACGACCCGCCCATCGTCGACACCGACAACGTCGTCTGGCTGACCACCGGCACCACACACATCGCGCGCGCCGAGGAGTGGCCCATCATGCCGACCGAGTGGGCGCATGCGCTGCTCAAGCCCTGGAACTTCTTTGACGAAACGCCGACGCTGGGCTTGAACGCACCCGCCAAGCCGAAGAAGTGAGGGCGTGCTTGGGTGAGCGATGCGGCCGCCACTGCGCTGAGGGACGGGCGCAGCGGCGGCCCCCGTTTCAGCGACTGCGCTGGCGGTTGCCGCGGCGCGGGCTCAATCGCCGAGGTCGATCACCCCGGCCAGCGCCACGCCCGCCAAGCCCAACGGCAGCGCGTGGTCGGCGATCACCCAGGCGCGGATGCGGCCCTCGGCGGCCTCGCGCAGCAGCTCGCTCAGCACCCGGCTGGAGCGGCCATCGAGCGCGGCATAGGGCTGGTCGAGCAGCGTGAGCGCGGCGCCGCTGGCGGCTGCGGCCACCAGGCCGACCTTGCGGCGGCTGCCGGTGGAGAGCATGAACATCGGCTTGCCCAGGTGCTCGGCCAAGCCGAAGGCCTCGACCAGCGCCTCGGCCACCGGCGCCTGCCATGCCGCGTGCACGTTGCGCTGCGCCTGCAACCAGTCGCGGGCCACGGTGGCATCGTGCGCGTCGCACTCCGGGCGCTCAACGTACAACGTTGGCGCTGGGCGCTGCACCCGGCCCGCATCGGGCACACGCTCACCCGCCATCAGCGCCAGCAGCAGACTCTTGCCGCGGCCCTCGCCGCCTTGCAGCAGCGTCAAGCCCGGCCGCACCGAGAAGCTGAGGTCGGTGAACAAGCGCCGGCCTTCAATCGACAAGCTCACGGCGTGAGCCTGCAACAGCGGGGTCGGCCCGGCCGTCGAATCAGACAGGGCATCAACCAAGGTGAAGGCACCTCACAACCATCTCGCGCAACGCGGCGCAAAAAGCATGGCACTCATGCAAGGCCCAGCTTGTGCAGCCACACATCCACCGTGTCGCCGCTGCTGATGTCGCCCGCCACCAAGCCGTCGACCATGAAGGTCGGCGTCACGTGGATGCCATTCTGGCGCGCGTATTTGGCGTGCCATTTCAAGTCGGTTTCCAGCTCGGGCCACTCGAAGGCCTCGGCCACATCCACACCGCTGTGTTGCGCGATGCGCCGGATCACGTCGCGCAAGGACAGATCCAGGTTCGGCCCCGACGCGTGGTGCGTGAGGATGAAATCCTCGCGGTGCGCAAACACCGCTGCGAGCACCGCCCAGGCCGCCGCCTTGCCCGCATCGAGCGTGGACGCGGCCACGATCGCTCGCGTCACCACCGGCGAAAACTGATGCCAGGGCTGCGAGAGCAGGCGGATCTTCAGCGTCAACCGTGCCTCGCCGGCACGCACCAGCAGCTCATCCAACTTGCCAAACGCCCGCGCCGAAAACGGGCAGGTGGGCTCCAGAAACACCTCCAGCAACTTGGGGCCGTGGCCCCAGACGAGGGGGACGGCGGGACGCGGGGTGGGCGCGGCAGATGACATGGGTGGGCTCGGTGCGACGGGCGGCGCCACCACGGCGCGCCATCGGCCGCCATTTTGACGCGGGCTGGCCCAGTCAACGGCGCACGGCGCCACCCCGACCGCACATGGCATTGCACACTGACCTCGCACATTGGCATCGCACGTTGGCATTGCACACCGGCATCGACACGCGGAGCGGCTGGGCGCAGGCGATGGGGCCGTGCGTGCGGGCTCAGCGCAAAGGTGCCTTACTCGACGGCAGCAGGCTCGTTCTCGCTGTAACGGTCCGGCTCGGTGGTGTGCAGGATCTCGTTCAGCACCGAGGTGGCGTAATTGCCGGCGAGCAGAGAGAAGCTCAGCACCAGCTGATCGGCCTGCGGCCAAGCCCAGGTCATGTCAGCTGGGCGCGCCACCAGGGCGCGGCGCGCTTGGTCCAGGCCCGCGTGCTCCATGCCGTGGCACAGGGTGGCGTGGCGTTCGGCCACGCCGTTTTCCAGGGCCTGCGCGTCGTCGCTGGTGACCACACGACCCCGGCCCCAGAGCGGCCCAGTGGGCCCGCCCGCCTCGTCCATCGCGTCACCGGGCAAGGTCCGGCCCCACAGCCCTTGCTGGATGCGCAACGCCAGCACCTCATTGAACACAAAGGAGCGCACCGCCGACAAATAGATGCCCTTCATCTTCGGGTTGCGCACACGGATCTCGCGCGCCAGCATCGCCCGGCCCTGCTCCACGTTGCCGCCATCATGGCCAAAACGCTGCGCGCCAAAGTAGTTGGGCACCCCCTGCGCCGCCACCGCCTGCAGGTTGGCCTCGATCGCGTCGCGGTCGCCCGTCACGCCACGCAGCACGATGCGAAAGTGATTGCCCAGCAGGTCACCCGGGCGCAGCTTCTTCACATGGCGGGTCTGCGCCAGCACCTTGAACTCCGGGTGCTGCAGCTGCGTCAGGTCGGGCACCTCGCCCTTGGGCCGGTAGATGCTGAACCACTGGCGGGTGATGCCATAGCGATCCTTGAGCCCGGCATACCCCACGTCCCGCTCGTCCACCCCCACCGCCTCGGCCAGCTGCTGCGCCACATAAGCCGTGTTGGCCCCGTTCTTCTCCACGTCCAGCCACACGTGTTCGCCCTCACCGCCCGGCAACTGCAGGGGCAACTCGGTCACCACGAAGTCCTCGTTGAGCGTTTTGAGCGTGGCGCTGCCACCGCAGGCCGGGTAAGCGTGGGGCCAGGTCGGCAGGGTGGTGTAGGGGGCGTCGGTCGTCATGGGCGGTGGGCGCGGGCACCCGCGGGAAAGGGGAAGGCAGCCTGGGCGGCAGGGAGCAGCCCAAAGAGTGATTGTCTCCTTGCCCGCTTGCCTCGCCGCGCGCAGGGGCAGGGGCAGGGGCAGGGGCAAGGATCATCAGCGCATTCACCTCTGGCCCGTAACGTCGGCGCGTCTGCTTGTTCTCGCTTGTGATCGTGTCCACCTGAACTTGGAAGGACACAATCCTTGCCGCACCGGCCTTGGGGTTCAAGATGAGATGGCCGGACGCATACGCTGGGGAATGGCCGTAGCCCGCATGAGCATCATCCTGGGGTGCGGACGCCTCAGCTCACACGTCGTGACAGTTGATCATGCGCCGCATCGGCACCGGTCATGGGTGAGTTGAAGGCGCTCTGGGCGAGATCAACACGGGACAGTGGGGCAATCCACTCGATTCCACTCGATGGCCCGCTTGCGCCAGTGGGTCGCGATGGCCTGCGTGAAGTCGGCCCGGACCAATTTGGCCCTGGCCTCGCACCAACACGCGGACTCTAGGCGAATGACCAGCCCCTCCAGCGGCCCGTCGCGATACCTGCTGGTGCTTGTCACTACCAACCTCTCCAGCCCCGCAACCGTGTAGTTCCCGCTGCCCACAAGAGGCACCGTGGCCAGTTCTGCCGATACAGCTAGCGCGTTGCGGCGTGCGCTGCACCAGAAACGCTCTGCATGACGGTCGTAAACGTCAAACAAGAGGTACAAATCCGGCAGCGCGACATACTCCAACGAGTGGCGTGCGGCACACCACTCGCCAAACACAATGACGCCGGGCGTCAGCGCGCCGCGCAGCGCTTCGCCATGTTGAGCAAGCCATGCGGGCAGCCGGGAAAACTGCCCCGAATAAGACTCGACCAAATACTGTCCACGGTTCTGTGCGAGAAGAGTGCCATCGGGGCCAAGTGAGAAACCGAGGTTGGCGCCGTCAAGTTTTTCTTCCACCGCCACCTCACCCGCCAGCAAGCCCTTCGCTTCGGCGGGTGACAACACTTTGTCGTCGCGCGGCTTGCCCTGGCCGAGCCATGCCAAGTGCGGGGTATGTGGAAAGCGGAAGAAGTCGCCGTCCATCGCATTCAGCCTGGCAGCTGGGGGACCGGCTTTGTCGGAAACTTCTTGCCGTAAACCGAGCAGACATCGGCCGGGCACAGAAAAACAACCTCAACACCTCTGTCCTTCAAAGCTCGCCACCAGTCCAGCCACTTGCAATCCGCCGCTTGCCAAATCTCGGGCTTGTCCGGGTGGGCGTGGGCCACAGCAGCAAACTTCCGATCTGCCGCATCAAATAAGGGCTCCAGTGCAAGATCAGGAAACTCGGTAAAACAGTTCGCAGCGGTCTCGTTCAGCGAAACCTGCTCCACCCGAGCTGTACCTGATTGCCGCAGCAGCCATTTGAGGAAGACATCCCCGACGCCTTTCGGCGGGCTGAGGCTGGTCTTGTGTCGGTATTCCCCCAATATCCGATAGCCGTCATCGACAACGGGAACGCCCTTCTGTTGCATTAACAACAGTCGTTTGACGCATTCGGTAACGCAGTCTTCAGACACGTTGGGATGCTGGCCGTTGGCGACCAAAAGGACGTTTGTGTCGATCACAGCTTTCACCGTGGACCACCTTTCTGGCTAATTTCCCTCTTGCGCTGCATGGCAGCCAAAGTGCGTCCCGCGATGTCAGCCATCTCGTCGCCAAAGAAGTTTTCGGGCCAGTTTTCGATCTCGCCAAAAATATTCAGCTTCAGCGGCTCCAGTTCCGTCGCTGAGCCCGCGCGGCGACAGAAATAGACCGCTACGTCATCGGGCTGAATCACCCCTTCCGCAACTCGGCGCTGGAGGCGGTTCAGGAAATGCTCGGAGTGACTCTCCACTATCAACTGCACGCCGCGCGGCCTTCCGCCCTCACGAGCTTGCGTCGCGGAAATGAAGACGTCGGCCAGCTCCGCCTGAACTTGCGGGTGCAGATGGATTTCGGGTTGTTCCATCCAGACAGTGGAATGCGGTGGGCAGTAGAACGCTTGCACCAACGCTGGCAGCACCTGGGAAATGCCAAAGCCGACGTCGGTGATCTTCACTTCGGGCGCTTTGGCGTGGGTCTTCAACAGTACTTCGTATTCCTTCCGGCCCACCGCCACTGGGCGCACGGAGAAGTCGTGGATGACGCCCAAATCCTTAAGCCACACCGCCATGAATTCGGCAAAGCCCTTGGTGTGGTGTCCCACCTGTCGGTTGAGGCGCCGACCCTCCCCCTGTGCCGCCAAGATTGCCGCCACGGCGTACTCCCCCATTTGTCCAACGTTCGCTGGCGTATCGCCAGACCATTGGTAAATGCGCTGAGGGTGACTGCGCAGAGGCCCCAGGTAGGAGAGGCTTTCCAGCATGCCTTCGGTGGCCAACGCGAAGCCCGTTAGAAAGCCGGCATTCTTGTATCTAGCCATGCTGGTATCGGACAACCGATAGAACTTCTCTGGCTCTTCCAGCGGCCATTTTCGTCCGTCGGCCATCTTGAAGCTGTAGTGGATAGAGGTCAGGTTGAGCTTGCGCTTTTCGTCGCGCACGAGCGCAACATCGAGCACCTCGTCGTTACCCTGCGCAAGGGCATAGCGTAGTGCCTGCACTTCAGGTTGTTGGGCCTTGTTCGCCGCCAGTGTCACGTCGAGACGCATGTGATCGCCCTGATACCGAGACTCGGCTTGCAGCGGATCGCGGACAACCATGGTCTTGGGCATGACCCAACCCAACTCAAAGGACATCGACTGGTTCAGATCATGCCCGTGCAGACAGTCAGTGAAGGTGCCCAGATCGATCAGCGACGAGGCATCCCCCAGATGCAGCGCGCGCTTGCGGTCCGTAGAACGCGCTGTTTGTTGCAATGCCAACAGCAAGTGCCCCAGGCTGCTTTTGCCAGCACTGTTTGCGCCGAAGAGCACGGTTAGCGGGGCCAAGCGAATCGGCCCCGTGTCCTTCCAAGCCTTGAAGTTTCTGATGTGCAGGTGGGTAAGCATTGGTACTGATCTCCATCATTCGTTCGCCCGAGAGTACTTGGGTGCAGCAGTGCACACGGCAGCACTTGAACCCTGCTGGTCATTTCCCCGATACAGCACTCCTTGACGCTCACCAACAAGTCTGCGCCGGAACAGTC
>JBEAOO010000098.1:0-12888 GCA_041164825.1 Pseudomonadota bacterium | reverse complement strand
TTGCTGGTGACCGACATCGACCGCGGCGGCGCCTTTGCCCACCTCTACGGCACACACCAGCTGCTGCCCGCGCACGAGCGCGCATTGATCCGCGGTTTTGTGCTCAACCGGTTTCGCGGTGATGAGGCGCTGCTGGCGCCTGGGCCGGAGCAGTTGCAAGCGCTGACGGGCGTGCCCACGCTGACCGTGCTGCCGATGTGGCGCAGCCACGGCCTGCCGGAAGAAGACGGCGTGTTTGACGACGCGCCGAGCGGCAAGGTGGGCACGGCGGGTGCGGTCACGCGCATCGCCGTCATCGCCTACCCGCGCATCAGCAACCTCGATGAATTTCAGCCGCTGCGCCAGCTGCCCGGCGTGCGCTTGGTGTGGGCGCGCAGCCCGGCCGATCTGGACGGCGCCGACTGGGTGATCCTGCCCGGCAGCAAACACACGAGCGGCGACCTGGCTTGGTTGCGCGCGCAGCGGCTCGACGCCGCCGTCCAGCAACATGCCAGCGCCGGCCGCCCGGTGCTGGGCATTTGTGGCGGGCTGCAGATGCTGGGTGAATCGCTGGTCGACCCGCATGGCGTCGATGGCAACGCACCCGGACTGGGTCTGCTGCCACTGGTCACTTTGTTCGAGCCCGACAAGCTGCTGCAACACACCACCGCCACGTTCGTCGACGCCACAGGCGCCTGGGCGCCGCTCCAGGGCGTGCGCGCCACCGGCTACGAAATCCACCACGGCCGCACGGTGCAACACCCGTCGATGGCGCCCGCCACCGTGGTGCAGCGCAACGCCACCGGCGAGCCCATCGGCTGGCAGTGCGACGCCGCGCACGGCAACGTGCTGGGCACCTACCTGCACGGCTTGTTTGAAAACCCCGGTGTGCTGCAAGCCCTGTTCGGCCAACGCGGCACGCCGCTCGACGCCGTGTTCGACGGCCTCGCCGATTTCATCGACACGCGCTTTGCGCCGGGCGTGTTGATGGGCTTGCTCCAGCCCTCTCTTTGAACCCCTGCCTTCACACCATGACGCCCACCATCGCCCCGCTGAACGACGCCGCCCTCACCGCCGCGCTGCAACACCGCATCGACCGCAAAACCAAGCCCCTCGGCGCGCTCGGCCGCATCGAGGCGTTGGCGCTGCAAATCGGCCAGATTCTCGGCAGCACCACACCGCATTTGCAGCAGCCACAAATGGTGGTGTTTGCCGGCGACCACGGGCTGGCGGCGCGCGGCGTGTCGGCTTACCCGAGCGATGTGACCTGGCAGATGGTGGAAAACTTCTTGGCCGGCGGTGCGGCGGTGAGCGTGCTGGCGCGCCAACACGGCCTGGCGCTGACGGTGGTGGACGCCGGTGTGCGCCACGACTTTGAAGCGCGCGCCGGCCTGCAAATTCGCAAGATTGCCGCGGGCACGGCAGATGCGCTGAGCGGCCCGGCCATGAGCGAGGCGCAATGCCGCGCCGCGCTGCAAGCCGGCCGCGAGGTGGTGCACGGCCTGCCGGGCAATGCGCTGCTGCTGGGCGAAATGGGCATCGGCAACACCTCGGCCGCGGCCTTGCTGCAAGCGCGCCTCACCGGCCGCGATCTGGCCGCTTGTGTGGGCCGAGGCACCGGCCTCGACGACGCCGGCCTGGCGCACAAGCTCGACGTGCTCACCCAGGTGCTGGCCCTGCACGCGGGCGCCACCACGCCGCTGCATGCGCTGGCCGCCTTCGGCGGTTTCGAGATCGCGATGATGGTGGGCGCCATTCAGCAGGCCGCGGCCGAGCGGCGCGTGATCGTGGTCGACGGCTTCATCACCAGCAGCGCCGTGCTGGTGGCCGCCACATTGCAGCCGGCCGTGCTGCAACGCTGCGTGTTTGCCCACCAGTCCGATGAATCGGGCCACGCCGCGATGCTGCAGCACCTGGGCGTGCAGCCACTGCTCAAGCTCGACCTGCGCCTGGGCGAAGGCAGCGGCGCCGCACTTGCCTGGCCGCTGCTCGAATCGGCCTGCCGCATCGTGGCCGAGATGGCGAGTTTTGAATCGGCCGGTGTGAGCGACAAGGGCTGAACGATGGCGGCCGCCTTGCTGCACGAGCTGCGCCTGTTTTTCATCGCACTGCAGTTTTTCACCCGCGTGCCCATCCCAAGCTGGGTGGGGTTTGAGCCAGTGTGGCTGCAACAGTGTGCGCGGCACTTTCCGGGGGTGGGGGCGGTGATTGGCGCCGTGGGCGCGGGCGCCTTGGCGCTGGGTGCGCTGTGTTGGCCGCCCGCCGTGGCGGTGGGCGTGGCGATGGCGGTGGGCGTGGTGCTGACGGGTGGCTTCCATGAAGACGGGCTGGCCGACACCTTCGATGCGCTGGGCGGCTGGGTGAGCCGCGAGCGGGCGCTGACCATCATGAAGGACTCGCGCATTGGCAGCTATGGCGCGCTGGCGCTGGTGCTGGTGTTGGGCTTGCGCGCGGCCACGCTGACGGCGCTGGTGACGCTGGACCTGCGCACCGCCGTGATCGCCTGGGTGTGGGTGCAGTGCGCGTCGCGGCTGGCGCCGGTGTGGTTGACGCACCGGCTGCCCTACGCGGGCGACGCCGAGCACGCCAAGGCCAAGCCGCTGGCGATGCAAGTGAGCGGCTCGGGCGTCGTGGCCGCCAGCGGGTGGCTGGTGCTGGCCTGTGGTGCCGCCGTGTGGGCCTTGCCTGCGGGCGGCCAAGGCGGCCTGGGTGCTGCGCTCTTGGCGGGCGCGCTGGCCACGTTGGCGCTGCAGCGCTGGTTGCGCGCTCGCCTGGGCGGCTTCACCGGCGACACGCTGGGCGCGAGCCAGCAGCTGAGCGAGTTGGCGATGTTGCTGGCCTGGCTGGGGGCGCTGCATGGCGCCTGAAACTTGCGCTGACGGCGCTGACCGCGCTGGCAGCAGCAGCACCCTTTGGGCCTGGCGCCACCCGCGTCCGCGCGGCGTGGCAGGACGCTGCATTGGCCGCACCGATGTGCCGGTGGACCGGCGCCGCGCCAAGCGCCTGGCGCGGCGCATTCAGCGCACCGCCCGCCAACACGGCCTGCCGCGCGTGGTGTGTAGCTCACCGCTGCGCCGCTGCGCCGATGTGGCGCGCTGGCTGCGCCGCTGGGGCTGGGTGTGGCAGCGCGATGCGGCCTTGCTCGAACTCGATTTCGGCCGCTGGGACGGCCTGCCGTGGTCGGCCATCGCCCGCGACGAGGTGGATGCCTGGTGCGCCGACTTTGCGCGCTGCGCGCCGGGCGGCGGCGAGGCCTTGCAGGCCATGCTGGCGCGGGCTGCTGCATGGCAGCCGCCCGCATCGGCGGCCGCGGGCGCGGTGGTGGTGGTGGGCCACGCCGGGTGGATGTTGGCGCGGCAGTGGGCCCACAGCGGCCACGCCACGCCACCACAGGCCGAGCATTGGCCGCAGGCACCGGCCTGCGGGGCCTTGCTGCGCCTGCGCTGAGCGCGCTCTGCCGCCGGGTGCGGGCGTCACGTCAGTTTTCCACACGATAGTGCGCACTTCGCGCCCCAGCGGTCCGTCAACCCACCTGTTTTGGGCCTGTCAAGGCGGCGCGTTTGCGGTACAACCTGGGTGGAGGCCGGACGTCGTTGGAAGCGCTGGCCCTGGGTGTGAGCGCGTGCCGTGCCACCCCCACTCGAACAACAACAACCTCACGCACCCACCGCCAGGCGCGTCGCCCCCCCCAACCCACGGCCCATCCATGCCGCGGGGTCGACGCTCCGCTGCGCGCCCCGCCCACGATGCCCGACCCCGCTCGAAAAACGCCCTGGCTGGTGCGCACGCACCACCGCATGCGCACCCTGGCCTTCACGTTGATGTACATCGCAGCGTGCATCCACACGCTGCAGCAAGGCGGTTACACGCTCGCGCCGATGCTGCTGCTGGGCGCGGTGATGCTGGGCTACCCGCAGCTGCTGTATTGGCACACCCGCCGCGCCGCCGCGCCGCTGGAGGCCGAGATCAACAACCTGCGCACCGACTCCTTTTTGCTCGGCATCTACATGGCCTGCCTGGGTTTCCCGCTGTGGTTGAGTTTTTCAGCCACGATGGGCAACTTGAACAACCACGTGGCCAACCGCGGCTGGCGCGGTGTGGGCGTGGGCGCGCTGGGGCTGCTGGCGGGCGCGCTGAGCTGGATGCTGCTGATGGGCGCGCGCTTTGCGCCCAGCACGGGCTGGCCGGCGGCGCTGTTTTGTATGCTCGGCCTGGGCAGCTATTTGTTGGTGATGGGCCACATCAGCCACACCCGCAATGGCCACCTGCGGCACACGCGCGAGGCCTTGAAAAAACGCGGGGTGGAGTTGCTGGCCGCCAATGCCGCGCTGCTCAACAACCTGCGCGAGATTGATGGCCTGCAGGCCCAGCTGCGTGAACACGCCCACCGCGACCCGCTGACCGGCCTGTACAACCGCCGCTACCTCGATGCCACGCTGGAGCGCGAGATGGCGCGCTGCAAACGCGAGGGCCAGGCGCTGTCGGTGATCTTGGTCGACATCGACCACTTCAAACAGGTCAACGACACCTACGGCCACCAGGCCGGCGATGCGGTGCTGCTGCACCTCTCGGGCATGTTGGCCGGCATGGCGCGCGCGGGCGATGTGGCCTGCCGCTATGGCGGCGAAGAGTTTTTGCTGCTGATGCCCACCATGCCGCTGGAGATTGCGCTGGAGCGCGCCGAGGCGCTGCGCCACGGCTTTGGCACGCTCGACGTGCACTTTGGCGACTTCCGGCTGCAGGCCACGGTGTCGATCGGCATTGCCGTGTACCCCGGCCACGGCACCACGGCCGACGAGCTCATCCGCGCCGCCGATCGCGCGCTCTACCGCGCCAAACACGGCGGGCGCAACCGGGTCGAGACCGATCTGCCCAGGCCGCCCGCGGGTGCTGCCTGAGCGGCTGAGCACCCGAGGCTCAGAAGGATTCAGCGCCGCTGGCGCCGCAGCGGCCGGCGACTCACCGGCCGCTGCGGCCCGCGGGCGCGGTCCCAGGCCAGCGCCACCGCGGTGTGTTCCAGCGCAAAGGCTTCGCGCTCAAACGGGTTGTCGAGGTAAGCGCGCCGGCCACGCAGCCCGGCCCAGGCGCTGGCCGCCAGGTACGCAGGCACAAAGAGCGGGCCCCAGGTTTCGCACTGCCGCACGTGCACACGCTCGTGCCCGCGCAGACGCTGCATCGCGTGGGCATGCCGCGCCAGCACCACGTGGCCGAGCGTGATGGCCTGCGCGCCACCGAAGGCGCGCAGCAGCCGCGGCAACAAGGCACCGCCCTGCACCTCCAGCACGCCGGCATGGCGTTGCCAGCGCGCGCCCGCCAGCAGCGCAGGCGCGGCCAGCAGCAGGCCGAGCGCGCTGGTGGGCGCGGCCCAAGCGCAGCGCAGCCACAGCGTGGCGCGCAGGCGCCAGCGCACGGGCCGCTCGGCCCCTGCGGGCACCCGCTCAGTCATCGGCGTCATCCACGTGCAGCGTGTGCAACAAGCGGTGCACCATCGGCGTGAGCACCAGGCCCAGCGTGACGATGAACACCAGGCCGGCATAGAGCGCATAGAAGCCGGCAAACAGCTTGCCGGCGGCGGTGTGCAGGGCATCCACCGGGCCCATGCCGCCGAGCAGCATGGCGGCGTTCAAAAACGCATCGATCGCCACCAAGCCCTCGAAGTGCATGTAGCCGGCCATGCCCATGCCCAGCGACACGGCCACCAGCAGCTGCGAGAGCAGCAGGTGCAACAACACCCGCCGCACAAACTGCGGGCGGCTGAGCAAGGGGCTGGATTTGTTTTCGTACATGGGCGAGGTGACAGGACGGGCCAACAGCATGCCACCAACAGCGGGCACGCCGCGGGTGGGGTCGCCGCTGACCGCGCGCTGTGGACCTCGCCCTGACGCCGCTGCGTGTGCCTTGGCGCTCCAGGGCAAAGAAACTGCAGCTGGCGACCTGGGCCGCTCTCGGCATGGTGGAGGGAACCGCATTCGGAGGCTGCTGCTCGGGCAGCGCTGTGCCGCCTTCGCTTTGCTCCGGGTCCTCCGCCGGCCCATCGCCGCCCTCGCGCCCATCGTCGAACGGACAACCTCCGAACAGGAAGCCGCCTCCAATCAGACGCTCACACCGGCATCCAGAAGATGTAGTCGGCGCGGTAGCTCACCACTTGCTTTTGGCCCATGTTGGCAGACGCGCACATGGCAGCAGGCGCCACACCCCCTTGCGTGTTGACGCGCTGAATGTGGCTCACGCCGCTCAGCGCGCCCATCCCCATGGCGGGGTTGGCCTTGACCAGTTGCAGCGGGATGCTGCCTGCCGCGCCGGGCGCCACCGCGAGCTGGGTGCCGGTGACGCTCGACCCATCCATGTGGGCCCAGGTGGCGGGCGGGCCGAAGTAGCGGCCCAGGCGCTGGCCGGCGCGGCTGTTCAAGCCCGCGTCGGGGCCCACGAACACCCACTCAAAGGCGGCGGGCATGTCCTTTTTGGCACGGCACTCGTAGGTGATGTCGCCCGCGGCGGCGGTCTCCAGCATCACTTTGTGGCCGGCCGGCACCTGCACGGCGGCAGGCAGATCGGCTTGCGAAAACGGGGCCATGGACGACATGCCGCTGTTCATGCCCGCGCAAGCACTGAGGCTGGCCGCGGCCACGAGGGCGAGCAAGGCGGTGGTGGATGTGGTGACGGTGCGGGCAGTGCGCATGGTGGATAGCTCCTGTTGAACTGAAGGTGAACGAAAAACGCGGGTCGAGAACAGCCACTCAGCGCCCGGCATGGGGCGGACTGAGGCTGGCGAGGTAGGCCAACACCGCGTCGCGGTCGCTGGCCTCGCTGAGTGAAAAGCCCATGGCCTGGCCGGGCACGAGGGCTTCGGGGTCGGTGAGCCAGGCGCGCAGGCGGGCGGCCGTCCAGCGCTGGCCGCTGGCGCCGCTGCTGCGCAAAGCGGGCGAGTAGCCCTCAAAGCCCGCCGCCGTGCCGGCCACACGCCCCAGCACACCGCGCAAGGCGGGGCCGGTGCGGTGGTCGTCCAGGCTGTGGCAGGCCACGCAGACGCTGGCCACGATGACCTGGCCGCGCTGCACCTGAGCCGCTGCTGAAGCAGCGGTCAGATCAGGCGCAGGCGACTCGGCCGTGGCGGGGGTCGGCAGCATCAGCGTGGTAGCCCACAGCAGCAGGGCCAGGGCGCGGGCGGCGGCGGCGGGCACAGCGGGTCGGGCCCGTTATGCGCCGAAGAACAAGGCACCCGCCGGCAGCGGCCGGCCCAGCGCCTGCGTCAGCACGGTGTAGTGCATGGTTTCATCGGCCGCCAAGCGCGCCGCCACCTTCGCCAGGTCTTTGTTGCCCAAGGCCGGGATCACGCCCAGGTAGGCGTTGGTGGCACCCAGCTCCAGCCGCGCGGCCAGGTCGAGCACATCGGCCTGGTTGCGCAGCGTGTCGGCCTTGAGCGCCTTGGCGTAGTCGGTCAACATCTTCTCGGCCACGGGCGTGCCGCCGAGCTTTTGGATGGTGGCGATGAGTGCATCGCGGTGCGCCTTGTGGTGGCCCTGGAAGGCCACGGCCACATCGAGCACCGGCTTTTGCAGCAGGCCGCTGCCGGCGCCCAGTTGGTAGGCGTTGATGGCCTCGTGCTCCAGGCCAAGCGCCACGTTGAGGATGCTCACGTCTTTGCTCATGTCGCCGCTCATGCCCTGGGCCAGGCTGTCTTTGCCGGCCAGCAGGGCCACGGCCACGGCCGAGAGGCCGGCCGATTGGCCCATGAAGCCGCGGCGGCTGGGGACGAGGCGGGCGGTGTGGGAGACGTTGTGGGTGCTCATGGTGTGTTCCTCGGCGGGTTGGGGTGGGTGGCGTCGCGTCAGGGTTGACGGCGTCGACACCCTGAATACGCAGCCGCCGCCGCGCTGGATTCAACAAAGCCCTGCGTGTTGTCGGGTTTTGTGGTGGCCCGCACATCCAAACCCCTCGCCCCCGCGTACCCAGGGCATGCACGCCCCAAGGACCGCCCCATGACCGCACTGCTTCGCCTGGTGAGCCCGGCACCGCACAATGCAGCGATGCCCCGCACCGCCGCCCACCCCGCCCTCAGCGGCGACACCCCCGACGCCGAGCTGATCGCGCTGCTCGACCGCGTGGCCTCGCGCGACCGCCAGGCCCTGCACACGCTCTACCAGCGCTGCGCCGGCAAGCTCTATGGCCTGGCGCTGCGCGTGGTGGGCCGGGCCGACGCGGCCGAAGACGTGCTGCAAGAGGCCTTTTTGGCGATCTGGCGCAACGCGGGTGACTACCGCGCCAGCCTCAGCCCGCCCATGGCGTGGCTGGGGCTGATCGTGCGCAGCCGCGGGCTCGATGCGCTGCGCCGCCGCGGCAGCGAGCGCACGCAGCAGACGCAAGAACTCGATGAAGCGCTGGCCGACACCCTGGCCGGCGACAGCCCCAACCCCATGGACACCACCGACGCCAGCGAGCAAGCTTGGGCGCTGCACCAGTGCCTGGGCCAGCTGGCGCACCAGCAGCGCCAGGTGGTGAGCTTGTCGTACCTGCGCGACCTCAGCCACAGCGAGCTGGCGCAGCAATTGCAATTGCCGCTGGGCACCGTCAAAACCTGGATCCGCCGCGGGCTTGATCAACTGCGCACCTGCATGGCGCGCTACGCCTGACCCCGGGAGGAGCGACCATGAACATCTGGAACCATCCCGAACTCGTTGACCACCTGGCCAGCAGCCACGCGCTGGGCACGCTGCGCGGTGGCGCGCGCCGCCGTTTCGAGACCCTGGCGCGCGAGCACCCCAGCCTGCGCGCGGCCGCGCTGCTGTGGCAGTCGCGCCTGGCCAGCCTGAACGAGCTGCAGCCCGCCGTGCCGCCCGGCCCCACGGTGTGGACACGCATCGACAACCTGCTCGATGCCGAGGCCGAAGCCGACGCCATGGCCGCCGCGCGCCACACGCCGCGCTTGGCCCCGACGCCGCCCACCGGCTGGCTGCACCGGCTGGGCCTCTGGCGCGGCCTGAGCGCAGCGGGCGCGCTGGCCACCGTGGTGTTGGGTGTGGGCCTGCTCAGCAGCCAGACGCAGCGCGCGCAACTGGGCACGCAGCTGGCCAGCGTGCAGCAGCAATTGCAAAACACGCCGCAGATCAGCTACGTGGCGGTGCTGGCCGATGGCCAGGCCGCGCCGTCGATGCTGGTGACGTTTGACCCGAAGAACAAGCGCCTGGTGCTGCAGCGTGTGGGCGGCTACCAAGAAGCGGGCGACCGCTCGCTGCAGTTGTGGGCACTGCCGCCCGGCCAGGCACCGCGCTCACTGGGCGTGCTGGGCCGCGACAAGCTGCTGCAACTCACCGCCGCCGAAGGCGATGTGCAGCAGGTGCCGGCCCTGGCCATCAGCCTGGAGCCGCAAGGCGGGGTACCGAGCGCGGGCGGGCCCACCGGGCCGGTGCTGTTCTCAGGGGCGCTGATTCAGAAGATGTTGTGAGACTGGCGCTCAGGGCTGCTGCGCCTGCCGGTTGGCGTTGCAAATGGGCAAGTTCTCTGCGGCACGGAGGGTCGGTTCTTGGCCCGTTGCCGAACTTCCTGCAGAAGCTGTGGCACGCCAAGTCGACGAACGCCGCGGTGCTTGTTGGGGCGGTGATGGGCCGGGCCGAATTGCGGAGGTTAAGGAGGAGGGCACGCGCAGCGGGCCCGGGGGACACGCAGCAAATCGGCTCGGCCCATCACCGCCCTCGCGCCGATCGCCGAACGAGAAGCCGTTTGACGGCAGTCGGCTTCAGGCCCAGGCCCAGGCCCAGGCCCGTGCCGGTGACCGGCGCTGACACGCCAGCGTGCCGGCTGGGCGCTCAGCGCCCGGTCAGCCGCTTGGCGTTGGCCACGGCGCGGCGGCGCACCGGCTCCAGGCCTTCGCCGAGCACACCCATCGTGGCCGAGTGCATCGCGTTGGCGGAGTGCTGCAGGGCGCGCACCGACGACACGCCCGGCTGAAACGGGTTCCAGGGGCGCCAGCAGCTGAGCATCAGCTCCTGCTGCGCACGCCACATCTGCAGGCCCATGGCGGTCCAGCTCTCCACCGCGGCGGCGGTTTTCTCGGAGGTCATCAGGTGAAATTCACGCAGGTCGGCGGCGCTCGGCTTCGGGCCGGCGAGGGCCATTTGCGTGAGGCGCATGGCCACCACCTGCGGCACTGCCATCGCCAGCTCCGCCGTTTGGGTGGCCACACGTTGGGTGCGGCGGCGGGTGCTTTGAGCGTTCATGGGCAGGGCTTTCAGGAGAAAAGTCGGGCGGGTGTCGGGTCAGGCACTGGCAGATTGCCGGCGCGCTTTCCAGGCGCCGAACAGCGCGATGACGCCGGGAATCAGGATCATGGACCAGATGATCTTGTCGAGGTGGGTTTTGACCCAAGGCACATTGCCGAACAGGTAGCCCACCACCGTGACGCCGCACACCCACAACACGGCGCCGGCCACGTTGAAGAGCGTGAACTTGGCGCGCGTCATGTCAGCCACCCCGGCCACAAAGGGCACAAAGGTGCGCACAAACGGCATGAAGCGCGCGGCAATGATGGTCACGCCGCCGCGCTGCTCATAAAACGCGTGGGCGGCATTGAAGGCCTTTTTATTGAAGAAGCGCGAGTCTTCCCACTGGAACACCTTGGGCCCGAAGTAGCGGCCGATGCTGAAGTTGCACTGGTCACCCAGGATGGCCGCGGCCAGCAGCACCACGATCGCCAGCGGCAGGTTCAGCAGGCCCACGCCGGCCAGCGCACCCACCACAAACAGCAGCGAGTCGCCGGGCAAAAACGGCATCACGACCACGCCAGTTTCGACAAAGATGATGGCAAACAGCAGCGCATACACCCAAGGCCCATAGGCCTGCACAAAGTTGGCCAGGTGCACGTCGACGTGCAGGATGAAATCGAGAAGTTGGGGCAAAAAGTCCATGGCGGCATTATCCCGGCCCGGAATGACGGATTGCTGAGGGGGGCCCGCTTCAGGGGGTGGTGCTTTCTACAATCACCACCATGAACGCTCCTTTGTTGACCGCCGCGCCGCGCCGCGCCATCCGTGAACTGCCCGACGAACTGGTGAGCCAGATCGCCGCTGGCGAGGTGGTGGAGCGCCCGGCGTCGGTGGTGCGTGAGCTGGTGGACAACGCGCTCGACGCCGGCGCCAGCGAGATCGCGGTGAAGCTGCAAGGTGGTGGCATCCGCGCCATCGTGATCGAGGACGACGGCTGCGGCATCCCGGCCGAGGAGCTGCCACTGGCGCTGCGCCGCCACGCCACCAGCAAAATCCGCTCGCTCGGCGAGCTGGAGAGCGTGGTGACCATGGGCTTCCGTGGCGAGGCCTTGGCCGCCATTGCCTCGGTGTCAGAGATGGCACTGGCCAGCCGCACCGGCGACGCCCCCCACGCGCAGCGGCTGGATGCCCGCTCGGGCGAGCTGAGCCCGGCCGCGCGCGCGGTGGGCACGAGCGTGGAGGTGCGCGAGCTGTTTTTCAGCACCCCGGCACGCCGCAAGTTTTTGAAAAGCGAAGCCACCGAACTGGCGCACTGTGTGGACGCCGTGCGCCGCCACGCGCTGGCCCGGCCCGACGTGGGCTTCGCGGTGTGGCACGAGGGCCGGTTGGTGCAGCAGTGGCGCCGCGCCGCCTTGACGCCAGCCACCGAGAACCCGCTGGCCGATGCCGCCGCGCGCGATCAGCGCATCAAGGATGTGATGGGCGACGACTTCATCGCCCAAAGCCGCCCGGTCAACCTCGACCTGAGCGTGCTGCGCATCACCGGCCGAACGGGCACGCCCGAGGCCGCGCGCAGCCGCGCCGACCAGCAGCATGTGTACGTGAACGGCCGCTATGTGCGCGACAAACTCATCAGCCACGGCATCCGCTCGGCCTATGAAGACGTGCTGCACGGCGCACGCCAGCCGTGTTTTGTGCTCTACATCGAGATCGCGCCCGACCGCGTGGACGTGAACGTGCACCCGACCAAGATCGAGGTGCGTTTTCGCGAAGGCCGTGAGGTGCACCAAGGGGTGAAACGCGCGGTGGAAGCGGCGCTGGCCGGCACGCGCGCGGCCGATGCGCCGGCGGCATCAACGCAACCTGAGCTGCCGATGGCGAACCCGCCGCAGGGCGCTGCGCCATCGACGGCGAGCCAGCGCGGGGCCTACGACGCGCCGGCCCCCGCCCCGTGGCGCCCCATCACCCAGCAAGCCGGCCTGGGCCTGCAGCAGTTGGAGGTGCTCTACGCCCAAGAAGCACCACCCGCTTGGCGCACCGGCACGCCCGTCAAATCGGCCTGGACCGAGGGTGACACCGCCGTGGCGCCGGCCGCCGCACCGGGCAGCGCACTCGGCGCCTCATCCGCCAGCTCACCCCACTTGCCGCCCGCGCTGGCCAGCGCCGCGCAGCGTGAGACTGCGCTCGACACGCACGAAGAATGGCCGCTCGGCCGCGCGCTGGCGCAAGTGGCGGGCATTTATGTGCTGGCCGAGAACAAACACGGCCTGGTGGTGGTGGACATGCACGCGGCGCACGAACGCATCGTTTATGAGCAGCTCAAAGCCAGCCTGGGCAACGACACCACCATCCCGGCGCAGCCGCTGCTGATCCCGGCCACCTTCTCCGCCACCGCGCACGAGATTGCTGCGGCCGAGGCGCATGCCGAGACACTGATGACGCTGGGCCTGGACGTGTCGCCGCTCTCAGCCACCGTGCTGGCCGTGCGCTCGCGGCCCGCCGCGCTGCAAGGTGGCGATGTGGTGGAGCTCGCGCGCAGCGTGCTGGCCGAGCTGGCGCAGTTCGACGCCAGCGCCGTGGTGCAGCGCGCCCGCAACGAGATTTTGGCCACCATGGCCTGCCACGGCGCGGTGCGCGCCAACCGGCAATTGACGATCGAAGAAATGAACGGCCTGCTGCGCGACATGGAGCGCACCGAGCGCGCCGACCA
>JBEAOO010000097.1:0-2583 GCA_041164825.1 Pseudomonadota bacterium | reverse complement strand
CTGGCCGGCATGAAGGATTCCAAGGTGATCGTCGCGATCAACAAGGACGCCGAGGCGCCGATCTTCAGCGTGGCCGACTACGGCTTGGAGGCTGATTTGTTCAGCGCGGTGCCGGAGCTGGTGCAAGCGCTTTAAGAGCGCTCTCCCCACTGCCCAGCCCGTTTGCCGGCCTGTCGCCGCAGCGGGCTTTTTCTTGCCCGAATCTCGCCAAAACACCTGATTTCGGCGGGCCGCCAGAACCAAAACACACCGGAGAAGACATGAGCTACATCGCCCCCGTCAAAGACATGCTGTTTTGCATGAAGGAACTCGCCGGCCTCGATCAGGTGACGGCCTTGCCTGGTTTTGAGGACGCCGATGCCGACACCGCGCAAGCCGTGCTGGAGGAGTGCGCGCGCTTCAACCAAGAGGTGCTGGCGCCGCTGAACTGGGAGGGTGACAAGAACCCGTCGAGCTGGAAGGACGGCGTCGTCACCTCCACGCCGGGTTTCAAACAAGCGTTCGCGCAGTTTGCCGAGGGCGGCTGGCAGGGGCTGCAACACCCGGTGGACATGGGCGGGCAGGGCTTGCCCAAGACGATTGGTGCCGCCTGCATCGAGATGCTCAACAGCGCCAACATGAGCTTTGCGCTGTGCCCGCTGCTGACCGATGGCGCCATTGAAGCGCTGCTGACCGCTGGCACGCCCGAGCAGCAAGCCGCCTACATCCCGAAGATGATCTCGGGCGAGTGGACCGGCACCATGAACCTGACCGAGCCGCAGGCCGGCAGTGACCTGGCCCTGGTGCGCACCCGCGCCGAGCCGCAGCCTGACGGCAGCTTCAAGATCTTCGGCACCAAGATCTTCATCACCTACGGTGAGCACGACATGGCACAGAACATCGTGCACCTGGTGCTGGCGCGCGTGGTGGGCGCGCCTGAGGGCGTGAAGGGCATCAGCCTGTTCATCGTGCCCAAGTTCCTGGTGAATGCCGATGGCTCGCTGGGTGCGCGCAACGACGCGCACTGCGTGAGCATCGAGCACAAGCTGGGCATCAAGGCCAGCCCCACGGCGGTGCTGCAGTTTGGCGACCACGGCGGCGCCATCGGCCACCTGATTGGCGAAGAAAACCGTGGCCTGGAGTACATGTTCATCATGATGAATGCGGCCCGCTACGCCGTGGGCATGCAGGGCATTGCGGTGGCCGAGCGTGCCTACCAGCAGGCGGTGGGCTATGCGCGTGACCGCGTGCAATCGCGCCCGGTGGATGGCTCCACCCCGGGCAGCGCCACCATCATTCACCACCCCGATGTGCGCCGCATGCTGATGACCATGCGCGCCTACACCGAAGGCTGCCGCGCGATGGCGCTGGTGGCCGCCTCGGCCTTTGATGCCGCGCACCACCACCCCGATGCCGAGGTGCGCCAGCAGAACCAGACCTTCTACGAATTCATGGTGCCGCTGGTCAAGGGCTACAGCACTGAGATGAGCCAGGAGGTGACCAGCCTGGGCGTGCAGGTGCACGGCGGCATGGGCTTCATCGAAGAAACGGGTGCGGCCCAGCACTACCGCGACTCGAAGATCCTGACCATCTACGAGGGCACGACCGCCATCCAGGCCAACGACCTGGTGGGTCGCAAGACCGCGCGTGATGGCGGCCGCACCGCCCAGGCCATTGCCGCGCAGATCGAGACCACCGAAGCCGCCCTGGCCGCCCACGGCAGCGCCGACGCGCTGGCAGTGAAGACGCGCTTGACGGCGGCGCGCCATGCCTTTTTGGGCGTGGTCGATTTTGTGGTGGCGCAGAGCCGCAGCAACCCCAACGCGGTGTATGCCGGCTCGGTGCCCTACCTGATGTTGGCGGGCAACCTGATGGCCGGCTGGCAGCTGGCGCGCGCGCTGCTGGTGGCGCAAACGCAACTGGCGGCAGGCGAGGGCGATGCCGCCTTCTTGCAGGCCAAGGTGGTGACGGCGCGCTTCTACGCCGACCACCTGCTGAGCAAGGCGCCGGGCGTGCGCGACGCCATCGTCGATGGTGCGGCCAGCGTCACGGGCCTGGCGCTCGACGCCTTCTGACGGCCTGCCCAGAACAACCCTCACGGAACCGATTTCATGGCCCTGCCCAAGATCCTGCAAAACCTGCCGCTGCCCATCATCGGCTCGCCGCTGTTCATCATCTCCAACCCCAAGCTGGTGATCGCCCAGTGCATCGCCGGTGTGGTGGGCTCCATGCCCGCGCTCAACGCCCGCCCGGCGTCCCAGCTTGACGATTGGCTGGCCGAGATCACCGAGGCGCTGGCGGCACACAACCGCGCCCACCCCGAGGCACCGGCCGCGCCGTTCGCCATCAACCAGATCGTGCACAAAAGCAATGCGCGTCTGGAAGAAGACCTGGCGGTGTGTGCCAAGTACAAGGTGCCGATCATCATCACTTCACTGGGCGCGCGCACCGACCTGAATGACGCCGTGCATGCCTGGGGCGGCGTGGTGCTGCACGACATCATCAACAACGCCTTTGCGCGCAAGGCGGTGGAGAAGGGCGCTGATGGCTTGGTGGCTGTGGCCACGGGTGCCGGCGGCCACGCCGGCGTCAAGAGTCCCTTTG
>JBEAOO010000096.1:0-8169 GCA_041164825.1 Pseudomonadota bacterium | reverse complement strand
AAACTCCTGTGCTTTCGCGCTCGCAACCATCAATGCGCGGCGTCGGCAAGGGCCGCCCTCGGGCTGAGGCTACATCCCGTTCCAAGTCGTCCCGTTCGACGATCGGCGCGAAGGCGGCGATGGGCCGGGGCAATGTGCTCCGTGTCCCCCGGCCCCGCTGCGCGGGCCCTCCTCCTTTACCTGCGCACATCGCCCCGGCCCATCACCGCCCCACCAGCACCGCGGCATGTGTCGTCTTGGCACGCCACCACCGGCTCAGGGAGCGCTGTGCCGCATTCGCTTTGCGCAGGTAAAGGAGGAGCCGGCCGCAGGCCGGCGGGGGACACGGAGCAAAGCGAATGCGGTACAGCGCTCCTCGCGCCACCACTGGGATGCGGTTCGAATCTGCGCAGAGCACCGAACGTGCGGGCCGGCCAGGTCGAGAGGGAGGGCTTGTGCTTTTGAGATCGGCTCACATCAAGCCGATGCGGCCCTCACGCCTCAGTTGGACTCTTTGATCATCCGCCCCGCCACCTGCTGGATCGGGCGGGCGTTCATCGGGTACAGGCGCGAGAACAGGCTGATCTGGTCGTTGGAGATGCCCACCGGGTTCTTCATCACCATCCACAACACGCCTTCGCTGCAAGGCGGCGTGGTGAGCGATCCCATGTAGGTGAAGTAGCTGCGCTCGGCGGGCAGCAAGGCGTTCATGTCAATGGACACTCGGGCGGCGACCGCTTCGTTTTTTTCCAGCGGCAGGTTGTTCCACACCTGCTGGATCAGCGGTTGCGCGGCACCCCGGTCGAGCAGCACGGCCACCACGGCCAAGCGGCCCTCGGCATCTTTGTGCACCAGGTGGGCGACCATGTCGAACTGCTTGCCGTTGATGCGCTCTTCGGACGGGCGGTGGAAGTGGAACTGCAGCAGGTCAAACCGCCGCCCGGCCACCTCGATGGAGTTGCCCGGCTGCAGATTGACTTGGATGGTGTGGCCGTTGTCGATCACGCTGAAGCCGCTGGCGCGGTAATCAAACTGCACCGGGTCCAGCTGCACCTTCAGGCCGTCGCGGATGTCGATCGGGCTTTGCCGGGTGCCCACCGCACAGGTGGAAAACTCGGGCTTCATCGCGCCCCAGGCCTCGGGGCCGGCGGTGCCTTTGTAGTCCCAATGGGCAGCGTGTCCGGCCGCCGCGTGCTCGGCCGCAGCAGGCTCGGCTTTGGCCACTTTGCGGCGCACCACGGCCGGCCGGGCGGCTTCGCCACCGCCGCCATGAGCGTCGCCCGAGCGGAGCACCATCTCGCCAGAAGGCGTGGGGCCCTTGCTGGCCACGCGCAACACATTGGCGCTGGCGTTGGGCGCATTGGTGGCGCCCAATTTTTCCTCCAACTTACCCTTGAGCACAGCCAGCGAATCGGACTCGGGCGCCGCAGCTTTGGCCGGCGCCGAGGCCGCAGCAGCGTGCAACGGGGGCTGATTGGCCTTGGCGGTGGCGGCCTTGGCCTTGGCTTCAGCCGACGCGGCCGCCGCAGGCTCGGCCTTGGCTCCATGCTCGGCCGCCCCACGGGCCGGCTCGTTGGCCAGGGCCAGGCCGGCGCCCAGCAAGAGCAAGGCGCCGAGCATCAAGACCGGCACAAAGGACGACGCGGCGCGGGCAGTGGGACGCTGAACAGCGCGAAAGAGGGGGGCAGGACGACGACGCATGGCGGGCATTTCTCCAAACGGCCCGGATCCAGAAACAACGAACGGGCAACGTCCCCTGCTTTCGGCCTCCGCCCGCCAGACTTGAGTCCGTCTTGAGCCGACCCCTGCCCGCCTTCTGCCAAACCGGCGGCCACCCTTCCCCCGAGCCCGGGCAGCCCCCCTCAGTCGGCGATGTGCGGCTTGACCAAGCCCCAGGCGACCGCACCAATGCCCAGCATGCCCAGCGATGTCATGGCCAGCGCCAGCGGCGAATGCATCACCAGCGGCGCCACCACCCCGGCCACCAGCGCGTTCGCCAGGCTGCCCAAGCAGGCTTGGAAGGAGCTCGCCATGCCGCGCCGCTCGGGCACCAGGTCGAGCACCATCAGCGTCACCACCGGCACCATCGTGGCCCAGCCAAACGAAAACACCGCGATCGGCCACAGCGACCAACTCAAGTGCGGGGCGAACAGTGCGTTGAGAGTCACGTTCAGCAACGACACGCCAAACATCACCTGCAGCCCGAGTTTGATTTGCTGCTTGCGCGGCATGCGCCCGGCCAACCGTCCCGAGAGCACCGCGCCCAGCATGATGCCGCCGATGGTCAAGCAGAAGAACCCAAAGAACTGGTCGGGGGCCAAGTGCAGATGCTCGCCCAAAAACACCGGCGCCGACAGCACATACAAGAACATGCCATTGAACGGGATGCCACTGGCCAGCACCAGCATCAAAAACCGCGGGTTGGAGCCCAGCTGCCAGTAGCCGCGCAGCAGATGGCGCAGGTTCAAGGGCTGGCGTTGCGACACATGCAGCGTCTCCGGCATCCAGCGGTAGTTGCCCAGCCACAAGGCGCAACCCACCGCCGTGAGAAACCAGAAGATCGCGTGCCAGCCCACGTGCACAAACAGCAAGCCGCCCACCATGGGCGCCACCGCCGGCGCGACACCGAAGAAGATCGTCACCTGCGACATCACGCGCTGCGCGTCGGCTGGCGAAAACATGTCGCGAATCACTGCCCGCGACACCACCATGCCCGCGCCCGCTGACAAGCCCTGCACCGCGCGCCAAAACACCAGCGCGCCAATGCTCTGCGACAGCGCACAGCCGGCCGACGCCACCGTGAACAGCGCAATGCCCCACAGCACCACGGGCCGGCGGCCCAGGCTGTCGGACAGCGCGCCGTGGAACAGGTTCATCACCGCGAAGCCCAGCAGGTAGGCCGACAGCGTCTGCTGCATCTGCACCGGCGTGGCGCCCACCGATTGCGCGATGCCGGTGAAGGCCGGCAAGTAGGTGTCGATGGAAAACGGGCCCAACATGCCCAGGCAGGCGAGCAGCACGGCCAAGGCCCAGCGCGGGCCGCGCCACAACCGAGATGCGTCGGGGTTCATCGTCTGCTGTCTCCTGGGTCGCCGCGACGCGGGCCGCTGCGGGAGCGCCCGGCCGCAGTCATCGTGATGGGATGCCTGGGTGCCTGAGGTGTTAAGTGTGAAGTGAGCCGATAGGCCGGATTCTGTGCAGTGGTGCGGCCCGAGAGCCGCACCACCGTGACCGCCATTCCTCTGGGCCGTGCATCGCTGCACGGCTCGGTGCTACCTACCCGCACACTCTCCGGGACCGGATCAACGTGTGCCTACTTGGTATTGCTGCGCGCAGAGATTGCCCGTTTCACCCGGGACGTTCCGTCCCGGGTGGCTGTGGGATCGGGCTTGCGCCCTTTGCGCTGGGCTTTCGCCCATCGCACACTGGCTTTCGCCAGCGTCCCACAGAACACCCGGGGGGTGACCGTCTCGACTCGTCTCTGTTGCTCTGATCCTCACCTCGCGGTGGAGAGCCGTTAGCTCCTGCGCTGCCCTGTGCAGTCCGGACCTTCCTCCAGTGCCGTGTTTCCACGCTTGCACCAGCGGCGGTCTGGCTCACTTCACATTGGCATTGTCCCACGGCCCGGTGCAGTGACCTGGACGGGTTGGAGATGGCCCTGCACGCGCAGCGGGCGGAAGACGGTGGCGTCGTCGTAGAAACCGGGCTCGTCTTGCGCCGGCCACCAACCCGGCACCGCGAGCACCGGCAGGGGCAGGAAGGGTTTGGCGGCCCAGGTGGCGGCGGGCCAGGAGATGCAGTCATCAGCGCGGGCCAGCAGCACATGGGCGGTCAGACCTTTGCGGGGGGCAAGTGCCAGCTTCTCCATCAGTGCGTGGCCAAACACATCGAAGCGCGCCTCGGCCCACAGCGCGCGGTGAGTGATGAACAGCTCGTGCCAGCGGCGCTCGCGCAATGCGCTCAACAGCGGCTCGGGCCCGCTCAGCAGCGCGCCGTTTTCATCCATCAAGGTGAGCGCATCGCGCAGCGGCCCCCGGTGGGCGGCCACGCCCTGGGTGGCAATGGCCTCGGCTTGCAATTCATTCAGCCGGCGCTTGAGTGCGGGTTGCCAGCACCACACCAGCCCATTGAAGAAGTCGTGCAGGTTGTCGCGCGTGGGCACGCAGCCGGTGCGATGGATGTGGGCCTCGTAGGCCGCACCTTCGGGCAACTCGGCCTGCGGCACAAAGCGCACCGGGCCAGCCGCCAGCTGCGGCGGCACGGTGCAGGTGGCAGCACACTGGCTCAATGCGTGAGCCACCGACTCGCCCGCACACAGCCGGCGCCGAACCCACTCGGCGTTGGCGAGCACGGGCGCCAACCAAGGCACCGACAGATCCAGCCCAAACCCATCAGCCTGTGCAGTGAGGATGGGAGGGATCGGCGGCTTCACAAGCGCGCTCGGCAACGCACCAGTCGCAGCCGATTCGCCCAGCGCCTGCGACACCAGCGCGCCGCGCAACGCCCTGTCCTGCTGCGCCATCAACCGCCGCGCGGTGTTCGGCCCACGCGTTTGCCGCGCAATACAAACTGCGTGCCGCGGCGGTCGAGCTCAAACAGCTGCGTGGCTTCGATCAAATCGATCAACTTGCGGTAGCCGTAGTTGCGCGGGTCGAAGCTGGCCTGGTTGCCAATCTGCTGGCCCACCGAACCCAGCGGCGACCAGCCGTCTTCGCCGGCTGCGTTGTCCACCGCATGGCGCAGCAGCGCCACCAGGCGGCCGTCGCGCTTGAGGGCGGCGCTGTCTTGCTTGAGGGGCGCGGCATCGGGTTGCGACTCGGCCATCACATCGGCGAATGCGGCGTCGGCCGCAGCGGCCAGGGCGTCGGGCTTCGGCGCCGCAGACGTGACAAGCGCAGCCGCCTTGGTCGCGCCACCCGCACGCTTGCGAGCAGCGGCCTTCTTGGCCGGCACCGCAGCGGCTGCAGGCGCAACCAACACCTTGGCCTCAGGCTCCGCGCTCAACGGTGCAGCGACGTCGCCCAGGTTCTCCAGGTAGAGAAACCGCGAGCAGGCGTTGACGAACGGCAGCGGCGTCTTCTTGGCGCCGAAGCCAAACACCAACGCCCCCTTGGCCCGCAGATGCATCACCAGTGGCGTGAAGTCGGCATCCGACGAGACGATGCCAAACGCATCGGGCCGGTCGGTGTAGAGCAGGTCAAGCGCCTCGATCACCATCACCATGTCGGTGGCGTTTTTGCCCTTGCTGTAGTCAAACTGCTGCACCGGGCGGATGGCGTACTCGTGCAGCGCGTCTTCCCAACCGCGCAGCTCGTTTTTCTTCCAGTTGCCATAGGCGCGCCGGATGTTGGCCACGCCCACCTTCGCCAACTCGGCCAGGATCACGTCGATCTTGCTCGACGGCGAGTTGTCGGCGTCGATCAGCAGGGCGATGCGCGCTTGGCGTTCAATCATCAGGGGTTCTCCAGCTTGCAGTCGGTCAACAGCGGTCACGCCACCGCAGTGAGTCGCCAGCTCAGGGTGTCGCCCCCGCGCAGCGGCTTCAGCGTGGTGTCGCCAAAGGGCAGGCTCTCGGGCAGGGTCCAGTCCTGCTTCGTCAGTGTCACCGTGCCGGCGTTGCGCGGCAAGCCGTAAAAGGCCGGGCCGTGGAAGCTGGCAAAACCTTCGAGCTTGTCGAGCGCGCCCGCGGCCTCGAACGCCTCGGCATACAGCTCCAGCGCGCTGAGCGCGGTATAGCAGCCGGCGCAGCCGCTGGCGTGCTCCTTCAGGTGGGTGGCGTGCGGGGCGCTGTCGGTGCCCAAAAAGAAACGGTCACTGCCCGAGGCCACGGCGGCCACCAGGGCTCGGCGGTGGGTCTCGCGCTTGAGCACCGGCAGGCAGTAATAGTGCGGGCGGATGCCACCGGTGAAGATCGCGTTGCGGTTGTAGAGCAGGTGGTGGGCCGTCACGGTGGCGGCGGTGTGCACGCCCGCCTCGGCCACGTACTGCGCGGCTTCTTGGGTCGTGATGTGCTCGAACACGATCTTCAGCTCGGGGAAGTCGCGGCGCAGCGGGATCAGCTTGGTGTCGATGAACACCGCCTCGCGGTCAAACAAATCAATCTCGCTGTCGGTCACTTCGCCGTGCACCAGCAGCGGCAGGCCGGCGCGCTGCATGGCCTCAAGCGTGGCGTAGGTGTGTTTGAGGTCGGTGACGCCCGCATCGCTGTTGGTGGTGGCACCGGCCGGGTAGAGCTTGAGCGCCACCACACCCGCGTCCTGGGCGCGCGCGATCTCGTCGGCGGGCAGGCGGTCGGTGAGGTACAGCGTCATCAGCGGCTCGAAGTCCACGCCCGCGGGCACCGCGGCGCGGATGCGGTCGCGGTAGGCGATGGCCTGCGCGGCGGCGGTCACCGGCGGGCGCAGGTTGGGCATGATCACCGCGCGGCCGAATTGACGGGCGGTGTGTGGCACCACGGCGCGCAGCGCGGCGTCGTCACGCACATGCAGGTGCCAGTCGTCGGGGCGGGTGATGCGCAGGGTGGGGGTCGGTGCGGTGGTGGTCATCATGGGTCGGGCCGTCGAGGGGCTGAAGAATGCGGTGGATTTTCTCACCCGCCGCGCCGAGTCCGGTCGGCGCATTCAAGTCCTGCCCGCATCCGCCGAAACCACGAACACTGCCGCCCTCTGAGCAGGCTGACCCATGCACCGACCACCGACCTGGATGCCCACATGACCCACCTGCCCAAGCCTGCTGCCAAAGCGGCACCCGTGCCCGCCCCCCGTCGCCACGACGCACGCCAGTGCACCCGATCGCTGCTGATCGTGGGCGCCGCGGCAGCCCTGCTCAGCGGCTGCAGTTGGCTGCCCAGCTTGCCCAGCTTCGGCGGCAACGACAAAGCCGGCAGCGACGGCCTGCCGCGCAAAGAATTCATCCAAGCGGTGACGAGCAGCAATGTGTTGATCCGCTTCAACGCCGGCCAACCGGCCAAGCTGCTGGCGAGCCAAGCGCTGAAGGGCCTGCAAGCGGGTGAGACTTTGCTCGGCATCGATTACCGCATCGCCAAAGGCCAGCTCTATGGCCTGGGCAGCACCGGCCGCCTCTACCGCATCAACACCGATTCGGCCGTGGCCACCCCGGTGGGCGTCCCGCTGCCCTTCGGCCTCACCGGCAGCGAGTTCGGCGTGGACTTCAACCCCACGGTGGACCGCCTGCGCGTGGTCAGCAACACGGGCATGAACTTCCGCATTCACCCCGACACCGGCGCCTTGGTGGACGCCCGCCCGGACCTGGACGGCACGCAACTCGACGGCGTGCCGGTGTTTGCCGCCGGCGACAACAACGCCGGCGTGCCGCCAGCGTTGATGGCCGCGGCCTACACCTACAACAAACAAGACGAGAAGATCACCACCAACTACGCCATCGACGGCAGCACGCGCAGCTTGGTGACGCAAGGCACGCTCGAAGGCACCACGCCGATGGTGTCGCCCAACACCGGCCGCCTCTACACCGTGGGGCCGCTGGGTGTGCCACCGTTCTCACGCGCCTCGTTCGACATCTCCGACCTGAACAACGCCGCCTACGCGGCCCTCAGCAACGGCGATGAAGGTGGCACGCGCTTCATGGAGATCAACCTGAAAACTGGCGCTGCCAAAGAGATTGGGCGCGTGGTGGCCGGCATGACTTTGCGAGGCATCGCGATCGAGCCGTGAGGCACCCCATCTGACAAGAAAAAAGGCAGCCGAGGCTGCCTTTTTTAGCGGCGGCGCCCGCAGCGCGCCAAGCTGAGCGGGCCTGAGCCCGCACTGCTCAGTGCTGCAATATCTTCGACAAGAACTCTTTGGCGCGCGGCGAGCGGGCGTCCGGGTTGCCGAAGAACTCGTCCTTCTTGCAGTCCTCCACGATCTTGCCCTGGTCCATGAAGATCACGCGGTGGCTCACCTTCTTGGCAAAACCCATCTCGTGCGTCACGCACATCATGGTCATGCCTTCGTTGGCCAGCTGCACCATCACGTCCAGCACCTCGCCCACCATCTCGGGGTCGAGCGCGCTGGTGGGCTCGTCGAACAGCATCACGATCGGGTCCATGCTCAGTGCGCGGGCAATCGCCACACGCTGCTGCTGGCCGCCACTGAGCTGGCCGGGGTACTTGTCCTTGTGGGCGATCAGGCCCACGCGCTCCAGCATCTTCAGGCCGCGCACTTTGGCGTC
>JBEAOO010000095.1:0-9172 GCA_041164825.1 Pseudomonadota bacterium | reverse complement strand
AATGCGGCACAGCGCTCCCTGAACCGGTGGTGGCATGCCACGTCGGCACATGCCACAGAGCTTGCAGGGCGGTGATGGGTCAGGCCGATTTGCGGAGGTAAAGGAGGAGGGCCCGCGTCAGCGGGGCCGGGGGACACGTAGCAAATCGGCTTGGCCCATCGCCGCCCACGCGCAGATCGTCAAACGGGGATGGGCATCACGGCACGAACAAAGCGTCCGGCCAAAACGTCAGGAGCCGCGGTAGGTCGAGTAAGCCCAGGGCGAGGCGAGCAAGGGCACGTGGTAATGCTGGCCCACCGTGGCGAGGCCAAAGTCCAGCGGCACCTCATCCAAGAATGGCGGCTCGGGCAGCGCCACCCCACGCGCCTTGAAATAGGCGGCCACGCCAAACACCAAGCGGTAGGTGCCGGGCACGAAGGTGTCGCCCTGCAGCAGCGGCGCATCGGCGCGGCCGTCGTGGTTGAGCGTGAGCTGTTGCAGCAGTTCGGGCACACCTGCGTTGAGGCGATAGAGCGTGACAGCCATGCCCGCTGCGGGGCAGCCGTTCATGGTGTCGAGCACGTGGGTGGTGAGTTTTCCCATGGGGGCCTTGTGGGGTGCGAGCAAGCAGGTTGCGGGAGTGCGCAAAGTGTATACACTTGCCTTTCAGATGCCAACGTGTTGACGCCACAGCGCGCGGCCCAAGCCTGTGTCACCACACTGCCGCGCCAGTCCACCGACCACCCCTTTCCCACCACTTTGACCATGGCCCGCACCGCCGCCACCAAACGCACTGCCCGCTCAGCAGCCGCTGCCCAGCGGCCTGTGGCGGCCGAGGTGGTCTCGGCACCGCCAGCGCGCAAACGCGCAGCCGTCAGCCAGCGCGCGACGCGGAGCAAGGTCACCAGCAAGGCCATCAGCAAGAGAGGCGGCAACGCGCTCGGCAAGAACGGTGGCCCCGACGCCGCGCCCGCCACCTCCACCGCGCGCATCGCCGAGTCCATCACCACCGCCATCGTCGAGCGCCGGCTGATGCCCGGCACCAAGCTGGTGGAGCAAAAGCTGGCCGACATCTTCAAGGTCTCGCGCACCATCGTGCGCCAGGCGCTCAACCAGCTCAGCCGCGACCAGCTCATCACGCTCTCGCCTGCGCGCGGCGCCCATGTGGCCACGCCGAGTGTCGAAGAAGCGCGCCAGGTGTTTGAGGTGCGGCAGATGCTGGAGTCGTCGCTGGTGAAGCGGCTGGCCACCACCATCACCGCCGATCAGGTGGCGCAACTGCGCGCCCACCTGGCCGACGAAGCCGCGGCCGTGCAGCGCATCGACGTGCCCGGCCGCACTCGATTGCTGGCCGACTTCCACACCGTGCTGGCGCAGTTGCTGGGCAACCAGGCGCTGGCGCAGTTGCTGGGTGATCTGCTCACGCGCTGCTCGCTGATCGCGCTGATGTTCCAGAGCAGCCACTCGGCCGAGCACTCGCACGCCGAGCACGTGGCCATTGTTGACGCGCTGGAGCGCCACGATGCACGCGCCGCCGTGAAGCTGATGGACGCGCACCTGCAGCACGTGATCGACAACCTGCAACTCGACCCGCGCGTGCCCGATCTCGTGGCTGTGCTCAAGGGTTGATCCCGCGAAACAACGTTGATGTGAGGCCCCGCCGATGAACGCTCCCGCCCCCCGCTACCCCCGCGACCTGATCGGCTACGGCGACAAGCCGCCGCATGCGCAGTGGCCGGGCCGCGCCCGCATCGCCGTGCAGTTCGTGCTGAACTACGAAGAGGGCGGCGAGAACTCCATCTTGCACGGCGACGCCGGCAGCGAGCAGTTCTTGTCAGAGATGGCCAACCCGCCCTCATTTGCCGCGCGCCACCTGAGCATGGAAGGCATCTACGAGTACGGCTCGCGGGCCGGCGTGTGGCGCCTGCTGCGTGAGTTTGAAAAGCGCGCGATGCCACTGACCGTGTTTGGCGTGAGCATGGCGCTGCAACGGCACCCCGAGCTGACGCAAGCCTTCGTGGAACTGAACCACGAGATCGCCTGCCACGGCTGGCGCTGGATCCACTACCAGGACATGCCGGAATCGCAAGAGCGCGAGCACCTGCAGCGCGGCATGGAGATCATCCAGCAGCTCACCGGCGAGCGCGCGCTCGGCTGGTACACCGGCCGCGACAGCCCCAACACGCGTCGCCTGGTGGCTGACCACGGCGGCTTCGCCTACGACAGCGATTACTACGGCGACGACTTGCCCTTTTGGTTGCAAGTGCGCAAGACCGACGGCGAGTTGGCGCCTCACTTGGTGGTGCCCTACACGCTCGACACCAACGACATGCGCTTTGCGCTGCCGCAAGGTTTTTCGCAGGGCGAGGACTTCTTCACCTACCTGCGCGACAGCTTTGACGTGCTCTACGCCGAAGGCGACGACGCGCCCAAGATGCTGAGCATCGGCATGCACTGCCGCCTGCTGGGCCGCCCGGGGCGCATGCGCGCGCTACAGCGGTTCCTCGACCACATCGAGTCGCATGACCGCGTCTGGGTGTGCCGGCGCATCGACATCGCCAACCACTGGCGGGCCACGCATCCCTTTGATGCCCACACCGCCTTCGTTTGGGAGTGAGCCCTGCCATGGCACCCACATTGACCCTGGCGGCGCTCAACGCCGCCACCACCACCGAGTTCGTCACGCTGCTCGACGGCACCTACGAACACTCGCCCTGGGTGGCCGAGCGCGCCGCGCCCAAGCGCCCGTTTGCCACGCTGGCGGCGCTCAAGCGCGCGCTGGTGGAGGCCGTGCGCGAGGCACCTCAGGCCGAGCAGCTCGCACTGATCCGCGCCCACCCGGAGCTGGCCGGCAAGGCCATGGTCTCCAAAACACTCACCGCCGAATCCACCAACGAGCAAGGCAAGGCGGGCCTCACCGACTGCACACCGGCCGAGTTTGAGAAGCTGCAGGCGCTCAACGCGGCCTACAACGCGAAGTTCGGATTCCCCTTCATCCTGGCGGTGCGCGGGCCGCGCGGCACCGGCCTCACGCGCCAGCAAATCATCGACACCTTCGAGCGCCGCGCCCACGGCACGCTGGACTTCGAGTTTGGCGAGTGCCTGCGCAACATCCACCGCATCGCCGAGATGCGCCTGGCCGAGAAGTTTGGCGAGCAGCCGCTGGACGGCCAGTTGGTGTGGGACTGGGCCGAAGCGTTGTCCGTGCACAGCGAGCCCGGCTTCAAAGAACAAGGCCAGCTCACCACCACCTACCTCACGGCCGAACACCAAGCCTGCGCGCAGCAGCTGCAAGCCTGGATGCGCGACGAAAGCGGCTTTGACGAGGTGAGCATCGACGCGGTGGGCAATGTGGTGGGCGTCTACTACGGCACCGACCCGAGCGCCCCGCGCCTGCTCACGGGCAGCCACTACGACACCGTGCGCAACGGCGGCAAGTACGACGGCCGGCTGGGCATCTTCGTGCCCATGGCCGTGGTGCGCACGCTGGCGCAACAGGGCCGCCGCCTGCCCTTTGGCATCGAGGTGGTGGGTTTTGCCGAAGAAGAAGGCCAGCGCTACAAGGCCACCTTCCTCGGCTCGGGCGCGCTGGTGGGCCAGTTCAACCCCGCTTGGCTCGACCAGCAAGATGCCGACGGCGTGACGATGCGCGACGCCATGCAGGCCGCTGGCCACCCGGCGACGATGGACGCCATCGGCGCACTGCAGCGCGACGCGAGCCGCTACCTCGGCTTTGTCGAGGTGCACATCGAACAAGGCCCGGTGCTCGACGATCTGGACCTGCCGCTGGGTGTGGTCACCTCCATCAACGGCAGCGCGCGCTACCGCGGCGAGTACACCGGCATGGCCAGCCACGCCGGCACCACGCCCATGAACCGCCGCCGCGACGCCGCCACCGCCGCCGCCGAGCTGGCGCTGTACGCCGAAGCCCGCGCCTCGGCCGACGAAGGCTCGGTGGCCACCGTGGGTTTGCTCGACGTGCCGCAAGGCTCCATCAATGTGGTGCCGGGTCGCTGCCGCTTCAGCCTCGACCTGCGCGCACCCAACAACCACCAGCGCAATGCCTTGGTGGCCGACATCAAGCACCAGGCCGAACGCATTGCCGAGCGCCGCCGCGTGACGCTGAGCTTGGAAGAAACCATGATCGCGTCCGCCGCCCCATCCGACGCCACCTGGCAAGGCCGCTGGGAGGCCGCCGTGCGCGCGCTCGGCCTGCCGGTGTTCCACCTGCCCAGCGGCGCCGGCCACGACGCCATGAAGCTGCACGAGGTGATGCCGCAAGCCATGTTGTTTGTGCGCGGCGCCAATGCCGGCATCAGCCACAACCCGCTGGAGAGCACCAGCTGCGACGACGCCGAACTGTGCGTGCGCGCCTTTGCCCAACTCCTCGAACTCACTGCCCAGGACTTCTCCGCATGACCGCCGCACAAAACGCCCGTTACGCCCAGCTCGACGCCTGGATCGACGCCCACTTTGACGAAGAGACGCGCTACCTGCAGGCCCTGGTGCAGGTGCCCACCGACACCCCGCCCGGCAACAACGCGCCGCACGCCGAGCGCACCGCCGCGCTGCTGGCCGACATGGGCCTGCCGGCCGAGAAGTTCGCCGTGCCCGAGACCGAGGTGCAGGCCTACGGCATGCAAAGCATCACCAACCTGATCGTGCGCCGCCGCTACAGCAACGAGGGCCCGGTGATCGGCCTGAACGCGCACGGCGACGTGGTGCCGCCGGGCGAAGGCTGGACCCACGGCCCCTACAGCGGCGAGGTGGTGGACGGCAAGCTCTACGGCCGCGCCTCGGCCGTGAGCAAGAGCGACTTCGCCAGCTACACCTTCGCGCTGCGCGCACTCGAAGCCCTGGGCGCACCGCTGCGTGGTGGCGTGGAATTGATCTTCACCTACGACGAAGAATTCGGCGGCGAACTCGGCCCCGGCTGGCTGCTGGAAAAGGGCCTGACGAAGCCTGATTACCTGCTCGCCGCCGGCTTCAGCTACCAGGTGGTCACGGCCCACAACGGCTGCCTGCAGATGGAAGTGACCGTGCACGGCAAGATGGCCCACGCCGCCATTCCGCACACCGGCGTGGACGCGCTGCAAGGCGCGGTCGCCGTGCTGAACGCGCTCTACGCCCTCAACACCGGCCCCTACCAGGCCATCACCTCGCAGGTCGAAGGCATCACGCATCCGTACCTCAACGTGGGTCGCATCGAAGGCGGCACCAACACCAACGTCGTGCCCGGCAAGGTGCTGCTCAAGCTCGACCGCCGCATGATTCCCGAAGAAGTGCCGGCCGAGGTGGAGGCCGAAGTGCGCCGCGTGATCCATGCGGCCGCGGCCTCGGTGCCCGGCATCACGGTGGACATCAAGCGCCTGCTGCTGGCCGATTCACTGAAGCCGCAAACCGCCAACGCACCCTTGGTGCAGGCCCTGCAGCGCCACGGCGAAGCCGTGTTTGGCGAGCCCATCCCCACCAGCGGCACACCGCTCTACACCGACGTGCGCCTGTTCGGCGCCCACGGCATCCCCGCCGCCATCTACGGCGCCGGCCCGCGCACCGTGCTCGAAAGCAACGCCAAGCGCTCCGACGAACACGTGGTGTTGGCCGACCTGCGCGGCGCGACCAAGGTGGTGGCGCGGACGTTGTTGGATTTGCTGAGCTAAAGCGGCATGAGGGTCTGACCCGCACGTCGGGTCAGACTGTTGCTCCCCGCGCGACCGACGACACGCAGCGCAGGTCACGCTGCATCAATCGCCTCGCGGTGGCGGTTGATGCTGGCGAGTACAAAGGGGTTGCGCACCGCACCAGGCTCCACCAAATCAACGCCCCGCCCGAGCAGCTGCTCCAAGTCGGCTTTGGCACCGTAGAAGCTGTTCAAGTCGGCCTCCACGCCGGGCGCGAACTCCACCAAAAAATCTGCGTCGCTGCTGTCCGGCACAAAGTCGTCAGCGCGCGCCGCTGAGCCAAACACCTCCAGCCGGCGAATGCGATAGCGCTGGCAGATGGCCGCAATGCCGGCACGGTGTTGAGCGACGGCGGGATGCATGTGGGCAAGTGTAGCCAGCCTCTCCATCGGCGCACACCGGGTGATCGTCGCGAAGTCAGGCCCTGGCTGCCCGCAACCACCCCAAGCCATCCGACGTGCCGCCCACCACCGCGCCGCGGGCGGGGCGGTATTCACAGCCGATCCAGCCGTCCCAGCCGTGGCCGGCGCTCAGTTCGTCAATGACCTCGAACAGGTAGGCGTGGTTGAGCTCGCCCAGATCGGGCTCGTGGCGCATGGGCACGCCGGCGATTTGCAGGTGGCCGACGCGGCCGGTGGGCAGGTACTGGCGCAGCTTGGTGGCGATGTCGCCTTCCATGATCTGGCCGTGGTACAGGTCGAACTGCACCTTCAAATTGGGCGCGCCGATGGCTTGCACGATGTGATGCGCCTCGGCCTGGTGATTGAGAAAGTAGCCCGGCATGTCGCGCGTGTTGATGGGCTCGATCAGCACCTCGGTGCCTTGCTGCGCGGCCTGCTCGGCGGCCCAGGCGAGGTTGGCCTCGTACGTGGCTTGCAGTGTCTCGCTCGCCACGCCAGCCGGCGCCAAGCCGGCCATCAGGTGGATGCGCGGGCAGCCCAGCGCACGCGCGTAGCTCAGCGCCTGAGCCACCCCGGCGCGACACTCGGCCTCGCGCCCCGGCAGGCAGGCCAAGCCGCGCTCACCGGCGTCCCAATTGCCCGGCGGTGCGTTGAACAGCACCTGCTGCAGCCCATGGGCCTGCAAGCGCGCGGCGATGTCGGCGGCCGCAAAGGCATACGGAAACAGGTACTCCACGCCGGTGAAGCCATCGCGCGCGGCGGCCTCAAAGCGGTCGAGAAAATGCAGCTCGGTGTAGAGCATGCTGAGGTTGGCGGCGAAGCGGGGCATGGCGGGCGGGGGCTCAGAAGCGAACGAAGAAGGCGGCGACTCAGGTGCCCTGGATGGGCAGCGCGCTGGTGCATTTCACCTCATCGAGGCAGACGCTCGATCGCACGGCGTTCACGCCCGGCATCAGCATCAGCGTCTCCAGCAAAAAGTCGGACAGCGCCTTCAAATCGCTCGCCACCACCTTGAGCATGTAGTCGAAGTCGCCAGTCACCGAGTAGCACTCCTGCACCTGCTGCAAGGTGCTGACGGCGGCGGTGAACTGGCGCAGGTCGCGCACATGGCCGCGCTCCATCGTCACGTGCACAAAGGCCACCACGCCCAGGCCCAGCGCGTGGGCATCGAGGCGGGCTTCGTAGCGTTTGATGAGCCCCGCTTCTTCGAGCCGGCGGTGGCGGCGGTTGCACTGCGCGGGCGAGAGCCGCGCGGCCTCGGCCAGCTCCAGGTTGGAGGCGCGGCCGTGCTCCTGCAAATGGGCCAAGATGCGGCGATCGGTGGCGTCGAGCGTGAGGTCTTGCAAGTTTGTCTCCTTGAATCGCTGAACAGCGAGACGCGATTGCGCGATTGTGGGTTTTCACGGCCCTGCAATGCAAGCCGATTGCGCGGCACGAAACCTACAGTGAAGCCATCGTCGCGGCGCCCCAGCGCTGCGGCACCCTTGTGCAATCACACCCGCTGATGGAGCCCCGCATGGCCGACCTGTATGACAACCCCATGGGCCTGTGTGGCTTCGAGTTTGTGGAGTTTGCTGCGCCCACGCCGGGCGTGCTGGAGCCGCTGCTGGAGCAATTGGGCTTCAGCCTGGTGGCGCGCCACCGCTCCAAAGACGTGCTGCTCTACCGCCAGGGCGACATCAACTTCATCGTCAACCGCGAGCCGCACAGCGCCGCCGGCTACTTTGCCGCCGAGCACGGCCCCAGCGCCTGCGGCCTGGCGTTCCGCGTGCGCGACTCGCACAAGGCCTATGCCCGCGCGCTGAGCCTGGGCGCGCAGCCCATCGAGATCCCCACCGGGCCGATGGAGCTGCGCCTGCCGGCCATCAAGGGCATTGGTGGCGCGCCGCTTTACCTGATCGACCGCTTCAACGACGGCGAATCCATCTACGACATCGACTTCCAGTTCCTCGACGGCGCAGACCGCCACCCCGTGGGCCATGGCCTCACGGTGATCGACCACCTGACGCACAACGTCTACCGCGGCCGCATGGCGTTTTGGGCGGCGTTCTACGAGCGGCTGTTCAACTTCCGCGAGATCCGCTACTTCGACATCCAGGGCGAATACACCGGCCTCACCAGCCGCGCCATGACCGCGCCCGACGGTCTGATCCGCATCCCGCTGAACGAAGAATCGAGCAAGGGCAGCGGCCAGATCGAAGAATTTTTGATGCAGTTCAACGGCGAAGGCATCCAGCACGTGGCCCTGCTGTGCGACGACCTGATCGCCACCGTGGACCGGCTGCAGTTGGCCGGCGTGCCGCTGATGACCGCGCCCAACGACCACTACTACGAGGCCTTGGGCCAGCGCTTGCCCGGCCACGGCCAGCCGGTGAGCGAGCTGCAAACGCGCGGCATCTTGCTGGACGGCACGACATCCACCAACGCGGATGGCGGCCAGCCCCGCCTGCTGCTGCAGATCTTCTCGGGCACCGTGCTTGGCCCGGTGTTTTTCGAGTTCATCCAGCGCCAGGGCGACGATGGGTTTGGCGAAGGCAACTTCAAAGCGCTGTTCGAATCCATCGAGCGCGACCAGGTGGCGCGCGGCGTGATCGGCCCGGCCTCGGTGGCCGCTTGAGGCTCACGCTCACGCTGCATTGCGCATCGAACCATGACCAGCGCCGCGTCACCCGCGTCACCCGCATCTCCCGCCCCAGTAGCCATGGCCCCCAGCGCCGTGAAACACGGCCTCGCCGCCGGGCCCGATGCGCCGCCGCCTGCGCGCGCCGACTGGACCATCCCGCAAGACTGGGCCCGCTACACCGCGGCCGAGCACGGCACCTGGCGCAGGCTGTTTGAGCGCCAAAGCCGGCTGCTGCCCGGCCGTGCGTGCGATGAGTTCGTGGCCGGCATGCAGGCGCTGCCCATGAGCGCGGCTCAGATCCCCAATTTTGAGCAGCTCAGCGAGGTGCTGATGCGCCGCACCGGCTGGCAGGTGGTGGCCGTGCCCGGCCTGGTGCCCGACGAGGTGTTTTTTGAGCATCTCGCGAACCGCCGCTTCCCCGCCGGCCAGTTCATCCGCGGCCCGCAGCAGCTCGACTACCTGCAAGAGCCCGACGTCTTCCACGATGT
>JBEAOO010000094.1:0-4525 GCA_041164825.1 Pseudomonadota bacterium | reverse complement strand
GTTGGCTTCGTAGCGGTGGCGGTGACGCTCGTTCACCACTGGGCCGTAGATCTCGTAGGCCAGCGTGCCCGGCGCCACGTCGGAGCTTTGCGCGCCCAGGCGCATGGTGCCGCCGAGGTCGGAGTGGGCATCGCGCTTCTGGATCGAGCCGTCGGCGTCTTGCCACTCGTCGATCAGCGCGATCACAGGGTAAGGCGTGTCGGGTTCGAACTCGGTGCTGTTGGCGTGGGCGAGGCCCGCCATGTGGCGCGCGTACTCGATGGTGGCCACTTGCATGCCCAGGCAGATGCCGAGGTAAGGCAGCTTGTGCTCACGGGCGTATTGCGCGGCCAGGATCTTGCCTTCCACACCCCGCTTGCCGAAGCCGCCGGGCACCAAGATGGCGTCGAACTTCGCGAGCTGGCCGACGTTGTCGACGGTGAGGCCTTCAGAGTCGACGTACTCGATGTTGACCCGGGCGTGGTTGTGGATGCCGGCGTGGCGCAACGCTTCGTTGAGCGACTTGTACGAGTCCGACAGGTCGGTGTACTTGCCGCACATGGCGATGCTGACCTGGCGCGCCGGGTGCTCGACCTCGCGCACGAGGTCGTCCCAGCGCTGCAGGTTGGCGGGCTGGGTGTTGATGCGCAGCTTGTCGCAGATCAGGCCGTCGAGGCCCTGCTCGTGCAGCATGCGCGGCACCTTGTAGATGGTGTCGGCGTCCCACACCGAGATCACGCCCCACTCGGGCACGTTGGTGAAGAGCGAGATTTTTTCGCGCTCTTCATCAGGGATGCGGCGGTCGGCGCGGCACAGCAGCGCGTCGGGCTGGATGCCGATTTCGCGCATCTTTTGCACCGTGTGCTGTGTGGGCTTGGTCTTCAACTCGCCCGCTGCGGCCAAGAAGGGCACGTAGGTGAGGTGAACGAAGGCGGTGTTGTTGGGCCCGAGGCGCAGGCTCAACTGGCGCACAGCCTCCAGGAAGGGCAGCGACTCGATGTCGCCCACGGTGCCGCCAATCTCAACGATGGCCACGTCCACGGCATCTTCGGTGCCGAAGCCGGCGCCGCGCTTCACGAAGTCCTGGATCTCGTTGGTGACGTGGGGAATGACCTGCACGGTCTTGCCCAGGTAGTCACCGCGACGCTCTTTTTCGAGCACGCTTTTGTAGATCTGACCGGTGGTGAAGTTGTTGGCCTTCTTCATCCGGGTGGTGATGAAGCGCTCGTAGTGGCCGAGATCGAGGTCGGTTTCCGCGCCGTCGTCGGTGACGAAGACTTCCCCGTGTTGGAACGGGCTCATGGTGCCCGGGTCCACGTTGAGGTACGGGTCCAGCTTGATGAGGGTGACCTTGAGGCCGCGCGATTCGAGAATCGCCGCGAGAGATGCAGCCGCGATGCCCTTGCCCAGCGAGGACACCACACCGCCGGTGACAAAGACGAACTTGGTCATTGCATGCAGCATTCGCTTGCGCGTTTGCTGTGGTGGTAAAGCGCGATTATAGGCGTCAGTCGACAACGCCCGACCGCGGGCGAACGCTCAAAGAGTGTTCGGAAGAGGGTGAGGTGCTGCGATGCGGTCGAGCCAGCGCAGCACTTCGGCGGCGGTGTCGACCGGCCGCTCGAAGGGGTAGAGGTGTGAGCCGTCGAGCCACGACACCCGGCCTTCCGCCAAACGCGTCACAGTGGTCAGGCCCACTTGTTTCACCTCGGTCGAGGTGGTGCCCGCCACAAACGCCAGCGGGCATTGCAGCGGATGGCGTTGGAGCAGGCGGCCGATGTGGTGGGGCAGGGTGTTGTAGAGCTGGGTTTCGACCTCTCGGCGAAACGCCAAACGCGCACCTTGTTCATCGGCTTGCATGCCGCAGTCGATGTAGTCCTGCAGCACGCCGGGCTCCCAGCGCGCAAACGCCGGTTTGCTGGCGAAGTGCGCCAGGGCGGCGTCGGCACTGGGCCACTGCTGGTGGCGGCGTTTGGAGATGCGGCCGGGCGAAAAGCGCTCGCCCCAGCCCGTGGCCTTGAAGAACTGCACCGTGCGGCTGAGCACGGGGCCGAGCACCGGCGAGTCGAGCATCACCACGGCGCGCGCCAAATCGGGCCGGCGCGAGGCCGCCATCAGGCTCAAAAAGCCGCCGAGCGAGTGGCCCACCAAACACACTGGTTCGTGGCCGCGTTGCTCGGCGTCGCGCTCGATGAAATGGATCAGCTCATCGCGCTGGTGCACCCAGTTGCTGGCCACCGGGTATTTGGGGTCGTGGCCGTATTTGTCGATGGCCAGCACACTCCAACCGGCCGCGCGCCAGATGGCAAACAGGCGCGCGTAGGTGCCGGCCGGAAAACCATTGGCGTGCGAGAACACCAAGGTGCCGCGCACGGCTGGGCCGGCTTCAGCGGCCACGGCGGGCTGGCTCATCAGACAATCTTCTCGCCGGGGTGAGTGACCTTGCGCATGGGTTCACACCGCGACTGCGGCGTGCGCAGCGGATGGGCCGCGGCCGAGCCGTCCCACTGCGGGTCGTCGATCGACTCAAACACCTCGCGCAGCTTGTCGCCCCAGGTGCTGCGAATCATGTGGAAGTAGGGGTTGTTCTCATCGATGCAGGCGATCTGGTCGGTCTGCAGCTTGCCTTGTTCGTACACCAGCAGATCAAGCGGCAGGCCCACCGACAGGTTGGACTTGAGCGTCGAGTCCATCGACACCAGCGCGCACTTGGCGGCTTCATCGAGCGGCGTGGCCGGGCTGATCATGCGGTCGAGCACGGGCTTGCCGTACTTGCTCTCGCCGACCTGGAAGTAGCAGGTCTCGCGGGTGGCTTCAATGAAGTTGCCGGCCGAGTAGACCAAGAACATGCGCATCGCTTCGTTGCCGATCTGGCCGCCAAAAATCATCGAGGCGTTGAAGTCGATGCCCGCTGCCTTGAGCGCCGGGCCGTCTTGGTCGTACACGCGGCGCACGGCCGCGCCCAGCACGCGCACTGCGTCGAACATGCTGGTGGCGTTCCAGATGGTGATGGGGGTGTCGGTGCCGTTGTCGATTTTTTCGACCTGCAAAATCTCGCGCACCGATTGGCTGATGCTGAGGTTGCCGGCCGAGAGCATGACCATGAAGCGGTCGCCGGGCTTCTCGTACACCATCATCTTGCGGAAGGTGCTGATTTGGTCGAGGCCCGCGTTGGTGCGCGAGTCGGAGAGAAACACCAGGCCGGCGTCGAGTCGGATGCCTACGCAGTACGTCATGACGTGCTTTCTTGCTGTGAGGTCTGTTGATTCTGTTGGATCAACTTCAGGCGATACAGGGTATCGAGCGCTTCCTTGGGGGACATCGCATCGGGGTTGATGCGTGCCATTTCTTGGTCGAGCGCAGAAGGCTCGGCCAGCGCGGCTTCTGGGGCCGCGGCAAACAAATCGATCTGGTGGTCGTCGGCGCGTTGCTGCGCTTCCAGCGCTTCGAGCGTGCTGCGTGCCTGGCGCACCAAGGCCGTGGGCATGCCCGCCAGGCGTGCCACTTGCACGCCGTAACTGCGGCTGGCCGGGCCGGGCTGGATGTCGTGCAGGAACACAATGTCGTGGCCGTTTTCGGCCGCCGACACGTGCACGTTCAGCGCCCGCTCGTGCTTGGCCGGGAACTCGGTCAGCTCAAAATAGTGGGTGGCAAACAGCGTGAAGGCGCGGCTCTTGTCGTGCAGGTGTGCGGCAATCGCGCCGGCCAGCGCCAGGCCATCAAAGGTGGAGGTGCCGCGCCCGATCTCGTCCATCAGCACCAGCGAATGTTCGGTGGCGGTGTGCAGGATGGCAGCGGCCTCGGTCATCTCGACCATGAAGGTCGATTGCGCGTTGGCCAGGTCGTCGGCCGCGCCGATGCGGGTGTGAATCGCGTCCATCGGCCCGAGTCGGCAGGCACGCGCGGGCACGAACGAGCCCATGGCGGCGAGCAGCGCAATCAGCGCCACCTGGCGCATGAAGGTGCTCTTGCCGCCCATGTTGGGGCCGGTGACGATCAGCATCTTGCGGTTGGCGTCCAGCCGCAGGTCGTTGGCCATGAAGTTGCCCGCGCCGGTCTCGGCCAGGCGCGCTTCCACCACCGGGTGACGGCCGGCCTCGATGTCCATGCAGGGCTCGCGCACGAAAGTGGGCCGGCACCAATTGAGCGTGTGGGCGCGCTCGGCCAGGGCGCTCAGTGCATCGACGCTGGCCAGCGCGCGGGCGAGGGCCGAGAGCGCGTCGAGCTGCGCTTGCAGCGCGTCGATCACTTGTTCGTACAGCAGCTTTTCGCGCGCCAGCGAGCGCTCTTGGGCCGACAGCGCTTTGTCCTCAAACGCCTTCAGCTCGGGCGTGATGTAGCGCTCGGCGTTTTTCAGCGTTTGGCGGCGCTGGTAGTCGGCGGGCACGCGGTCCAGGCCCGAGGTCGTGACCTCGATGTAGAAGCCGTGCACCTTGTTGAACTGCACGCGCAGGTTGCTGATGCCGGTGCGGCTGCGCTCGCGGGTTTCGAGGTCGAGCAAAAACGCGTCGCAGTTGGTGCTGATGGCGCGCAGCTCATCGAGCGC
>JBEAOO010000093.1:0-3316 GCA_041164825.1 Pseudomonadota bacterium | reverse complement strand
GAGTCAGCCGGCGCCGGGGCGGGCGGGATGGCGGAGCCTGTGGGGGGATGAACGCCGCGCAGCGCGATCAAACGTGGGGCAACATCAACAGTTCTTTCGTCGGGTGATTGCGCACCTGCAGAACGCCGTGTCGGACGGTGCTGCGACAGGTGGTGTCGCACTGATGGCCGTCGATGGACCTGCTCGGGCTCGGCCTGGTTCAAGGCGGCGCACCCTGCGGCAACACTGGCGGCGCCTGCAGCAAAGCCGTCAACGCTTCGTTCACGTAGTAGTTGCCGCGGCCGATTTTTTGTTTGCGCACGAAGCCGGCCTCGGCCAGCGCATCGAGGTATTTGGTGGCCGTGAGGCGCGACACCTGCAGGTCGCGCTGCACGAAGTCGATGCGCGTGTAGGGGTGGGTGAAGAGGTTGTTGATCAAATCCTGGCTGTAGAACTTGAAGCCCTCGCGGATGCGGTGCTTGTAGTCAAACAGCGCGGCCTTGATGCCGTGGATGGTGGTGATGGTCTGGCCGGCGGTCAGCTCCACCGCTTCCAGCATGTACTGCACCCACGCCTCCCAGGCATCGGCGTCGCGCACGGATTGCAGCAGGCGGTAGTAGTCGGTCTTGGTGCGCACGATGTGGCTGCTGAGGTAGAGCACCGGGATGTCGAGCAGGCCTTCTTTCACCAGGTACAGCACGTTGAGGATGCGCCCCGTGCGGCCGTTGCCGTCGTAGAAGGGGTGGATGCTCTCGAACTGGTGGTGGATCAGCGCCATCTTGATCAGCGGATCGGCATCAAACAGTTGCGCATCGTTGATGAAGCGCTCCAGGCCACCCATCAGGGCCACGATCTGGGCAGGGTCCTGTGGCGGGGTGTAGACCGTGCGCCCGCCACCATCCTTCAGCGCAGTGCCCGGCAGCTTGCGAAAGCCGGCGTTGTTGCGCTCCAGCACGCCTTGGATGTCGACGATGTGGTTGGCGGTCAACAAGCCGCTGGCGCTGACTTGCTCAAAGCCCACACGCAGTGCTTGGCGGTAGCGCAGCACTTCTTTGGCCGCCGGATTCGCGAAGGCCTCGGGCAACACATCGTCTTTGAACAGTTCATCGTGGGTGGTCACGATGTTCTCGATCTCTGAGCTGTCCTTGGCCTCTTGCAGACCCAAGGTGTTGATCAGAATGCCCTGGTTGGGAATGGACGCGGCAATGCCTTTGAGTTCGGCCAACTGGCGGCTGGCGCGGGCCAAGGCCTTCAGGATGGCGGGCGTGTCAAAGCGCTCGGAGGCCAAGGCCTCCAAGGGTGTCAATCCGGACATGGGCGTGCCTCCCGGGGCTGTACATGTATAGAAAAGCCGATTTTCTATGCATGTTAAACGCCATGTGTACAGAAACCGCGGCTTTCTAAACAGGTTCGGGCGCTCGCTGTTCAAGAAAACAGCCGTTTCCTTGAATAGGGCATTCGCTTGTTCAAGGTTCAGCGCCACGCGCCCTCAAAACCTCGGCAACGTCGCCTGCTTCTCTTCAGCCGTGGCAGCGGCCGCCAGCAGCGCCACGCGCTCATCCCAGCCGCGCAGCTTGCCGGGGTTGAGCAGGCCTTGCGGGTCGAGGCGGGCTTTGGTGGCCACCACCTCGCGGTTGATGCGGCCTTGTTTGCCGTCTTCCACGCGCCAGACGTGCGGGTTGGCGATCATCACGCCGTGGTCGCGGTGGATTTGCATGATCTGCGCCAGGCGCTCGTCGGTGCTGTAGTGCAGCATCTGCAGGCCGCTGCAGTTGTGCGCGCCCTCTTTGGTGCGGATGAACTCGAGGTGCACCAGCATCTCGTCGCCCAGCGCCTCGCGCAGCGCGCGCACCTGCGCCAGGTGGCAGGTGGGGTCGAAGCCGGTCTGGATGTAGGTCAGGCCGGGGTCCACTTTCAGCGCGTGCAGCGTGGTGTGGTTCCACGCGAACTCCATCAGCGTGCGCTTGCTGCTGGCCACTTCTTCGGCGGTGCGGCGGTAGCTGATGCGGCCACCGGCTTCGCTCACGAGTTGCTTGAAGCCGTCCTCGCTGTGCTCGGCGACGATGCAGATGAGCGCATGGCAGCCGCTGGGCAAATACTCGGCCAACGCGGTCAGGTAGGCCGGCACGGGGGCGGCCAAAAAGGTGACGCCTTTTTTCTCGATGCCGGGGGCGCGGGCGATGCTGTCGGCGGCGTTCAGCGCGTGGTCGAAGTGGTCGAACACGACCAGGGTTTCGAGCCAGTCGTGGGCCGGGGCCAGGGCCACTTCGAGCTCCAGCACCAGGCCGTTGGTGCCGTACACATGGTGCAGCAGCAGCGCATCGGCGCCGCGCAGCTCGATCAACTTCGGCTCGGCTTCGATGGTGATGGCCTTGAGCCCGAGCACATTGCCGGGTGCCGCCAGCGGCCCGTAGTTGATGGAGCCCAGGCCCCCAAACCCGCCGCCGTACAAACCGCCCAGCGTGGCGCTGCGGAAGGTGCTGGGCAGCCAGCGCAGCTCCCAGCCTTTGGGGCGGGCCTGGGTGTCGAAGTCGGCCAGGCGGATGCCGGCTTGCGCGCGGCCCACCCCGTGGCGGCACCACATGAATTGGTTGTAGCCGCTGAGGTCGAGCAGCACGCCGCCATGGATGGGCGTGCACTGGCCGTAGTTGCCGGTGCCGCTGCCGCGCGGCGTGAGCGGCACGCCCAGGCGGGCGCAGGCCGAGACCACGCGCACGATTTCTTCTTCGGTGCGCGGGCGCACCACCACATCGGCGCGCTTGCCTTCGAGCTCGCGCTTGAGCACGGGGCTGAACCAGGCGAAGTCGCGCGACAGGCGCTCGACCCGCGAGAGGTCGGTGATCACGTCGATGCCGTCGAGCGCCTGCAGCAGCACGGGCAGCACGGCGGGGTCGTAGGCGATGGGCGGGATGGCTTCGGGCACGGGGGGCGAGGCAACGTCAACAACGGCGGCAGCAACAGCAGCAGCAGGGCGAACCACAGAGGCAGTCATGGCAACAGGTCCTTCTTCAACACCGAGCGCGGGAGGCGCCCGGTTCAACGGCGACGGGGACGGGGACGACAAGGGCTCAATGCGCAGCGATCATTCGCGCCACGGCCTCGCGCGCTTGCGCCGCCAGCGCGGCCAGGTCCAGGCCGGGGATCTGCCCACGCTCCACCACCACGCGCCCGGCCACCAGCACCGCGCGCAGCGTGGCGCCGCCGCCGCTCACCACCGGGGCGATCAGCGGGTCGTGCAGGCCCATGTGGCGCGGCTGGTCGAGGGCGATGATGCTGATGTCGGCGGCCTGGCCCACGGCCAGCGTGCCCACCGCATCCAGCCCCAACATGCGCGCGC
>JBEAOO010000092.1:0-4232 GCA_041164825.1 Pseudomonadota bacterium | reverse complement strand
TCTGCCGCGTCCCCACATCCAAACTCGGCACCCCCAAAAACGGCGCCTCGCGCACACCGGCGCTGCTGTTGCCGATCATGGCTTTGGCGTTGCGCATCAGCTCTGAGAAGTAGGCGAAGCGCATCGACGGGATCTGGCGGAACTGGGCTTTGGGCAGGGCGTCGAGCACGGCGAAGATGTCTTCGGTGCCGGGGTCGTTGTTGGGAGAGATGACGACGAAGTTCTTGCCGCTGGCCTGAAGGCGACTGAACAGGGATTGCGCTTGCGCGCCGATGGTGTCGACCTCGCTGGTCACCGGGTGGAAGACGACGATGCCGTAGTCGGCGAACGGAATCTCGTAGTGCCGGCGCACCTCGTCGATGCTCACACCGCTGGGCTGGGCGTGGGTGTCGAGTTCGGGCGAGCCGATGTTGTAGACGTTGGCCGGCGCTTCACCCAAGGCCAGCACGCGGGCCCGTGCGGCCTCGGAGCTGACGAAGTGGGTGGAGCAGAGCTTGGTGTTGCAGTGGCGCAGGCTCTCGTCGATGGTGCCCGAGACCTCGCCGCCTTCGATGTGGGCCGAGGGGATGTAACGCATGGCGCAGACGATGGACGCGGCCAGCGCCTCCACGCGGTCGCCATGGATCAGCACCAGGTCGGGCCGGTGCTCGTGCACGAAGTCAGAGAAACCCAGCACGGTCTTGGAGAGGATGAACTCCAGCGCATCGCCCTCGCGCTGGTTCACGAACTCGAAGAACTCGGCGCCGGCAAAACGTTTGACCTCCAGCCGGGTCTCGCCGTAGCGCTTCATCATGTGCATGCCGGTGATGAAGAAGCTGATGGCAAAACCCGCCGCCTGGGCCGCGCGGGCCAAGGGTTCGAGCTTGCCGTAGTCGGCACGCGTGCCTGTGACAAACAGCAGTCTCTTGGCGGGCTGAACGGGTTGGTCGGTCATGGCGGGCGCGTTTTATTCGGGCTTCACGCCGGCCAGGTCGCTCCACAGCAATTGCTGGTTGCGAGCGACGTCGCGGGTCAGGCGGGCGCCGATGAGGCGGTCGAAGTGCTGCACGGAGATCTCACCCGAGCCTGGGCGACGCGCCCAGATGTCGGCGGCCGTGACCACATGGCCAGCCGGCAGGTTCTTGTCGGCCACCACCGAGCCACGGGCAAAGCGGTACACGTCTTCTTCGGGCGCGGTGCGCACCTTGGGGTTGTTGAGCGCGATCTGGATCTCGCGCGAACGGTCGATCAGGAAGCGCAGCTCGGCCGGATCCATCGAGCAGATGATGTCCGGGCCCTTGCGGTAGCGCGTGTCGGTGAAGTGGCGCTCCAGAATGCACGCGCCCAGGGCGACGGCAGACAGCGCCATCTCGGGGCCGATGCTGTGGTCAGAGAAACCGATGACCGCGCGCGGAAAGGCCTTGCGCAGCTCGCTGATGCCCTGCAGGCTGACGATCTCGGGCGGCGAGGGGTAGAGGTTGGTGCACTCCAGCAGCGCGTAGTCCACACCCGAGTCATCCAGCACCTGCACCGAGGGCTTCATGCTCTCGATGGTCTGCATGCCGGTGCTCATGATGATGGGCTTGCCGAAGCCGGCGATGTGGCGGATCAGTGGCAGGTGGTTGCATTCACCCGAGCCGATCTTGAAACCGGCCACGCCGATCTCGGCCAAAAAATCGGCTGCGGCGCGCGAGAACGGCGTGGAGATGTAGATCATGCCGAGCGACTCGGTGTGCTTCTTCAGCGCGATCTCATCGTCCTTCGACAACGCGCATTCTTCCATCACATGCCAGATCGACTTGTTGGCGTTGGGCGGGAAGATGGCCTTGGCCTCGTCCGTCATCTCGTCGTCGACGAAGTGGGTCTGGTGCTTGACCATCTCGCAGCCGGCGCGGTGTGCTGCCGTCACCATGGCCTTGGCCACGTCCAGGCTGCCGCCGTGGTTGATGCCGATCTCGGCGATCACGAGCGGCGGCTGGGTCGGGGAGATCTCGCGGTGGGCGATTTTCATGGTGTGGTGCAGATTGGGTGAAGCCGGGCTCTGAGTGCGGGCAAGGGTCAGAGCACCTGAGCGTAATAGGAGCGGATTTTCGCCTGCATGGCGCCCAGCGTTTTGCGGCTCCAGATCAGTTTTCGCGATTTCTCGTCGACCAGGGTCTCGCCCTCTTGCATCGTCAGCAGACGCTCGGGTTTGATCATCAAGCCATTGAGTGTGACGGCCGCCAGGCCGGCGCGGCGACTGCGCACCCAAGGCAGGCGCGCCTTGACGTACAGCCACCAGCCCCAATAAAACATGTATTCACCGGGAAACTTGACGGCGAAGCTGGCGGGGATGCGCCGCATGTGTGGCTGGGCCACCCAGCTGATGAAGCGCTCGTCGGCCACCATCGGCCGAAATTCGAAGTTGGGATGCTGGGCATAAAGCGCCATGAAGCGCTCGGCGATGAAATGGCAATGCGCTGGGTGGTAGACCACAAACGATGAGTTGCCCCGGGCGTAACGCTTGCCATTCGTCCAACGATGCAGCGCGCGCCCGATGGGGCCAAACGTCAAGATGGCGCTCTTGAGGATGGCCACATCCTGCGGCGCGCTCATCAAGGTCTGGGCACGCGCGAGGTCGCCCAGCACGATGGTGTCGAGGTCCACATACAGCGCGGGCAAGTCCTCGGGGACGATGCCTTTTTCAAACATCACCAGCTTGGCTTGGCAGCCTGAACGGCGCAGCGGTTCGTCGAGCCAGCGCGCCGGGAATCGCACCAGTTGCACGCCGTCCAGCAAGTCCGGCCGCTCGCGATCAGAGATCAACACAAAACGCGGCACCTGAGACGACTGCGCTGAAATGCTGCGCACCAGGTTGTTGATCAGCGCCGTGTCGTAGCGCGTGCCCCAGCAAATGAGCACACATTGCCAAGTGGGCGCCGACGCGTCTGCATGCGCGGTGGAAGAAGACATGTCAGCGGGCGTGGCAATGGGCATGGAGGGAAGCGGCAAGTGCGCGGTCAAGCGTCAGCGCGGGTGGCCAGCACCGCTGCGCAACGCTCAAAATCGGCCAAACCATCGATGTCGAGGCTGGACTCGGCGTCCATCTCCACCACGCCGATGTGCGGCGTGACAAAGCCGCCGCGTTGCACAAAGCCCGCAGCGTCCACCACGTAGATGGCGCCGTTGGGGCGCACGAGCGCGGGCAGGCTCTGGCGGTTGGAAAAACAATAGGCTGGGTCGGCGATGGGGCGGAATCGGTCGCCTTCCAGGTAGCCCCACTTGAGCACACTGCGCTCGGCCTGGGTCACCGACATCACCAGCTCCACCCCGCCCGCGGTAAACACACGCAGCGCTTGGCGGATGTGGGCCGGCTCGCGCAGCGGCGAAGTGGCTTGCAGCAGCACCACCGGGCCGGAGCAGCCCGCGGCTTGGATCACATGGCTGATCACTGGCGCCATGGGCACGGTATCGCCCGCAAGCTCGCTGGGGCGCGGCTGCACCTCGATGCGGGCGTCGGCAAACGGTGCGGCCAAGATCTCGGCGATGTCGGTGGAAATGAGCACCCGCGACGCGCCTGCCACCAGCGCCTGGTCCACCGCATGGCGGTAGAGCGGCTTGCCGGCGAGCAAGCGGGTGTTTTTGTTGGGCAGGCCCTTGGAGCCGGCGCGCACGGGGACGATGGCGGTCCAGGTGGGCTCGGGCAGGGTCATGGGGCAGGTCTCAACAAGGTGGCGCTCACGCCGGCCCACACAGGGGCGGCACGGGCTGCGGCAACGGGCCCTCACTATACTGAAAGACTTTGCGCCGGCGGCCGCCCCGCCCCGGTGCTTGCCCCCATCCGCCCGCGCGGATCACCGCCTGCCCATGCCCGCTGCTGCCCCCCGTTTCCGCTTTTCCCAGCCCTGGCGCATGGCCGCATTCATGGCGCTGTACCGCCTGGCGTGGCTGCTGTTGGTGCCGCTGCTGCTCGTCTACATGTGGCGCAAGGGCAAACGGGAGCCGCTCTACCGCCAGCATTGGGCCGAGCGTTTTGGCCGACCGGAGGCGCGCCTCACGCGGCCGATCTGGGTGCACTCAGCCTCGATGGGCGAGTTGCGCGGCGCAGCCCCGCTGATTCGCGCGCTGCTGGCCGAAGGCCAACCCGTGCTGATCAGCACGCTCACGGCAGCAGGTCGCAGCGCCGCGCAAAGCCTGTTTGCCGACGCCATGAGCGCGGGCCAAGCGCAGGTGATTTATGTGCCGTTTGAAGTGGCCAGCGCGGTGCGCGGTGT
>JBEAOO010000091.1:0-4213 GCA_041164825.1 Pseudomonadota bacterium | reverse complement strand
CGTGCCTAGAATGTTTGCCCCACCCCTGAAAGACTGCTCCCCATGACCTCCGGTGTCATCCGCATTCGCGGCGCGCGTCAACACAACCTCAAAAACCTCGATCTGGACATCCGCACCGGGGAGTTGACGGTGGTCACCGGGCCCAGTGGGTCGGGCAAATCGAGCCTGGTGTTTGACACGCTGTATGCCGAGGGGCAGCGCCGCTACGTCGAGACCTTCAGCGCCTACGCGCGGCAATTTTTGGATCGCATGGACCGCCCGGCCGTGGACCGCGTGGACGGCGTGCCGCCCGCCATCGCCATCGACCAGACCAACCCGGTGCGCACCAGCCGCAGCACGGTCGGCACGATGACCGAGCTGAACGATCACTTGAAGCTGCTCTACGCCCGTGCCGCCGCGCTGTTTGACAAACAAACCGCGCAGCCGGTGCGCCACGACACGCCCGAGACCATCTACACCGAGCTGCTGGCCCGCGCCGCGGCCGAGGGTGATCCGCGGCTGGTGGTGACCTTTCCGGTGGAGCTGCCGGCCGACACCAGCGCCGAGGAAGTGACCCAGTGGCTGAGCGCCAGCGGCTACACCCGCGTGCAGGCCGAGCGCGAGCTGGCCACGCCGGCCGGGCCGCGCAAGCTGCTCGATGTGGTGGCCGACCGCTTTCGCCTGGCCGGCGCCGAGCGTGTGCGCGTGCTCGAAGCCATCGAGGCAGCACTCAAGCGCGGCAGTGGCCGCGTCAACGTGTATCGCTTGAAGGACGAAGGCGAGCCCGAGCTGTGGCGCTACTCCACCGGCCTGCATTGCCCCGACAGCGACCTGCGCTACGCCGAGCCGCAGCCGGCGCTGTTCAGCTTCAACTCGGCCATGGGCGCGTGCGAGACCTGCCGCGGCTTCGGCCGCGTGATCGGCGTGGACTGGGGCCTGGTGGTGCCCGATGCGCGCAAGACGCTGCGCAACGGCGCCATCAAAACCATCCAGACCCCGGCCTGGAAAGAGCAGCAGGACGACCTGATGATGTACGCCGGCGAGGCCGGCATCCCGCGCGACACGGCTTGGGCGCAACTCAGCGAGGCGCAGCGCGACTGGGTCATCCACGGCACGCCCAACTGGAAGGGCAACTGGCACAAGCAGTGGTACGGCATCAAGCGCTTCTTTGAGTACCTGGAGAGCAAGAGCTACAAGATGCACATCCGTGTGCTCTTGTCCAAGTACCGCAGCTACACGCCGTGCCCGGCCTGCGGTGGCGCGCGGCTGCAAACCGAGGCGCTGCTGTGGCGCCTGGGCCAGGCCGAGGACGCCAACGCAGTGTTGCCGCCCGAGAAGCGCGCCATGCCCGCGGGCGTGGGCTGGACGCGCGCGCAGCTCGAAGCCCTGCCGGGCCTGAGCCTGCACGATTTGATGCTGCTGCCGATCGACCGGCTGCGCCAGTTTTTTGACCGCCTCACCGCACCCGAGGCCAGCCTCACCTCCACCGGCGAGGTCGAGACGCTGAAGCTGCTCTACGACGAGATCCGCAACCGCCTGAAGTACCTGTGCGATGTGGGCATTGGCTACCTCACGCTCGACCGCCAGAGCCGCACGCTCAGCGGCGGCGAGGTGCAGCGCATCAACCTCACCACCGCGCTCGGCACCTCGCTGGTCAACACCTTGTTTGTGCTGGACGAGCCCAGCATCGGCCTGCACCCGCGCGACATGCACCGCATCAACGAGGCCATGCTGCGCCTGCGCGATGCCGGCAACACGCTGGTGGTGGTGGAGCACGACCCGGCCGTGATGCTGGCCGCCGACCGCTTGATCGACATGGGCCCGGGCCCGGGTGAGAAGGGCGGGCAGATCGTGTTCGACGGCACGCCTGACGACATCCGCCGCGCCGACACGCTGACGGGCGCCTACCTGGGCGCGCGCAAGACCGTGGGCATGGGCGGCATCAAGCGGCTGATGAGCCCGAGCACGCCCAAGCTGGTGCTGCAGGGCGCGCGCGAGCACAACCTCAAAAACCTCACCGTCGAGTTCCCGCTGCTGCACCTGGTGTGCGTCACCGGCGTGTCCGGCTCGGGCAAGAGCACGCTGGTGCAGGACATCTTGGCGCCGGCCTTGGCGCGCCACTTCGGCAAGGCGTCCGAATCGCCCGGCGCGCACGATGAACTGCTGGGCGCCGAGTGGCTGAGCGACGCGGTGTTTGTCGATCAATCACCGATTGGCAAAACCGCGCGCTCCAACCCGGCCAGTTATGTGGGTGCGTTCGACGAGATCCGCAAGCTGTTTGCCCAAACGCCGCTGGCCGTGCAACGCAGCTACACCGCGGGCATGTTCAGCTTCAATGCGGGCGATGGCCGCTGCCCCACCTGCGGCGGCTCGGGCTTCGAGCACGTCGAGATGCAGTTCTTGAGCGATGTGTATTTGCGCTGCCCCGATTGCAACGGCACGCGCTACCGGCCTGAATTGCTGGACGTGAAGATCGACCGCCGCTTGCCCGGCGATGTGCAGCGCGAGCTGAGCATTGCCGACGTGCTGGAGCTGACGGTGAGCGAGGCAGTGCAGCTCTTCCGCGACGACCGCGAGGTGGTGCGCGGGCTGCAGCCCATCGTCGATGTGGGTCTGGACTACGTGAAGTTGGGCCAGCCCGTGCCCACGCTCTCGGGTGGCGAGGCGCAGCGCCTGAAGCTGGCGGGTTTTTTGGCCGAGGCCGCGCAAAGCGCCACCGCCAGCCGCCAGGCCGTGGCGCGCAAGGGCACGCTGTTCATGTTTGACGAGCCCACCACCGGCCTGCACTTTGACGACATCGCCAAGCTGATGCGCGCCTTCCGCAAGCTGCTGGAGGCGGGTCATTCGCTGCTGGTGATCGAGCACAACCTGGACGTGATCCGCGCCAGCGACTGGCTGATCGACCTCGGCCCCGAAGGCGGCGATGGTGGCGGTGAGCTGCTGTGCGTGGGCACGCCGGAAGACGTGCGCCACCACCCGCGTTCGCACACCGGCCGCGCGCTGGCCGAATACGACAAGGCGCTCGGCACCGGCACGCTGCATGCCGAAGAAGGCGCGCCGCTGCAAACGCTGATCCGCCGCAGCCGCCCACCCCGCACCGCCGAAGACGATTCCATCCGCATCGTCAACGCGCGCGAGCACAACCTCAAGTCGCTCGACGTCAGCATCCCGCGCGGCCAGTTCACGGTGGTCACAGGCGTGTCGGGCTCCGGCAAGTCGACGCTGGCGTTCGACATCCTGTTCAACGAAGGCCAGCGCCGTTATCTGGAGAGCCTCAACGCCTACGCGCGCAGCATCGTGCAGCCGGCGGGCCGGCCCGAGGTGGACGCGGTGTTTGGCATCCCGCCCACGGTGGCGATCGAGCAGCGGCTGAGCCGCGGCGGCCGCAAGAGCACAGTGGCCACCACCACCGAGGTGTGGCACTTTCTGCGCCTGCTGTACGTCAAGTTGGGCCTGCAGCACTGCGTGCACGACGGCAGCCCCGTGAAGCCGCAGAGCCCTGAGAGCATCGCCGCACAGCTGCTGCGCGACCACGCCGGTCAACACGTGGGCCTGCTGGCGCCGCTGGTGGTCAACCGCAAGGGCCTCTACACCGACCTCGCCAAATGGGCCAAGGGCCGCGGCCACACGCATTTGCGCGTGGATGGCGTGTTCACGCCCGTGGCGCCCTGGCCGCGCCTGGACCGCTTCAAGGAACACACGCTGGAGTTGCCGGTGGGCGACCTGGTGATCAGCAAAAACAACGAACCCGAACTGCGCCGCCTGCTGGCCGAGGCGCTGACCATTGGCAAGGGCGTGCTGCATTTGCTGACGCCGCTTGATGGCCTGCACGAGGCGCTGGCCAGCGGCGCCGACACCAGCGGCATCGGCAGCGTGAAGGTGTTTTCCACCAAGCGCGCCTGCCCGCAGTGCGGCACCAGCTATGCCGAGCTGGACCCGCGCATGTTCAGCTACAACAGCAAACACGGCTGGTGTACCGGCTGCGTGGGCACCGGCCTGACGCTGACGCGCGAGCAGCGCAAGGCTTATGACGACTCGGTGCGCGACGACGATCAGAATGGCCGCGAGCAGAGCTTCCCGTCCGAGGAGGCCGAGGTCGAGGGCGTCAGCGGCGAGCCCTGCCCCGACTGCGCGGGCAGCCGGCTCAACCCCATCTCTCGCAACATCCGTTTCGACGGCCACACCATCACCGCAGTGGCGGCCTGGGCGGTGGGCGCTGCGCGCCAATGGGCCG
>JBEAOO010000090.1:0-11672 GCA_041164825.1 Pseudomonadota bacterium | reverse complement strand
CCTCGCGCTCGAGCCTCCGGAAGAACACGATCTCGTCGAGACGGTTCAGGAACTCGGGCCGGAAGGACTTCCGCAGGTCGTCCATCACCGTGCGGCGAATGAGCTCGCGGCGCGCCTCGTCGTCGAGGCCGGGGCGCTCTTCGATGGCCTGGATGTGCTGCGACCCGATGTTGCTCGTGAGGATGAGCACCGTGTTCTTGAAGTCCACCGTGCGCCCCTGGCCGTCGGTCAGGCGGCCATCGTCGAGCACTTGCAGTAGCACGTTGAACACGTCCGGGTGCGCCTTCTCGACCTCGTCGAGCAGCAGCACCGAATACGGCTTCCTGCGCACCGCCTCGGTCAGGTAACCGCCTTCGTCGTAGCCCACATAGCCTGGAGGCGCGCCAATCAGGCGGCTCACCGAGTGCTTCTCCATGAACTCGCTCATGTCGACGCGGATCATGTGGTCTTCGCTGTCGAACAAAAAGCCCGCCAGCGCCTTGCACAACTCGGTCTTGCCCACGCCCGTGGGGCCGAGGAACAAGAAGCTGCCGAGCGGCCGGTTCGGGTCGCTCAAGCCCGCACGCGAGCGGCGAATCGCATCGGCCACGGCCGTGATCGCTTCGTCCTGGCCCACCAAACGCTCGTGCAGCTTGTCTTCCATTTGCAGCAGCTTGTCGCGCTCGCCCTGCATCAGCTTGCTCACGGGGATGCCCGTGGCGCGCGACACCACCTCGGCAATTTCCTCGGCGCCCACCTGCGTGCGCAGCAGCTGCGGCCGCCCACCGCCGGCCCTGGCCTCGGCGGTCTTGCCCGCCTCCGCATCGAGCGCGGTTTTCAGCGACTTCTCCAGCTCGGGCAAGCGGCCGTATTGCAGCTCGGCGACCTTGTTGAAGTCGCCCTTGCGCTTGAACTCCTCCATCTGGAACTTGACCTTCTCGATCTCCACCCGCACCTGCTCCGCACCTTGCTGCGCGGCCTTCTCGGCGGTCCAGATTTCTTCCAGGTCGTTCACCTCGCGCTGCAGCTTGAGCAGCTCGTCTTCGATCAGCGCCAAGCGCTTTTGCGAGCCCTCGTCGTGCTCCTTCTTCATGGCCTCGCGCTCGATCTTGAGCTGGATCACGCGTCGATCGAGCTTGTCCATCACCTCGGGCTTGGAGTCGATCTCGATCTTGATCTTGGCCGCGGCCTCATCGATCAAATCGATCGCCTTGTCGGGCAAGAAGCGATCGGTGATGTAGCGGTGGCTCAGCTCGGCCGCGGCCACGATGGCCGGGTCGGTGATCTCCACCCCGTGGTGGACCTCGTACTTCTCTTGCAAGCCGCGCAGGATGGCGATGGTCGCCTCCACGCTCGGCTCGGCCACCAGCACCTTCTGGAAGCGGCGCTCCAAGGCGGCGTCTTTTTCGACGTACTTGCGGTACTCATCGAGCGTGGTGGCGCCGATGCAATGCAACTCACCGCGCGCCAGGGCAGGCTTGAGCATGTTGCCCGCGTCCATCGCGCCCTCGGCCTTGCCAGCGCCCACCATGGTGTGCAGCTCGTCGATGAACAAGATGATGCGGCCTTCGTCGAGCGCCACTTCCTTGAGCACGGCCTTAAGGCGCTCTTCAAACTCGCCGCGGAACTTGGCGCCGGCCAGCAGCCCGGCCATGTCCAGCACCAGCACACGCTTGTCCTTGAGCGTCTCCGGCACCTCGCCGTTGACGATGCGCTGCGCCAGGCCTTCGACGATCGCTGTCTTGCCCACACCTGGCTCGCCGATCAGCACCGGGTTGTTCTTGGTGCGGCGCTGCAGCACCTGCATGGCGCGGCGGATCTCGTCGTCGCGGCCGATCACCGGGTCGAGCTTGCCCAAGCGAGCGCGTTCGGTCAGGTCGAGCGTGTATTTTTTGAGCGCCTCGCGTTGGCCCTCCGATTCGGCCGAGTTCACGCCCTGCCCCCCGCGCACGGCGGTGATGGCGGCTTCGAGCGCCTTGCGGGTCAGGCCGTGGCCGCGCACGATGCCACCGAGATCGGTCTTGGCATCGGCCAGCGCCAACAAAAACATCTCGCTGGCAATGAACTGGTCGCCCTGTTTGCTGGCTTCTTTTTCAGCCGCCTGCAGCAGCGCCACCAAGTCGCGCCCCGGCTGCACCTGCTGGCCACTGCCCTGCACTTCGGGCAGGCCGGTGAGCGACGTGTCCATCGCGGTCTTGAGCGCGGCGGTGTTGGCGCCCGCGCGGTCGAGCAAGGCCTTGGGGCCGTCCGGCTGGGCCAGCATGGCGCTCAACAGGTGCACCGGCTCGATGTAGGGGTTGTCGCGCGTGACGGCCAGACTCTGGGCCTCGGCCAAGGCTTGTTGAAACGCAGTGGTCAGTTTGTCGATACGCATGGGATGAATCCTCCGGTTACTGCGAACCTGAGGCCATGCCGGCCGACTTCAAGACGGCCGCAATGCAGAGTACGTCGCCAGGCTGACCTGGATCAAACCGGGCGAGCGCCGCGCCGGGGTTCAGCTCACGCTGCCGCGCTCGGCAGCGCGTTGCTGCTGGTGATGCCCCAACGCGCCAGCGCCGCATCGTCGGCCTCGCGGGCATCCACCCAGCGCGCGCCCTCGGGCGTGGTTTCCTTTTTCCAAAATGGCGCCTGGGTCTTCAGGTAGTCCATCAAGAACTCACAGCCCTGGAACGCCGCCGCGCGGTGTGCCGACGTGACGGCCACCAGCACGATCTGCTCACCCACGGCCAGCTCGCCCACGCGGTGCACCACGCGCGCAGCGCGCAGGTCGAAGCGCCGCAGCGCCTCGTCGATCATGGCCTCGATCGCGGCCTCGGTCATGCCCGGGTAGTGCTCCAGTTCCATCCGGCTCACGCCTTGGCCGTCGCTGCGGTCGCGCACGGTGCCCACAAAGCTGGCGATGGCGCCCACACCACCGTCCTCAGCGCGCAGGGCGGCCACCTCGGCGCCGAGGTCGAAGTCGGCAGTTTGAACGCGCACGCGCGGGGTGGATGCGACCATGGCTCAGCCGCCGGTAACGGGCGGAAAGAAGGCCAACTCGGCACCATCGGGCACCACGGCATCTTCGCTGCACAGTTGCTGGTTGAGCGCGCAACGCAGCGCGCGGCCGCGGCGCAAGGCCTCGGCGTGCGCCGGGCTGAGGCCGATCAGGTGATCGCGCAACTGGCCCACCGTCATGCCCGGCGCCGGCAGCTCGATGGCGCTGCCGCTGCCGAGCGCTTCACGCAACGAGGCAAAAAAACGCAGCTGGATGTTCATGCCAGCCACTCCGCGAAGGGCACAAAACGCACCGTGTCGCCATGCGCGATCACGGTGCCGGGTGGGTTGTCGACCACACCATCGGCCCAGGCCACCGAGCTGAGCACGCCCGAGCCTTGGTTGGGGTAGAGGTCGAGCCCGCCGCTGGCATTGCGGCGCACGCGCAAGAATTCGCGGCGCTTGTCAGCGCGCGGCCAGTCGAAGTCGGCGCGGGCGCTCCAGCCCACGGGCTGCAAGTCGGCATCGGCCACACCTTGCATGCGCAGCAACATCGGCCGCACGGCGAGCAAGAAGGTGATGAAGCTGGCCACCGGATTGCCAGGCAGGCCCACAAACAGCGCCTCGCCCAGCCCTGGCGCCCCCCGGCGCACGGCGCCAAACGCCAGCGGCTTGCCAGGTTTGATCGCCACTTGCCACAGGTCCAGCCGGCCTTCGGCTTGCATCGCCGGCTTGAGATGGTCTTCTTCGCCCACCGACACGCCGCCGCTGGTCAGAATCAAATCGTGGCCTTGCGCGGCACGGCGCAGCGCGTCGCGCGTGGCATCGAGCCGATCGGGCACGATGCCGAGGTCGGTGCACACGGCACCCACGCCGCGCAACAAGGCCTTGAGCGTGTCGCGGTTGGAGTTGTAGATGGCGCCGGGCGGCAGCGGCTGGCCGGGCAGCACCAGCTCATCGCCGGTGCTGAACAAGGCCACACGCGGGCGGCGCGCCACGGGCAATTCAGCCGCACCCACGGTGGCGGCCAGGCCCAGCGCTGCCGCATCCAAGCGGCGGCCGGCGCGCAGCACCACATCGCCCACCGCCACGTCTTCGCCCTGACGGCGGATGGCCAAGCCCGGGCTCACGGCACCTACAATACGCACCCCGCCCGCCACCGCCTCGCACTGCTCTTGCATCAGCACGGCATCGGCGCCTTGGGGCACTTGCGCGCCGGTGAAGATGCGCGCTGCGGTGCCGGCCAGCAAGGGCGCACCCACCACGCCCGCAGGGATGCGCTGGCTGATGGCCAGCACGGCGCCGGGCGCAGGCACATCGGCGCAACGCAGGGCATAGCCATCCATGGCCGAGTTGTCGGCCGGTGGCACGTTGACAGGGGAGATCAGGTCTTGCGCCAACACCCGGCCGAGGGCCTCGGCGGTGGGCAGGGTCTCGCGCTCAGTCAGCGCGGGGGTGGCCGCCAGCAGTTGCGCCAGCGCCGCGTCCAGGCTCATCAACGGCGGGGGCGACGAGGAGCGGGTTGGCGTGGTCATAGCGCGAAGGGTCGGAGAGGAGAAAGGCCAGCACCGCGTCCGGGTCGTCCAGATCGAGGCGCGGCAGGCCGGTGGGCTCGGGCAAGGTGGATGCCGCGTCAGCGCACACCGCCACCATGAAGGCATCGTGAGGGTACAGCACCGGCTTGTCGTTCGCCGCTCGCCACACTTCGAGCTTGGGAATGTCGGCGTGCTTGAAGCCCTCGACCAGCACCCAGTCGCAGTCGTGCAACTCCAGCAGCAATTGGTGCACCGAGGGCTCGGCCGGCAGCTCGTACTCGCGCATCTTGGCCAGGCGCCGGTCGGACGCGATCAGCACCTCAAACGCGCCGGCTTCACGGTGACGGTGCGAGTCTTTGCCCGGCTTGTCGATGTCGAACTGGTGGTGCGCATGTTTGATCACCGACACGCGCACGCCCGTGGCGCGCAAACGCGCCACCAACGCCGTCACCAAGGTGGTTTTGCCTGCGCCGGAGTAGCCGGCGAATCCGACAACGCGCATGCGGCGGCTCAGGTGTTGGCCACAACGAAGTCTTTGACCTGCTGCGTGTTCACCGGCATCACCACAAAGCGCTTGGGCAAGTCTTCGATGCCTTCGAGTTTGGCCGGGCGTGCGGGCGTGAGGCCAATGGCCTCCACCAGCGTGGCCGCAAACTTGGCCGGCAGCGCGGTTTCCAGCACCAGCATGGGTTCGCCGGCCTTCACGAACGGGCGCGCCACCTTCAGGCCGTCGGCCGTGTGGGTGTCGACCATCACCTGGAAGCGCGCCCAAGTGTCGCGGATGGTGGCCAGGCGGTCGGCGTGGTTGCTGCTGCCAGAGACAAAACCGAAGCCGGCGATGCGCGCCAACTCTTCGGGCGAGACCGTGAACGCGCCGGTGGTTTCGACCGCGTCTTTGAACAGGCTCTTGACCCGCGCGCCATCCCGGCCCAGCAGGTCGAACACGAAGCGCTCGAAGTTGCTGGCCTTGCTGATGTCCATCGACGGGCTGGAGGTCTCAAACGTTTCGGCACTGCCGCGCACGCGGTAGGTGCCGGTGCGGAAGAACTCGTCGAGCACGTTGTTTTCGTTGGTGGCCAACACCAGCTGGCGCACCGGCAAGCCCATCATGCGCGCCACGTGGCCTGCACAGATGTTGCCGAAGTTGCCCGAAGGCACGGCGATGCTGACCTGCTCGGTGTTGCTCTCGGTGGCCTGAAAGTAGCCGGCAAAGTAGTACACCACCTGGGCCAACAAGCGCGCCCAGTTGATGGAGTTGACGGTGCCGATCTTGTGCGCGCGCTTGAAGGCCAGGTCGTTGCTGACGGCCTTGACGATGTCTTGGCAATCGTCAAACACGCCTTCGATGGCGATGTTGTGGATGTTGGCATCCTGCAGGCTGAACATCTGCGCCTGCTGGAACGGGCTCATGCGGCCGTGCGGGCTGAGCATGAACACGCGGATGCCTTTTTTGCCGCGCATCGCGTACTCGGCCGCGCTGCCGGTGTCGCCCGAGGTGGCACCCAAAATGTTGAGCTCCGCGCCGCGGCGGCCCAGCTCGTACTCGAACAGGTTGCCCAGCAACTGCATGGCCATGTCTTTGAAGGCCAGCGTGGGGCCGTTGGACAAGGCTTGCAGGTACAGGCCCGGCTCCAAGGCCTTCAGCGGGGTGATCTCGGGCGTGCCGTACACGGCTTCGGTGTAGGTGCGCTGCACCAGGCTGCGCAGGTCGTCGGCCGGGATGTCGTCGATGTAGAGCGACAGGATCTCGAACGCCAGATCGGCATAGCTCAGGCCGCGCCAGCGCGTGAGCGTGGCGTCGTCGATCTTGGGGTAGTGCGTGGGCAAATAGAGGCCGCCATCGGGCGCCAGGCCTTCAAGCAGGATCTCGGAGAAGCCGCGCTGGGTCTGGTCGCCCCGGGTGCTGATGTATTTCATCCTTGCAGCTCTTCCTTGCGGATGCGCACGATCGGCGCGAGCACGGTGGGCAGCGCTTGCATCTGGGCCAGCGCCTGCTTCATGCGGCCTTCCACGGTGTCGTGGGTGAGGATGATGACGTCGGTCTGCTTCTCGCCGTCGGCCGATTCGCGCTGCAGCAGCGCGTCGATCGAGATGTTGTGCTCGGCCAAGATGCCGGTGATGCGGGCCAGCACACCGGTCTGGTCGGCCACCTGCAGGCGCAGGTAGAACGAGGTGATGACCTCGTCAATGCCCAGCACCAGCACGCTCGACAGCGCATCGGGCTGGAAGGCCAGGTGCGGCACGCGGTGCTCCGGGTCGGCGGTGTGCAGGCGGGTGATGTCGACCAAATCAGCAATCACGGCCGAGGCGGTGGGCTCGGCGCCCGCGCCCTTGCCGTAGTACAGCGTCGTGCCCACGGCATCGCCCTGCACCACCACGGCGTTCATCGCGCCCTCCACATTGGCGATCAGGCGCTTGGCTGGCACCAACGTCGGGTGCACGCGCAGCTCGATGCCGCCCACGTCATCGCGGCGCTTGGTGATGCCCAACAGCTTGATGCGGTAGCCGAGCTGCTCGGCGTAGGTGATGTCGGCGGCTTGCAGTTGCGTGATGCCCTCGATGTGGGCGCGCTCAAACTGCACCGGTGTGCCAAAGGCCAGTGCGCTGATCAGCGTGGCCTTGTGGGCGGCATCGACGCCTTCGATGTCGAAGGTCGGGTCGGCTTCGGCGTATCCCAGTGCTTGCGCTTGCTTCAACACGGTGCCGAAGTCCAGGCCCTTGTCGCGCATCTCGCTCAAGATGAAGTTGGTGGTGCCGTTGATGATGCCGGCCACCCAGTTGAGGCGGTTGGCGGTCAGGCCTTCGCGCAGCGCCTTGATGATGGGGATGCCACCGGCCACGGCCGCTTCAAACGCCACCATCACGCCCTTGGCATGGGCGGCGGCAAAAATCTCGGTGCCGTGCACGGCCAGCAGCGCCTTGTTGGCGGTGACCACGTGCTTGCCGTTGGCAATCGCCTGCAGCACCAGGTCTTTGGCCACCGAGGTGCCGCCGATCAACTCGACCACGATGTCGATCGCCGGGTCGTTGACGATGCTGGCCGAATCGGCCACCAGGCGCACCGTGCTGTCGTCGCCCAGGATGGCGCGTGCAGCGGCCTGGTCACGGCGCGACACCACCACCAGCTCAATGCCTCGGCCGGCACGGCGTTGAATCTCTGCCTGGTTGCGCTGGAGGACGTGGAACACGCCACCGCCAACGGTGCCGAGGCCCAGAAGGCCAACCTGGATGGGTTTCATGGAATTGCTCACTGGGGAATGCTCGAAGTTGGCTCAGAAAATCGGGGGGGGGGGGGATGAGGCGGACGCTCAAGCGCTGTGGCGCTTGCGATACCCATCCAGGAAGCGGGCAATGCGCCCGACGGCCAGGGCCAAGTCGTCGGAGTTGGGCAAAAACACCAAACGGAAGTGATCGGGCTCGGGCCAGTTGAAGCCCGTGCCTTGCACGATCAACACCTTCTCTTCGGCCAACAGTTCGTAGGCGAATTGTTGGTCGTCGGCGATCGGGTACATCTTGGGGTCCAGGCGCGGGAACATGTAGAGCGCGGCCTTGGGCTTGACCACGCTCACGCCCGGAATCTGCGTGAGCAGGTCGTAGGCCAGATCGCGCTGGCGGCACAGGCGGCCGGTGGGCGCCACCAAGTCTTTGATGCTCTGGTAGCCACCGAGTGCGGTCTGGATAGCGAGCTGGCCCGGCGTGTTGGCGCACAAGCGCATCGAGGCCAGCATGTTCAGGCCCTCGATGTAGTCCTTGGCGTGGCGCTTTTCGCCCGACACCACCATCCAGCCGGCGCGGTAGCCGCAGGAGCGATAGTTCTTGCTCAGGCCGTTGAAGGTCACCACCAGCACATCATCGGCCAGGGCCGCCACGCTGGTGTGCACATTGCCGTCGTACAGCGTCTTGTCGTAGATCTCGTCGGCGAACACGATCAGCTGGTGCTGACGCGCCACCTCCAAAATCTCCAACAACACCGCCTCGGGATACAGCGCGCCCGTGGGGTTGTTGGGGTTGATGACGACGATGGCCTTGGTGTTGGGCGTAATCTTGCTGCGGATGTCGGCGATGTCGGGATACCAGTCCGACTGCTCGTCGCAGCGGTAGTGCACCGGCGTGCCGCCTGAGAGCGCCACCGAGGCGGTGTAGAGCGGGTAGTCGGGCGAGGGGATCAGCACCTCGTCGCCGCTGTTGAGCAGCGCGTTCAGGCTCATGGTGATGAGCTCGGAGGCGCCGTTGCCGAGGTAGACGTCGTCCACCGTCACGCCGTGAATGCCTTTTTCCTGGCAGTAATGCACCACCGATTTGCGTGGCGCGAACAGGCCTTTGGAATCGGTGTAGCCCGCGGCGCCCGAGAGGTTGCGGATCATGTCCTGCAAGATCTCATCCGGCGGCTCCAGCCCAAACACGGCCAAGTTGCCGATGTTGAGCTTGATGATCTTGTGGCCCTCCTCCTCCATCTGCCGCGCCTTTTCCAGCACCGGGCCGCGGATGTCGTAACAGACATTGGCGAGCTTGCTCGACTTGACGATGGGTTTCAAAGAAAAATCTCCTGGGGCCTGGGGAGCCGCTGCTTTTGCCCTCATGGGCAGCGCGGCCAAGCTTGCGCAGCACGCTGCGGCGCAAAACCTATAATTTAACCATACCCCCTGGCCTTGGCGAGTGCGCCCGGGCTGTCTGCCCTGACCCATTCGACTGGCCTTTCGCGTGAAACTCCAACCCGACCGAACCGAAGGCGTCAACGCCGTCGCCGCCTTCAGCGGCACCGAATGCCTGATCCAGGGCAAACTGCACCGCGGCAGCCTGATCGCGCCCTGGCGCGGTGATGTGCAAGCCTGGGCTTGCCGCAGCGTGGCGGAGTTGCGCAGCGAAGACATGGAGGCACTGGCCGCCCTGGCGCCGGAGTTGGTGATCCTGGGCACGGGCACCAAACTGAAGTTTCCACCCTCCGCGCTACTGCAACCCTTGATGCGCCGTCGCATTGGTTTTGAGACCATGGACAGCGCGGCCGCGTGCCGCACTTTCAACGTGCTGGTGGGTGAGGCTCGCTCAGTGGTGTTGGCGCTGATGGTGGACGCCGACTGAGACGCTCTACCCCCTATGGGGGGATGACCGTTCATCCGCGAGAGGCCGGAGCGCTTCGCTTATAATCTTTGGCTATGCCATACCCGGCGCACCGACTCAGAATCACCACATGACGCCAGCCCTCAACAAAACCCTGCCGGACTTTGAAGCGCTTGCCACCGGCGGTGTGAAGTTCACGCCTCAAGCGTACGCCGGGCAGACGGTCGTGCTGTATTTTTATCCCAAAGACAACACCCCCGGCTGCACCACCGAAGCGATGCAGTTTCGCGACCACCACAAGGACTTCGTGAAGGCCGGTGCCGTGGTCTTCGGCGTTTCGCGCGACAACATGAGCTCGCACGACAAGTTCAAGCAAAACCTCGAACTGCCGTTTGAGCTGATTGCCGACACCGAGGAAAAGCTCTGCCACATGTTCGGCGTGGTCAAGAACAAGATCATGTACGGCAAGAAGGTCAAGGGCATCGAGCGCTCCACCTTCTTGATCGACGGCAGCGGCGTGCTGCGCGCCGAGTGGCGCGGCCTGAAGGTGGCCGGCCACGTGGAAGAAGTGCTGAAGACCGTCAAAGAACTGAAGTAAACCACCGCGGCGCCTGAGCGCTGCGCGACGTTTGCCACCCAAGCCGGGCCCCGCCCGGCTTTGTGCTTTCTAGCGCTCGCACCGAGCCGCGGACGAGCCTGGGGCACACGACTTGCTATGTCCCTCGTTGGCCCAAAGATGTGGCGTTCAACGTCAGGGCTGAACACAGCCACCCGTGCCACGCCGCTGTCGCAAAACCAGCCGCCAGCTTGTGCATAATGGGTCATGCCTCAGAGAGAAGCGAGAGCCCCTCAGCGCCAGATTTCCGCCCAGCCGCACAGGCTTCTGTGCGGCTTTTTTATTGCTTGATCGTTTCCCATCCACCCCCGAAACCACCCGCACACACCCATGCCCTTGCCCAAGCCGCCCGCCAAACGCGCATCGCTCCTGACCGCCGCAGATTTTGTCGATCAGGCCGCCCCCAAACCTGGCAAGCGCAGCACCCAATCCCGCGTTCGCGCTGAACCCACGCCCGCCCCGCTGGAGCTCAAAGCGCCGATGCCCGCCGTGGCGCAGCGCACGCCGCCAGCGCCCGTGCTGCCGCCGCCCGCACCCGCTCCGGCCCGCCCGCAGCCCCAGCCGCGCGCGCGCAAGCCGCGCGGTGACGGCCCGGCCAAGCTGTTTGTGCTCGACACCAATGTGTTGATGCACGACCCGATGAGCCTGTTCCGTTTCGAGGAACACGACATCTACCTGCCCATGATCACGCTCGAAGAGCTGGACGGGCACAAGAAGGGCATGACCGAGGTGGCGCGCAACGCCCGCCAAGTCAGCCGCGATCTGGACGCCCTGGCCGCCAGCATGGGCGAGCGCGATTCGTCCGGCATGTCTGAAGGCCTGTCGCTGGCGTCCACCGGCCACCGCGAGGCGGGCGGCAAGCTGTTCTTCCAGACCAATCTGGTCAATGTGCAATTGCCCGCCGGCCTGCCGCAGGGCAAGGCAGACAACCAGATCTTGGGCGTGGTGCAAGCCCTGCGCGAGCAAAGCAAAGACCGCGACGTGGTGCTGGTGTCCAAGGACATCAACATGCGCATCAAGGCCCGCGCGCTCGGCCTGCCCGCTGAAGACTATTTCAACGACAAAACGCTGGAAGACGGCGACCTGCTCTACACCGGCGTGATGGCCCTGCCGGCCGACTTCTGGGAGCGCCACGGCAAGACCATGGAAAGCTGGAACCAAGCCGGTTTCACCTATTACCGCATCAGTGGCCCGCTGGTGCCCACGCTGCTGATCAACCAGTTTGTGTACCTCGAAGCGCCGGGCGCTGCGCCGCTCTACGCCAAGGTCACCGAGATCACCGGCAAGAGCGCTGTGCTACGCACCCTGCGTGAGTACACCCACCAAAAGAACGCGGTCTGGGGTGTCACCGCCCGCAACCGCGAACAAAACTTCGGCCTCAACCTGTTGATGGATCCGGACTGCGACTTCATCACCCTCACCGGCACGGCAGGCACGGGCAAAACGCTGATGACGCTGGCCGCGGCACTCAGCCAGGTGCTGGACGAGCGCCGCTACACCGAGATCAT
>JBEAOO010000089.1:0-7555 GCA_041164825.1 Pseudomonadota bacterium | reverse complement strand
CGCAATGCGCTGGTGGCCTACGCACTTTTCCAGGACTGGGGCAATGACCCGCTCAAGTACGACAGCGGCGAGCCTCGCCGCCTGCTGAACACCATTGCCCAGTTGTTTCCCGAGGGCGCTGCCCAGGGCCCGGCGCCGGTAGCTGCCAGCAGCATCGACAGACTGCTGGGCCTGGACGCCGCTCGCCGGCCTCAACCCCGCATCGATGGCCGCTACGACACGCCCGGTGGCCCGCTGAGCTGGCACTACACCGTGCCCGGACCCCAGCATCTCACGGTCGCACTCGACAACCGCACCCGGCGCAGTTATGCATCGCGCAACGGCCCCCCGGGCAACATCAGCAACGGTCCGCAAGACAACCCGGCGGCGGGCGCCCAGGCGCGCCAAATCCCGGCGGCCCCCCTGGGCGAGGGCCGCGAGGTGCTGCTGGTGGTGGCGCCCCTGCAGGTGCTGGCGCCGTCCATCTTTGACGAGATCGTGGCGCCGGCCTCCTACCGCGCCTTCGATGCCTTCTCGCATGCGGCCAGCGCCGAGAACGGTGAGGGCAGCGACCTGATGGTCGGCACCAACCCCGACGCCATCGAAGGCTGGGCCCTCGACCCGCCCACCTTCGAAGCCTTGCTGCAACGGCTGGCCGCGCACCGCCAAGTGGTGCTGCTGTCGGGCGATGTGCACTACAGCGCCGCCACCCAGATGAGCTACTGGCGCCGTGGCGACAGCCTCCCCGCACGGCTGGTCCAGTTCACCTCCAGCGGCTTCAAGAATGTGATGCCAGACTACCTCATCACCGTCGACCACAGCCTAGCGTTTGCGCAAGCCATGGTGCGCGCAGACATCGGCGCCGAACGCATGGGCTGGCTCAGTGCGCCGCCCGCCGGCACCTTCATCTACCCGCCCGGTCAGAGCGACCAGGACCTGCCCTTGGTGCTGCGCAAACGCCTGCACCAATCACCGGCCCTGCTGCCCACCTATGGCTGGCCGCGTAAAGACGCCACGCCCACGCGGGTGCATGCAGCGCACGCGCCTGATTGGTCGTGGCGGTTGCTGCCGGTGTTCGACCTGCGGCCCGACGACAAGCGCCCACCCATGGCCCGCCCCCTGCCCTTGGTGTCGGCCGACATCGAACGCCAACTTCAGCCCGCCGGCGGCGACCCGGTGCTCGGCTACCAGGCCATTGCCGCGCGTCACCAGCGGCAGTTGGAGCGAGTGGGCAACTCGCGGCAGATTCTGTTCCGCGCCAACCTGGGCGTGCTGAGCTTCGAGTGCCAGGCAGGCGTGTTGATGGCGGTGCAGACGCTCTACACCTTGTTTCCCGATCCGCAAGCCCCCGCCACCGAGACCCCGAAGCCGCTGCCCTACGTGGTGCAACGCGCAGCACTCACACCCGACCCCAGCGATCAACCACCCCACCAGCACGACCTGCATGGTGGCTTGGCCGCTTCGCTGTTCTGAACACCGGCCCAGCAGCCCGCATCCACCATGACACACGACCGCGAGCTCTTGCCCTCCTTGGTCGCCGACTGTGTCGACTTCTTCGACTGGGTGGCCCAAACCCTCGCTGACCCCGCGGCCAAAGCGGCGTTGACGCGAGACCTCGGCGGCACCGTCAGCAGCGAGCGGCCGCTGGCCTTTGACGATGACCGCGTGGCCAGCCTGCGCGCCTACCGCGACGCGACCGATCCCGACCTCGAAGCCGCCCTGCTGACGCTGAACGACGTGCGCCTGCTGCTCGATGCGCTGAGCGATTTCGTGAGTGCCATCGACACCGGCGGCATGGCCACGGCGGACGAACTCGTGCAGACCGCGCTGGACCTGCTGGCCACCGACTTCATCCGCCTGCGCCACCCCAAGTTGTATTTCGTGATGCAGTTCGCCAGCTTCACCTTTGACGCCACCAGCCAGCTCGGCGAAGGTGGCAGTTCGCTGGAGCGCTCACTCTCCAGCGTCACCCGCTTGTTTCAACTGGTGTTGATGGGCGGCAGTTGGCCGGGCTGGCAACTGGCGTCGGACAACGACGCCTTGCGCTGGTCCTTCCCCACCCTGCGCTTGTTGGCCGGACTGCTGGCATTCGCCCACAAATTCGGCAGTCTCGGGCGCCTGTTCAAGGACGACGCCGGCAGACCCCGCCTGCAAGTGCTTTACGGCTGGGACTCGGTGCCGGGCATCGACCGCACCCTGGCCGATCAGGTGGCCGACCGCATGCTCAGCGTCAAGCTCTGGGATCAGGCCAACAACGAGGCCAACGACCCGGCCAGTCAACAGGCCGAGCGCGCAGCCACCGTCAGCGTGGCTTTGGTTCCCCGTTCCCACGGGGGCCCGGGCGCGTTTGTGGCGCTGGGCGGTGAGATGGCCAATGACATCGCCTTGTCCAAGCGTTGGACATTGGCCTGGCGGCTCGATGCGGCCGCCGGGCTGGCCCTGCTCGCCGGCGGACCCAAGGGCCTGCAGGTGGCCGGCCCTGCGTCTGGCCAGGCTGACCTGGGCGCCAACGTCAGCCTGGTCAGCGTGCCGCCCGAGGGCCGTGCCGTGTCCTTCGCCATTCCGCATGCCAGCGGCACCCGGCTGGAAATCGGCCGTGTGGCCTTGACAGGCCGCCTCGGCCCCGCCGGGATGGACTTGCGCGCGGCGCTCCACGACTGCCGGCTGGTGATCGACAGCGCGCTGCTCGACAGCTTTTTGGCCAGTCTGCTGCCACGCGATAACACCGAACTCGCCTTCAGTTTCGGCACCGGATACACCAGCGCCAACGGTTTTTTCACCAGCGGAGGTCTGCCGCTGCTATCCGGCCACGGCGATGCACCCAAGGTGCTGAGCGGCCGCGATGGCCCAGCGCCCACCAGCGCCCCGACCGCACCGCCAGAGCCACCGCTGCTGCCCGTGCTGGCCACCGGCGCACAGCCCGCGGGCTTGCTGATCGCCGTGCCCGTCGGCAAGGGTCTGGGCGGCGTGCGGGTGGAGCGGATCTTGATTTCGGTGCTGCCGAACTCGGGCCCGGACGGCGGAACGGCGGAGCTGCGCGTGGCCCTGTGCGTGAGCGCCACGCTCGGTCCGGTGCTGGCGAAGGTCGATCAGATCGGCCTGCGATGGCGCGCCTCGCGCCCCAATGACCGGCGTCAAGCCAATCTGCATTTCACGCATCTGGCCATGGGCTTCCTGCCCCCAGCGGGTGTGGCCGTGGCGGTGGATGCCACGGCGGTCACCGGTGGCGGCTTCTTGTTCTATGACGACGCCAAAAAGTTATACGCCGGCGTGCTCGAACTGCAGATCAACAAGATTCTGGCCGTGAAGGCCGTGGGCCTGCTGTCCACCCGTTTGCCGGGTGGCGCCGCCGGGTACTCGCTGCTGCTGCTCATCACCGCCGAGGGATTCAAGCCCCAGCCGCTTGGCATGGGCTTTTGGCTCACCGGCGTCGGTGGGCTGCTTGCCATCCACCGCAGCGTGAACGAAACCGCCTTGCGCGATGGTTTGAAAAGTGGCGTGCTGACCTCCGTTCTGTTCCCCCGCGATCCCGTGCGCAATGCCGACACGCTGCTGACCCAGCTCGACACCGTGTTCCCCGCACGGCATGGCAGCCATGTGTTTGGACCCGTGGTGCGCATTGCCTGGGGTGTGCCCCTCATGCTGCTCATGGACTTGGCGCTGCTGCTCGAAATCGGGCACCGGCACCGTCTGGTGGTGATGGGCCGCGTGCGGGCGGCGTTGCCGCGTATGGAAGATGAGTTGGTGCGGTTGACCATGGACGCGCTGGGCATCATCGATTTCGACGACGGCACGGTCTCGCTCGACGCGGTGCTCGTGGACTCGCGCTTTCTGGATCGCTTCCCGCTCACCGGGCAAATGGCGCTGCGCCTGCGCTGGTCCTCACCGCGCAGCTTTGCGCTCGCGGTGGGTGGCATGCACCGCGCCTTCACGCCCCCCAGCCAGTTCCCGACGCTCGAACGGATTGCGCTCAGCCTCACCACCGGCGACAACCCGCGCCTGCACTGCGACGCCTACTTCGCGGTAACGGCCAACACCGTGCAATTTGGCGCCCATGCACACCTCTACGCCGCGGCCTATGGCTTCAGCGTTCAGGGCGACATCGGCTTTGATGTGCTGATTCAACGCGACCCCTTCCACTTCCTGGCCGAATACGAGGCCAGCTTGCAGTTGAAGAAGGGCTCGCGCAGTCTCTTCAAGGTGCAGGTCGAAGGCGCCCTGGAGGGGCCGCGGCCCCTGAACCTGCGCGTCAAGGCGACCTTTGAAGTCTTGTGGTGGGACGTCACCATCCGCATCAACCGCAGCCTGTTTGAGGGCGCACGGCCCGCACCCGCGCCGGCCGTCAGCGCCATCGACACGCTGCGCGCCGCGCTGGCCGACCCTCGCCAATGGGTGACGGAGTTGCCGGCGGGGCAGAGCCACATCGTCAGCCTGCGCGCACGCGGCCGTGATGACGTGGTGCGCGCCCACCCCCTGGGCAGCTTGAGCATCCGCCAGAGCGTGGTGCCGCTGAACCTCAGCCGCGACATTGACCGCCTGGGGGACTGCCAGGTTACAGGGCCGCGCCGCTTCACCCTCACCGGCGTCACGCTGAACCAGGTGCCCGCCGATTCCGCCGTGCTGGCCGCCGTGCGCGAGGACTTTGCGCCGGCCCAATACTTCGACATGAGCGACGCGCTCAAGCTGTCCAGCCCCTCTTATCAGGCCATGGACGCGGGCATGCGCATCGCCCCCCTGGCGCCGACCCTGGGCTACAGCGAAGGCTTGGCCTCGCCGCTGATTTATGCGACCCGCACCCTCGGCCGTTCGAACGCTGCGCAGCCCGCAGCCACCTCGGCGGCCATGAAGGCAGCCGGCCAGGCCGGCGACTACGTGTTGAGCGACGCGCAGCTGCAAGCCCAGGCCTGGCACGGCTCGGCAGGCCGCAGCGAGCGACGGCGGGCGGCGCCGGTGCCTGCCCACGCCGCAGCCGCATCACCCTGGCGCCTGCAAGAGCCCGGCTGGGTACTGGCCAACGCAGACACCTTGCAAGCCCTGCCGGACGCCAGCGGGAGCGTGGGTGTGCTGGCCAAAACAACGCTCAGCCATGTCGAGGCCATCGCGCTTGCCCAAGCGCATCCCCACGCGCAGCTCGTGCGGCCGTTCGAGCTGGCGCCCTGAGAAAGACACCCGCCATGGCCGATCTCATCCTGACCCTCACCACCCCCCAAGACGGCACCGCGGTGGAGCGCGCGTTCCGCCTGGCGGGCCGACTCGTCGTCGCTGGCGGGGGACGCCGCAGTGCCTCGGTGCGCGTCCAGGTGGGCGACAACGGGCCCAGCCTGCCCGCCACGGTGTCCGCCAACAACTGGCAATGTGATCTGGTCTGGCCCGCCCACCTCGGGCCCGGGCAGGCATTGACACTCACGGCGTTCGCGCAGGCTACGGTGAAATTGCCAGGGCGCATCGATGAGTCCTTGGTGCAAGACCTGGAAGCCGAGACCTCGCTGACGCTGCGCTTGGCCGCGCCAGTGCCCGCACCCGCACCCAGCCCCTCGCCCGCACCGGCGGGACCGAGCGCCAGCACCGTGTTTTTGCCGTGGGTGCGCCAAGGCCTGGCCAGCCAAGCCCATGTGGTGGACCCGCTCACCGCACCCTTGCCTAGCACGGTCGATGTGCAGGTGGCCTTGGGCATCAACGGTGGGCCCGGCGCCGAGATGACGGTTCGCCTGAGCGGTGCGGCCGAGGTCATCGGCACCGATCCGCGCCAGGTGGTGCGCACCGAACCTGCGGCCGGCGCCAGCGACTTCGAACCGAACCACTTGGTCGCCATCGACTTCGACAACCCCGACCTCCCCTGGTTGTTCACCCCCGCCGCCGCCAACGCCCAGGGCCAACTGCGCCCCTGGTTGTGCCTGGTGGTGGTGCGACAGCAAGACGGGGTGCGGCTGCGCGCGCCGCGTGATGAGCTCCTGCCCGTGCTGGAACTTCGGCTGCCGGCTCGGCTGGTCGACGAGTTGCCCGACCTCGACGAGGCGTGGGCCTGGGCGCACGGCCAAGTCAGCGCGCGCCAAGGCGCCAGCGAGGAGGTATTGCGCGAGCTGCTGCAACAGCGCCCGGAGCTGTGCGTGTCGCGTCTGCTGTGTCCGCGTTTGCTGGCGCCGAACACCGACTACATCGCCTGCGTGGTGCCCACGTTTGAAGCAGGCCGCTTGGCCGCACTGGGCCTGCCCTTGAGCACGCTGGATGAACAGCAGTTGCGGCCCGCCTGGCGCAGCAGCACGGCCAGTACCGATCTGCCCGCTTACCACCACTGGACCTTTCGCACCGGCGAGCGCAGCGACTTCGCATCCCTGATCGATCTGCTGCAACTGCGCGACCTGCCCGACGGCGCCGGCCTGCGCCCCATCGACGTGAACCAGCCCGGCTATCCGCTCAGCAGCGCTCAACCCACGCTGGCCCTGGAGGGCGCGCTGCAAGCCATCGGGCAGGAGCGGACAGCGTGGCCGGAGACCGCCCAAGTTGCGTTCCAGGCCCCACTGCAAGACATCCTCAATGCCTCCGCAGGCGCCCATTCGGCAGTGGTCACGGCGCAAGGTGATGGCACCGACCCGGTCTGGGGGCCGCCGATCTATGGCCAGGCCGCGGCCGGGCGCAACAGCGTCAGCGGCAGCACGACGGCACCCAGTTGGCTGGACGACCTGAACCTCGACCCGCGCGACCGCGCCGTCGCAGCGGCCGGCACCCGCGTGGTGCAGGACGCGCAAGAAGCCTTGGTGGCGCAAGCCTGGGCCCAGGCGGGTGAGATGGGCCACGGCAACCAGCAATTGCGCCAGATGCAACTCAGCCTGAACATCACCACCCAGCTCTACCAGCGGCATGTGGTGCCGATGCGCGACGAAGCGCTGTGGCGCTTGGCCGGGCCGGCCCAATCGCGCTTGCTGTTGCCCGAGGCCGGCGGCGGCACCAGCCCCGTCACCCTGAGTGCGCGCCTGCAAGAGTCCAGCGCCCCCGACCGCATGCTCTCGGCGCCACTGCGTCGGCTGGCCCGTCCGCGTGGGCCCATCGCACGTCGAGCAAAGGCGGCAGTTGGGGCCGCCGCCACCCCGGCCACGGCGGCCACGGTGCGGATGGCCGTGACCGAAATGGGCACCCTGTTTCATTTTTTTGGCACGGATGCCGTCGATCCGCAGTGGCTGCTGCCGACCACACGCGGCTGGGTGTCGCTGGACACCGTGAGCCGACGCACGCCGGCCACCGCGAGCGCCATCACTTGGGCCAACGCCAGCGCTGGCGCCGTGCTCGGCGCGCCGCAAAGGCCGGGCTTTCGCATCGGCCCCGCGGCCTTCAATGTGCTGGCCAGCCACATCGGCGTGTTTCAAGTGTTTGCCAACGCCACCTTCGTGCCAGCTGCACCCGCGCCCTCGGTGCAGGCGGCGCACCGCATCACCGGCGCCACCGGCATCGTGGGCATCGGCGGCAGCCAGCAGCGCATCACGCGCCGGCGCATCGTCGGGCCCCTCGCGACGGATCAATTGGGCAGCCTGGATTCAAATCCGCCACCACCACCACCACCACCTCTTCCTCCTCCCCCACC
>JBEAOO010000088.1:0-8091 GCA_041164825.1 Pseudomonadota bacterium | reverse complement strand
ACACCCAGCGCAGCCAAACCCAGAGCCAAACCAAGTCCAGCTTCCTGGGCATTGGCATCGGCAAGAGCAACAGCACCGACATCCAGCTCAAGACACAAAGCCTGGCCTCGCAGCTGATCTCCGACCAAGCCATCAAGATCGGCGTGGGGGGGGGATTTTGGATGTGCGATGCGCGCGCCGGTTGTCCCATCCCGCCAGGGGCACTGTGTGACCCTGGCACAGCGTCTTTACTGATGACCGTGGGTTTACCCGGCGCTGGATGGGCTGCAAAACGGCTTGCAGGCGGGTCTGAGCGCGTGGCATGGGTTTTGCCCTTTGGGGGGTGCGGGGTGCCGCTGTGTTCTGTCGTGAAACGACGGGCGCGGGCGGGCCTCCGAACGACGACGTCGACACACCCTTCGAGGAGACACCATGAAAATCAAGCTTTTGAGCGCGCTCGTGTTGCTGGGACTGAATGCCGGTGCGGCCCATGCGGCCACCCCGCCGGTCACGGATCAGATGATTCAAGACGACGCCAAAACGGGCAACGACGTGCTGTCGTTTGGCTTGGGCACACAGGGCCAGCGCTATTCGCCGCTCAAGCAAATCACGCCCAGCAACATCAGCAAGCTGGTGCCGGCTTGGTCGTTCTCCTTTGGCGGCGAGAAACAACGCGGCCAAGAATCGCAGCCGGTGATCCACAACGGCAAGATGTTTGTGACCGGCTCGTACTCGCGCATTTACGCGCTGGATGCCACCACGGGCAAGAAGCTGTGGAAGTACGAGCACCGCCTGCCAGAGGGCATCATGCCTTGTTGCGACGTGGTCAACCGCGGCGCCGCGCTGTATGACAACCTGGTGATTTTCGCGACGCTGGACGCGCAGATCGTGGCCTTGAACCAGGACACGGGTGACGTGGTCTGGAAGGAGCGCATTGACGACTACGCCGCCGGCTATTCGGCCACGGCCGCGCCGATCATTGCCAACGGCTTGCTGCTGACCGGCGTGTCGGGTGGCGAGTTTGGTGTGGTGGGCCGCGTGGAAGCACGCGACCCGCGCACCGGCCGCATGGTGTGGAGCCGCCCGACGGTGGAAGGCCACATGGGCTACAAGTACGACGACAAGGGCAACAAGACCGAGAACGGTGTCTCGGGCACGCCGGGCAAGAGCTGGCCGGGTGACCTGTGGAAGACCGGCGGCGCAGCCACCTGGCTGGGCGGCACCTACAACGCCAAGACCGGCTTGGCCTACTTTGGCGCGGGCAACCCGGCGCCGTGGAACAGCCACCTGCGCAAGGGTGACAACCTGTTCAGTTGCTCCACCGTCGCCATTGACGTGAAGACCGGTCAAATCGTGTGGCACTACCAAGGCACGCCCAATGACGGCTGGGACTTTGACGGCGTCAACGAGTTCGTCACGTATGACGACAACGGCAAGATCCTGGGTGGCAAGGCCGACCGCAACGGCTTCTTTTACGTCATCGATGCGGCCAATGGGCACCTGGAAAATGCCTTTCCCTTCGTCAAGAAGATCACCTGGGCCACGGGCATCGACCTGAAGACCGGCAAGCCTAACTTCGTGCCTGAAAACCGCCCGGGCGACCCGACCGCCAGCAGCGACGGCAAGAAGGGTTCGTCGACCTTCTCGGCACCGTCGTTCTTGGGGGGCAAGAACCAGATGCCGATGGCCTACAGCCCCGACACCAAGCTGTTCTACGTGCCCGCCAATGAATGGGGCATGGAGATCTGGAACGAGCCCATCACCTACAAAAAGGGCTCGGCCTACCTGGGTGCCGGCTTCACCATCAAGACCATCAACGACGACTACATCGGCGCGCTGCGTGCGGTGGACCCGAAGACGGGCAAGATCGTCTGGGAGTCCAAGAACAATGCGCCGCTGTGGGGGGGGGTGCTGACCACCGGCGGCAACCTCGTGTTCTGGGGCACGCCGGAAGGCTATCTGCAAGCCGCTGACGCCAAGACCGGCAAGATCGTCTGGAAGTTCCAGACCGGCTCGGGCGTGGTCGCACCTCCGGTCACCTGGACGCAAAACGGCGAGCAGTACGTGGCCGTGGCTTCGGGCTGGGGCGGTGCCGTGCCGCTGTGGGGTGGCGACGTGGCCAAGCGCGTGAACTACCTGGAGCAAGGTGGTTCGATGTGGGTGTTCAAGCTCGCCAAGTGAGCCGCTGACAACCCACCTGTCCAACCCACCCGTCCACGCAGCACTTGTGGCGTGGACCGATGGTTGAGCGAGTGGGCGGCGGGGTCGCTGCCCACGTTTTTGAGCGGAGGCCGTTGTTGCTGTCGCGGCCTCCCTTTTTTTGCCTGTTATTTCTTGCTCGCGATCTGTGGCCTGCCGTTGCTGGCCTGATCGCAAGCCTGCGGCCTTGTGCCAGCCCCTTTTCATGTTGAGGAGACACAGACCATGTCCAAACAAGTTGATTCCTTCGCGGCCGACGGCGCCGCTGCGCGTCCCGCACGCCGCGTGTTCCTGATGCAACTCTCGGCCTGCTCGGCGCTCGCCTTGGCGGCCGGTGCTGCGCATGCTGCGCCGCATGTGGAAGAAGACGACGAGACCGCCAAAGCACTCGGCTACAAGCACGACAACACCAAGGTCGACACCAAGAAGTTCCCGCAGCACACGGCGGCGCAGAAGTGCGGCAACTGCGGTTTTTGGCAGGGTGCGGCCACCGACGATTGGGCGGGCTGCGCCATGTTTGGTCGCAAGCAGATTGCCCACAACGGCTGGTGCGCAGCTTGGAAGAAGGTGGGCTGAACCTCGTTGTCGCGTAAGGCATGAACACCCAGGCCGCGGCGCCACGCGCACTGCGGCGTTCACCGGTGCCAACGTCAGCGCAAAAGGCGGGTCGAACGACGCCGCGCTGACCAGTCAACCCAAAAGCCCGGCGACTCTTACCGAGTCGCCGGGCTTTTGTTTTGGCGCGAGAGTTTGTGGGTGCGAGTTTGAATCAGCTGCCCGAGCGGCCCAGCCCCAGTCGCTCAACCAGGCGCTTCTCAGCCTCCCACTGCTCGCGCATCGAGCGGCCGTAGTCCTCGGGGCCGAGGTAGTTCAGCTCCTGGTCGTACTTGGCGAGCTCAGCCACGTGCAGCGGGTCGTGGGCCGCCGTGCGGAAGGCGTCGTGCAGCGCCATCACCACCGGGCGCGGCATGCCCTTGGGGCCGCACAGGCCGTAGGGCGAACTGGCGACGATGCCGTGGCCCAGTTCTTTGAGCGTGGGCACGTGCGGCCAGCGCTTGGTGCGGCGCTCGCCAAAGGTCACCAAGAGACGCAGCGTGCCGCTGTCGACAAACGGCGCGAAGCCGTTGGAGTTGACCCCCACCATCACCTGTCCGCTGGCCACGGCCAGCATTTGCTCCGAGGTGCCCTTGTAGGGCACGTGGATGTAGCTCTGGTTGCGCCGGCCCAGCAGCTCGTCCATCACCATGTGCGGCGTGGTGCCCACGCCGTTGGTGGCCACGGTGAGCGCGCCGGGGTGGCTGCGCGCGAACTCGAACACATCGTCCAGTGATTTGAACGGGCTGCTGGCCGGCACCACCAAACCGAAGGTGACGCCCGAGAGTTGCAGGATGGGCGTGAGGTCGCGCAGCGGATCCCACAGCACCTTTTGCGTGTGCGCCGCGCGGAACACCGGCTGCGGCACCTGGCCTATCGTGTAGCCATCGGGTGCGGCTTGTTGCAGCACCGGCATGGCCAAGGTGCCACCGGCGCCGCCGCGGTTTTCCACGATCACGCGCTGACCCAGCTGGCGCCCCGCCAGCTCACCGAGCAAGCGCATGGTGAGGTCGGTGCCGCCGCCCGCCGCCCAGGGCACCCAGAGGCTGATGGGGCGAGTGGGGAAGTCACTGCCACCGGGCTGGGCGCGCGAGGTGAGCGCGGCGGGTGCCAAACAGGCTGCTGCGGTGGCTTGCAGCAGGTGGCGGCGGGTGAGGGCGGGGGAACGCATGCGGGTGTGTCCAGGGGAGCAATGATCGGGGAATGGGGCGAATCGGTGGCGGGCTGCTCACTGCCAGGCCATCAACTCCATGGTCAAGCTGCCGCCCGACAAAAAAGCAGACTGTGCTGGCTCATGGCGCTCCAGGCGCGCCAGGCCAATGCCGGGGCAGTACCACTCCAGCGTGGTCAGGGGCAGGTCGCGCCAGCCGTTCACCGGGTCGGCAAACAGGTGCAGCTTGGCCTGGCCCTTGACCTGCAAGCAGTGCTCAAAGCGGCCCACGGGCGTGTCGAGTGCGAGGTCGGTGGACTCGATGCGGTAGCTCATGAGCACGGCCGGGTGGGTGTGGCGAATCTCCCGTGGAAATTCTTGCCGCCGCTGCAGCAAATACGCGGTGGTGCTGGCTTGCCACTGCGTGCCCACCACCAGCGGCTGGCGCAACACAAACCGGGGTGTCGGATCGGGTTGCGGTTCGGCCTGCAGATCGCTCTTGCTGGCCACGCGGTAAATGCCGCTCTTGTCGCTGCGCAGCCAGTAGGTCACGCCGTCTTCACTGCGGCGGCGCCAGGCGTCCTGGCTGTCGTCATGCAGGTGCAGCGGCTCGCTGCCCTCGTTGCGCATCACCAGGGTTTCGTGGCTGAGGCTGTTGTCTTCCAGCTCGGTGGTGACGCGGTAGGTCCACTGCCGCCCGGCTTCGAGCGGGAACAGTTGGTCACCGCCCGGGCCGCGGCCACAGGCGGCCAGCAGCAAGGCGGGCAACAGGCTGGGCAGGCGCAGGTTCATGGCGTCGTGGGGCTCGGTGGGCGCGTTGGCGGAGGTCATTTTTCGGGCAACTGAGGCGCCGGCAAATCGCGGATTTTGACGACTTGTTCATCGCTGCCCGGGCGCAGCCAGGCCAGGCCTTTGGCGCCGCGTTTGGGCTCGGCCGTGCCGAGTTGGCTCACGCCGTTGCGGATCTTTTTCAGGCCGTCGTTGAGCAGGGTGTGCAAGTCTTTGCGGTAGCCCAAGGCGTAGGCGCGCGGGTGGGCGGCGGGTTTGCCGTCTTCAATGGCGTTGACCCACACGTACAAGGCCCCGGCGGACCGGGCCGTGGGCTCTTCAATCACCGCGGCCAGCAGCACAAAGCGCTCGGGCAGAGGGTCGGCACTGGGCCAGCCCCACATGCCGTGCACCACCTCGTTGGCCCAAAAATAAAACACCGCCACGCCCACCACCAGCAGGCCCTTGAGCCAGCCCGGCCAGCGCGACCACAGCAGCGCCAAGGTGCACAACAGCACCAGCGCCACAAACGAGAGCACCACAGCCAGCGTCATCGCCTCACATCCTTTCGACCAGGGTCTTGGGCAAGGTGTTGACCTGGCCCACGCTGCCATCGGGCAGCACGGTGAAGCGCGCCGCGGTGGCCTCGTCGCCCTTGCGGGCCAGCGTGACCTGGCCGTAATAGACAACCTCCGCGCGCGGGTTCACCTTGATGATGGAGACGGTCACTTCCACCGGCTGGCCGTCTTTGGAGTCGTAGTAGTGGGCGTTGACGGTGTACTCGCCCGGCGCAATGCCTCGCAGCGTCACCACCTCTTGGTTCAGCGGATTCACCACCTGCTTGCCGTTGACCACGATGGTGTCGTTGGCCAGGCCCCGGTCGTCGCGGTCCAGGTGCATCAGCCCTGCTTCGCGGGCGCGAAACCACACCATGTTGCCGCCCGGGTCCTGCACCCAGGTGTCGATGTCGTTGGGGTTCATGTCGGGCCACGACACATTGATGATGAACTCCGCCTTGGCCGGGATGTCGCCCGTCTTCAGCGCCTTCGGGTTCATGGCCAGCAGGGCGATGATGAAACAGAAGACGAAGGCGATCAGCATGTTGAACAACATGTCGTAGAACGGATCGACCTCGGGCTCCCGGGCGTGTCGGCGACTGGGCATGGGCGGGGCTCATTCCGATGGCGCGGCGGCGGGCGTCGCGTGGGTGCCGCTGCGGCGCAGGCCTTCGCGTTGGCAGTCGGCCACCAGGGTGTCGGCGTAGCGGTCGAGCCGCGTGAGCTGCAGGCCGAGCAGAATGTTGCCCACCAGGCCGACCATGGTGGTCAGCAGCGCAATGCCCAGGCCCGAGGTCAGGCTCTTCAGCAGCTCTTGCGATTGGGCCGGGTCGAAGCTCTGCAACTGGCCGATGTTGAGCGCCAGCATCGAGAAGCCAATCACCTTGCCCAGCAGGCCAAGTTTGAGCTGGATGCCATTGACCCACCAGGCGGTCTGGTGCGGGCCGTGGGTGGATTCGAGCAGCAGGTCGAGCGGCGTGTGGGCATCGTGAGGCGCGCGGGCCAGCGCTTGCAGGTACTCGCCCGGCCAGCCCTGCCCAGCCACCCAGGGCGTGTCGCGGCGGGCTGCGGCGTTCAGGCACTGGCGCTGGCGTTCGAGCTCACGGCTGCGCTGGCCGGCCCAGGCCGAGGCGGCCACAAACACCACGATGATCACCAGCGTCAACCCCGTGGGGTCGGAGCGCAGCAGCAGGCCCCAGACACCGCGCACGCCGAGCAGCCAGGTGCCAAACAGCATCAGCCCGCTCAATGCCAGCCACTCGAACCACAGCGGTTCGACCTCGCTGCCCGGCGCCTGCCCAACCCGGGGCTGCACCCGCGCAGCGGGCCACAGCTTGAGCGCTTTCGGCCAGTTCACGGTGCGCCTCCACCGCCGCGTTTGGCCAAAGCGCCAAAGCCGCGTTGCGGGTCGTAGCCCCACACCGCCAATGCAAAACACAGCGTCAGCGTGCCCAGCACCACCCAAGGCGCCACGCCGGGGTCTTGGCCATAGAGCGCAAAACGAAACCACTCGACGGCATGCGTGAAGGGGTTGAAGCGCGCCACCTGGTAGACCCAGTTGGCGCCCGATTCTTCGAGCTTCCACAGCGGGTAGAGCGCGGTGGACATGAAGTACATCGGGAAGATCACGAAGTTCATCGTGCCGGCGAAGTTCTCCAGCTGCTTGATGTGCACACTCAGCAGCAGCCCGAGCGCGCCCAGCATCAGCGCGCCGCACAACAGCGCCAGCAGCACCATCGGCGTGTGCGCGCCCCACCAAGGCAGCTCGGTGCCCAGCAAGCTGGCGACGATGGCAAATGCCGCCACCTGCAGCAGAGAGAGCACGGCGGTGGCGATCAACTTGGCCAGCAGCACCCAGGCGCGCGGCAACGGTGCGGTCAGCAGCAGGCGCATCAGCCCCATCTCGCGGTCGTACACCATGGCCAGGCTGGACTGCATGCCGTTGAACAGCAGCACCATGCCAATCAGCCCGGGGGCGATGTAGACGTCGTAGGGGATGTAGGTCTCGTACGGCGGGTTGATGGCCACACCAAACACATTGCGAAAGCCCGCCGCAAACACCGCCAGCCACAGCAGCGGCCGCACCAGCGCACTGGCCAGCCGGCCGTACTGGCGGAAGAACTTGAACAGCTCGCGCAACACGATCGCGCGCAGGGCTTGCAAATAATGGCTCATGTGAGCCCCTCGGCCGCCGGGTACGTCGGCCGATCCCCCAAGGGGATGCGGGCCGGCTTGGGAGCGGCCCGGCGCTCGGCCCGCGTCAGCCCCTCGGCCGCCGGGTACGTCGGCCGATCCCCCGGGGGGATGCGGGCCGGCTTGGGAGCGGCCCGGTGCTCGGCCCGCGTCAGCGCCTGGGCCCTCATGACCGCGCCTTGCACAGCTTCTCGGGCGCGTCGGCACCGAGGGTGTCGAGCACATTGCGTGGGTGCAGCAGGCCGTCGATCGGGGCGCTGCCGATCACGCCGACGCCGTCGGTGAGCAGCAGGGGTTGGCGCAGTTGGCCGTCCCAGGGTCGAAACGCCAGCGCCACGCCCTTGGTGCCGTCCACGCTCGCGCTTTGCAGCGCTTTGGCGAAGGCCGCCGGTGTGCCCTTGGGCAGGGCCACGGCCGCCTCGGCCAGCGCCTTGATGCCCATCCACGCGGCCCAGTCGAGGTCGCCCATGGGCCGCTGCGTGGCTTTGGCGCGCCGCAAGTGAGCCGGCGTTTTGCCAAGGCCACGCAGCGGCGCGCCAAAGCGCTCGAACTGCGCCTGCCAGGCCAGTGCCATCAGCCCGCCATCGCCCACCACGGGGCGGGGCAGGGCGGTGCGGTAAGGCAGGCTGCGGGCAAATTCGCCGTCGCTGT
>JBEAOO010000087.1:0-10239 GCA_041164825.1 Pseudomonadota bacterium | reverse complement strand
GCCCAGGCGCAGCCGGCCGCGCACTTCAAAAAAGCTGCTCTTCACGTCGACGTGGTCGGGGTCGAGCACGGCGGTGGCGGGCAGTTGGGCGGCGGCACCGGGTAAATCTTTGTAAGGGCTGCGCTGGCGCACCTGCACCAGGCGCTCGGCGCTGCTCAGGTCGGTGTTGATGACGGCGGCCAGCACCTCGCGCGAGGCGGTGTTGAGGTTGATGGGCGTGCGCTGCGGCAGCAGCACCACCAGTGGCGCCAGGCGTTGCAGGCCCTCGGCATCGAGCCCAAACCAAGCCAGCTGCGCCACGCTTTGTGGCAGCAGCGGCGGGTTGCTGTCGTCGGTGGTGGCCTGGCCGTTGGTGTTGGCCAGCGTGGCGTCGAGCAGGCCTTGGCCGATTTGCAGCGCCCACTTGCGCGGCAGGCCGGCGCCATCGAGCAGGCGCTCCAGCACCAGCAGCTCGGCCGGGGCGAGCTTGTCGACGACGATCAAATTGCGCAGGTTGTAGCGGGCTTGTGCATCGGTGATGCTGCCCGAGAGAAAGGCGTCGGGGCCGCTGTCGTCGGCGTTGTTGTTTTTGTCGGCGGCCAAGAAGGTCGACAGGCGGATCTCAGCCAGCGCCGTGGCCCAGGGCTCGGTGAGGTCGTCGGCGCCGCCGGAGCGGGCGTCTTCGCGCAAGATCAGCCGCGCCCAATCGAGCGCGCCCGACAAAATCCACGCCGATTGCGAGCGGGCCCGCTCGGCCGCCTCCACCTGCACCGCGCGCCATTGCTGCCACACCATGCCGGCGGCCAGGGTGGTCACCAGCGTCACCAAAATCATCGCCAACAGCAGCGCGGCGCCGCGCTGGCATTGGCGTGGGGCGAAGGGCGGGCGGCGAGGCGTCATGGCAGCTGCGGCCCCAAGACCACGTCCTTGACCAAGTCACCCTGCAAGTGGCTGCTCCCACCGCTGAAGCTGAGCAGCAGGCGCACGCCGCTGGGCAAGGCCGTGGTGGTGCCGTTGCTGGCGGTGCCGGCGCTCGACTGCGCATTGCTCCAGGCGTTGCCACGGAAGAAATACAGCTGCCATTGGGTGACGCCATTCACCAATTCCAGGGGCGTGAGTTGCGTGCTGGTCTGCAACTGCTGGCTGAGTTGCCAGCTGTTTTTGAGGTCGCCGCTTTGGGTCACCGCCGGGCCGGCCCAACGCACCCAGCGCTGGCCATCGGCCGGGGTGAGGCCGGGCTGCAACTGCCACGCCACCACCTGCAGGCCGCCGCTGGCGCGCCGGGTCAGGCGCAGCGTGGCGCCGTCAAAATTGAGTGCGGGCAGCACCGGGGTTTCTTGCAACGCGGCCAGGTCCTGCTCCCATTGCGCCAGCACGGTGTTGAGCCTCAGGGTTTGCTCCAGCCGGGCTTGGCTGGCCTCGCGGGTGCGCACGATGCTGTCCACGCCTTGCCAGCCCATCAGGGCCAGCAGCGACATGATGAACAGCGCCACCAGCACCTCGATCAGGGTGAAGCCGGCCAGGCGCCTGCGCTGCAAAAGGCGCGTCATCAGTAGCGCCCCACGATGGTGGTCACGGTCAGCACCGGTTGGTTGTCGGCGTTGCGCACCACCGCATCAACGCGCCGGAAGTTGGGGTTGGGCGTGGGGCGGATCTGCAGGGCCCCGGGGTAGTCGCGGCCCAGCTGCTGGCAGGTGAAGTCGATGTCACCGGTGCCCGGAAAGGTTTTGCTGAGCTTGAGCGCGGCGAGCTGGTTGTCGGCACACCACTGGGCCTGGCTCACCTCCAGCAGCCGCTGCGCGTTGTTGGACAGCGCGCCCGCGGCCTTGATGCTCGCCGTCAACGTGACCGCCACGATCACCAGCGCCACCAGCACCTCGATCAGCGTGAAGCCGCCGGCGGCGCTTTGGCGCGTGTGGGCGGCGAGGCGCGGCATGGCGGCCCTCATGCGGCACTCGTTTCGTCGCGCATCACTGATCGCTCGGGCTGACCACAAACGGGCCGAGGCCATCAGTGGCCAGCGTGAGGCGGCGCTGGTCCAGGCGCAGCAAAATACGCTGCGCGCCAATCACGGGCTCGGGCCCCAGCGTCACGGCGCGGGCGCCCAGCACATCGGCGCCCACGCCCGGCGTCAGCCAGCGCGAGGGCAAGCCGCTCGATGCCGGCAGGCCCACAAAGCGAAAGTCCTCGCCGGCCACCGGGCTGCGCGGCTCCCAGGTGGTGGGCAGGCCCGAGGCCCGCGAATCGGCGCGCGCCGATTCGAGCAGTGCCGCCAGGCGGCCGGCTTCTTGTTCAAGCTGGTTGGCCGCTGGGTCGCGCAGGGCCAAGCTCACCATGCCCGAGGCGATGGCAATCAAGGCCATCACCACCAGCATTTCAATCAGCGTGAAACCGCGCGCCGCAGCGCGGCTCGGCACGGGGTCAAGGCGCGTGGCGGGCATCAAGGGGTGCGCTGGCCAGTGGGCCAAGCTGCGGTCACTGCCAGGAGCCAATCTCGGCGTCGTTGCCCTCGCCGCCCACCACGCCATCGGCGCCCAGGCTGTAGACGTCGATTTCGCCCTTCACGCCCGGGTTGGCGTATTGGTAGGCGCGGCCCCAGGGGTCGTTGGGCAGCTTGTCGAGGTAGGGCTTCCAGTTGGGCGGGATGGTGCCGGCTGTGGGCTTGACCACCAGGGCCTGCAGACCCTGGTCGCCACTCGGGTAGCGCTGGTTGTCGAGCTTGTACAGCTTGAGCGCTTGCACCAGGTTGCCCACGTCGGTGCGGGCGGCGGTCACCCGCGCGTCGTCGGTGCGGTTGAGCACGTTCGGCACGATCAACGCGGCCAGCACCCCAATGATCACCAGCACCACCATCAGCTCAATCAGCGTGAAGCCACGCTGGGCGCGGCGCGCAGCGCAGCGCAAAGTCGTTGGGGGGCGCAAGGCGAGTGTCATGGTGCAGCACGGTGGCCCCGCAGGGCCCCAGGTGGTGAAGGCTTTCAATGATAATCAACGAATGCCTGCTCGATTGTCTGCTTTTGTTGTCTGGGCGCTGGTGGCCGCCAGCGTCGCGTTTTGGTCGTTGCGCCTGGGCGCCCGCGCGCCCTCGGCGCCAGCCAACACCGTGCTGGTGGGCGAGTCGGTCGCGTTGGCGGGCGATGTGTCGCGCCTGCTGGGGGCGGCAGCCCCCGTGGCCACGGCGGCCACACCCGCGCCGCAAGCGGCCAGCCGTTTCAAGCTCACCGGCATCATGGCGCCCAGCGCCTCGTCGGGCTCCAGCGCTGGCTTGGCGCTGATCGCTGTGGACGGCAAGCCGCCGCGGCCTTATGCCGTGGGTGCCGCGCTCGACGCCGACTGGGTGATCAAGTCGCTCAGCCAGCGCAGCGTCAAGCTGGGCCCGCCTCAGGGCGAGGTGGCGTTGACCCTGGACATGCCGGCTTTGTCGGCCGCCGCCACCGGCAGCCTGCCACCGCCGCAGCGCATGGCGCCTGATGCTGTGCCGGGCGCGGGTGTGGGTGCTGGCATGGGTGCTGCGCCCATGCCCGCAGGCATGCCGCCGCCACAGCAAGGTGGCGCTCCCGCCGGTTCGCCGCCGCCCTGAGGACCGCGCGGCACGGGCGTCTCAGCCGGGGCGGCTGGGTGTGGCCCGCTCGTCGGCAGCGAGCTCGCCGGGCACCAAATAGTTGGTGGGCGGAAAGTCCAAGGGCTGCGAGGGGCCGGGATCAGCGCCTTCGGCCACCTCGGTGAGCAAGGCCGCCGCGCAGCGAATCAAGGGCCACGACAGCGTGGCGCCCGTGCCATCGATGCTCTCCAGCCCCAGCTCAATCAGCGCGCTGCTGCCAAACAAGTCGAGCCCTTGGTCCAGCCCCTCGTGGCGGTGGCTGCGCGAAAACAAGCAGTAGTCGGTCACGGCCGGCGCGATGCGCGCGGCCACCATCAATGCGGCGCAGGCGGGCAGGCCGTCTACCACGAGCAGCGAGCGTTTGCTGGCGGCCACCAGCATCAGGCCCACCATCATCGCCATCTCGAAGCCGCCAAACGCGGCCAAAATTTCCACCGGGTCGTGCACCTCGCGGTGGCGAGTTTGCGCGGTTTGCAGCACCGCTTGCAGGTGTTGCAATTGCGAGGCCGGTACGTCGGGCGAGGCCGTGGCGAGGTCCATCACCGGCGCGCCCGTGAGGGCCGAGAGCACCAGTGCCGCGCTCTCGTCAGCGCCCACGCCCACACCGGCGCACGCCACCGCGTTGCCGGGCAAACCATCGGCGATTTCCATGCCGGCGCGGATGGCCGCATGGGTTTGCTCCAGCGACATGGCCGAGGTGGAGCGGGTGTTGCGCGAGCCGTGCGCGATCTTGCGCGCCAGCAAACGCGGGTGCGGTGACAGCACCTCGGCCATGCCGCTGTCCACCACCGACAACTCCAGCCCCGCATTGCGCGCAAACACCGCGGCGGGCGAGCGCGCTTGCAGCAGCGCCAAGCCGATTTCAGCCGTGCTGGCGCTCAGCGCGCGCGCCACCCCGTCCACCGCCAAGCCATGGTCGGCCAGAAAAAAGACGATTTGTGGCGTGCGAAAGCGCGGTTTGAGCGTGCCTTGAATCAGCCCCAGGCGCACGGCCAGCGGTTCCAGCTCACCCAATTGACCGGGCACGCCGCCGCGCAAGGCCAGCTTCTTGAGCAAGGCGCGGTGCAAGGCCGGGCTGGCCGTGGGCGATATCAGCGAGCGTTGCACGGTCATGGGTGGGGCTCAGGCCCGCGTCGGGGCCGGTGTCAAGCGAGGTTCTGGATTGTCAGACGCCCCCGGCTCCCACCGCAAGGTGCGCCAGAAAGCGCCCCCATCACAGCGAAACTTCGCACACTGTTTCATCACCGAAGAAACAACCGGTACACCGGGTTGTCGGTCTCGTCGACGCAGGGGTAGGCCAAGCTTTCGATGAACAGTTTGAACGCCTTCTTGTCGGCCTTGGGCACCTGGATGCCGACCAAGATGCGCCCAAAGTCGCCGCCCTGGTTGCGGTAGTGGAACAGGCTGATGTTCCAGCCCGGGTGCATGGACGATAAGAACTTCATCAACGCGCCCGGCCGCTCGGGGAAGATGAAGCGGTACAGGCGCTCGTCCGACGCCAACTCGCTGCGCCCGCCCACCATGTGGCGCAGGTGCTGGTGCGCCAGCTCGTCGTGGCTCAGGTCGAGCGTGTCAAAACCGTGGCGCTTGAAGGTGCTGGCGATTTTGGCCGACTCACCGCCTTGCTGCGTGGCCAGGCCGACAAACACATGGGCTTGTTTGGCGTTGGAAATGCGGTAGTTGAACTCGGTGACCGCGCGCGGGCCCAGCACCTCACAAAAGCGCTTGAAGCTGCCGCGCTCCTCGGGAATGGTCACGGCAAACAGCGCCTCGCGCTCTTCGCCCACCTCGGCCCGCTCGGCCACAAAGCGCAGACGGTCGAAGTTCATGTTGGCGCCGCAGGTGATGGCCACCAGCGTTTGGCCCTTGGCCTTGTTCGTCGCTACATATTGTTTGAGTGCGGCCAGGCCCATGGCGCCCGAGGGCTCCAAGATGCTGCGCGTGTCCTGGAACACGTCTTTGATGGCCGCGCACACCGCATCGGTGTCGACGGTGATGTAGTCGTCCACCAACTCACGGGCGATGCGGAAGGTCTCTTCGCCCACCAGTTTCACTGCCGTGCCGTCGGCAAACAGGCCCACGTCACTGAGCGTGACGCGTTTGCCCGCTTTCACCGAGCGCAGCATGGCGTCGGAATCGGTGGTTTGCACGCCGATCACCTTGATCTCTGGGCGCACCGCCTTGATGTAGGCCGCCACGCCCGAGATCAGCCCGCCGCCGCCGATGGCCACGAACACGGCATCGATCGGGCCCGGGTGCTGGCGCAGCAGTTCCATGGCAATCGTGCCTTGGCCGGCGATCACATGCGGGTCGTCAAACGGGTGCACAAAGGTGTAGCCGTGCTCAGCCTGCAGGGCCAGCGCATGGCCGGCGGCGTCGGAGTAGCTCTCGCCAAACAGCACCACCTGGCCGCCCAGCGCCTTCACCGCATCCACCTTCACGCGCGGCGTGGTGAGCGGCATCACGATGGTGGCTTTGCAGCCCAGCGTTTTGGCGCTCAGCGCCACACCTTGGGCGTGGTTGCCAGCCGAAGCGCAGATCACGCCACGCGCCAGTTGCTCGGCCGTGAGGTGTGCCATCTTGTTGTAGGCGCCGCGCAGCTTGAAGCTGAACACGGGTTGCGTGTCTTCGCGTTTCAAGAAGATCTTGTTGCCCAGGCGTTTGCTCAGACTGCGCGCCGGGTCGAGCGCGGTTTCCACCGCCACGTCGTAGACCCGGGCGGTCAAGATTTTTTGCAGGTAGTCGGACAGGTCAATGGCGCGGGTCGCTTTGCGGCGCAAGGCCGTCGCGGGGGACTTTCGGGGGGACGACGGGGCGCGGCCTGACATGCGGTTCTCCTGGGTGCGGGCAAAGCTGTTGTTGCGCCGCATCATACGGGAGGCCCTCCGGGCGCCGGGGGCGTGGCCGCCTGGGTGAGCGGCGCATGGCATGTGCATCGCGCGATGCGGCGCGGCCAAGAAAAAAGCCCAAAGCCTTGCGGCTTTGGGCTGAATCCACCCTTTGAAGGAGGTGGAGGAGACAAGCGGGGGGAATCAATCAATCTCCTTGATCAACTCCCGATGTCTGCAGTGTAAACCCTGATTTGATGCGCTGCAACAAGCTCGGATCCCTATTTCGTGGGGTAAAAGTCGCTGCCGTGACACGTTGCACAATGTGGGCCGACGCCCACGAGGCGCGGCTGCGGTGCGTGGCCGCGCCGCACCGAAGACGAGAACGAGACAACGACCATGGATTGCACGATCAACTGGATGCCCGCCACCGGCATGGGTTTTGTGGCCGAGACCGGCAGCGGCCATGTGCTGATGATGGACGGCGCGCCCGATGGCGGCGGCCGCAACCTGGCCCCGCGCCCCATGGAAACCGTGCTCGCCGGCGCCGGCGGCTGCAGCGCCTACGACGTGGTGCTGATCTTGAAGCGCGGCCGCCACGCGGTGACCGGCTGCCAAGTCAAACTCAGCAGCGAACGCGCGGAGACCGACCCCAAGGTGTTCACCAAGATCCACATGCACTTTGTGGTGACGGGGCTTGGCCTGCCTGAAGCGGCCGTGGCCCGCGCCATCGCGCTGTCGCACGACAAAATGTGCTCGGCCACCATCATGCTCGGCAAAACGGCCGAGATCACGGTCAGCCACGAGATCGTGGCCGGCTGAGCGCCCCAGTTGGCCCATGGGTCGATGGGCCGGCGTCAGCCGCCCTCACCACCGACGCCTTGCGCCGGCATCACGACAGCGCGGCGGTCGCCTGCCCGCGGTCGGCACCCGCTCGCCGATTCAGCCGCAGCGCGCTCATCGGTACCTGCCCGCTGAATGGCCGTTGGCGCCGTCAAACGTGATGGGCCAAGCCCGTCATCAGCTTGGCCGCCGCCCGCATCGCCCAGCGCACTGGTGGCGGCAGCTCGGCGCCACCGGCGGCTTGGGCCTCGGCGGCGTGCCGCGCCTCGTCGTCCTGCATCTGGCGCACGATGGCGCGCGAGGTGTCGTCGCCGGGGGGCAGGGCGCTCAAGTGGCTTTCCAAGTGTTGTTCCACCTGCCGCTCGGTCTCCACCACAAAACCCAGGCTGGTGGCGTCGCCCAAACGGCCGGCCAACAGGCCAATGCCAAAAGCGCCCGCATACCAAAGCGGGTTGAGCAGGCTGGTGCGCCCGCCCAGTTCGCGCAGCCGCTGCTGGGTCCACGCCAAATGATCCGTTTCTTCTCGGCCGGCGTGCTCAAACTGCTGGCGCAGTGCCGGGTCGCGGGTGCTCAGCGCCTGCGCGTTGTAAAGCGCCTGGGCGCACACCTCGCCCACGTGGTTCACCCGCATCAGCGCGCTCGACAGTTTTTTGTCGGCCTCGCTCAGCGCGCCATCCGGCTCGGCGGCTTGGGGGCAGGGCCGCGCCGCGTGGTTGGCGCCGCTGAGCGTGCGCAAGGCGTTGTCGGTGGCGATCAGCAGGGCGTCCAGCAACATGGTGGGGGTGGCGCGGGGCCGGGTCAGGATGTGAATTTCAGTCTAGCGGCGCTGCGGCGTCGGCGCAGTCCGGTGAGCGAGCAGCATTGACGCACTGCAGCATGTTACGTTGCGTCACGACAACAGGCCTGAGCGAATTCCAAAGCAAAGCTTGGCGCGGGCACCCCCCGTCTGGTGCAATACGGTCAACTTCCGCTGAGGGGGTTGGCCCGATCACCCTCCAAGGGTTTCCAGATCGGGACCTCTTGTTCAACCAAGGAGAACCTTGCAATGAAAAAAACCCTGATCGCTCTGGCCGCTCTGGCTTCCGTTGGCGCCGCTTCGGCCCAATCTTCTGTGACCCTGTCTGGCACCGTTGCTTACGGTTTCCAGCTTGACCGCACCACCGTGGCGGCAGTTTCCGCAGCGGCAGCCGTTCTCCCGAGCACCTATTCCCTGGGCTCCGCTCCTGTTAGCGCCGTTCCGGCCAAGTCCGGCCGTGGCCTGACCCAAACCGACGCATTTTTCGTGCTGTCCGGCACCGAAGATCTGGGCGGCGGCATGGCTGCCAAGTTCGACAGCAAGTTCGAAGCTTCTTCGGAATCGCGTGGCAACGCCCTGAACCGCGTTGACACCGGCGTTTCGCTGTCGGGTGGCTTCGGTCAAGTTTCGCTGCGCAACACCCGTTCGAGCGACCTGCTGGTGAACGCCCTGGTGGCCCCGACGTACCTGCCTGACGGCGTGTACGATGACAGCAACGTGCTGTCGCGCGTCAAGATTGACATCGCTTCGTACGCTCTGGCATTCGCTGGTGGCTACACCGCTTCGGTGTCCTACCTCGAGCAACTGGATGGCAAGGTCACCACCACCACCACCGGCGCCTACAAGCTCGGCGGTACGGGTGCTGCCGCCTACGTCTTGGCTGGTGGCTATGCCGCCGGTCCTCTGGACGTGAAGCTGGCCTACAAAGGCCTGATTCAAAAGGCTACCGGCGCCAAGGATTCGGCTGAACTGTCGGTGACCTACGACTTCGGCATGGCCAAGGTTGGTTTCGGCTATGACGGCGCTTCCGTTGAGAAGAACGCAGTCGCCTCCACCGCCGAATCCTTCTACAAGAAGGACGCCCTTGGCGTCGGCGTCAGCGTGCCGTTCGGTGCTTTCACCGTTGGCGCGAACTACGCTGTCCGCGGCAAGGCCAAGTTGGCCGAAGCTGTTGCCAAGTACAACTTCAGCAAGCGCACTGCTGTGATCGCTTCGTGGGGCAAGCAAAACGCCGACAGCGCTTCGACCAACGCTGCTGGCGGCACCGAGAGCAACCAGCAATACCGCGTGGCCCTGCGTCACGACTTCTGATGAACCTGCCCGCCCTCGCGGCGGGTGTGTCATCTGAATCGAAAAGCCACCTTCGGGTGGCTTTTTTCATGGGCGCGCTGCAGTTGTCTGGGCGTGTGCCGAGAACCACAAGAACAAACCATCAAACAGGTGGCGTGCATGATGTTGCGTTGGGGTGAGAAGGCGTGGGGTGTTCCTGCCGCAGCGTGCGCCTTGCTGGCGGTGATCACGGGTTGCGCCTGGGGGCCACATGCGCCTGCGGTGATGCCTGCTGCGCAGGGTGATCGTGTGGCGAAGGCGGTTGCTGCTGCTGCCGATGATGTTGCTGTTGACGCGAACGACGCGGCGCCGAGTCAGTCGGCGCTCTCGATGGGCCCGTGGGCCCAACTGCGCATGCCCGGCAAAACGCCCACCGACTACCACATTGAGGGGGCGGTGAGCGGGCAGTCCGAAATTCACGCCCGCGCTCAGTCGTCAGCCAGCGTGTTCCGCCGGCCGGTGCGGTTGCCGCCGGACGCCCTGGGCCAATTGCGCTTTGAGTGGCGCGTGGACGCGCTGATGGCCAATGCCGATTTGAGCCAGCCCGACCGGGCCGACGCCTCAGCGCGCGTGGTGCTGGCCTTTGAGGGCGACCGCGACAAGCTGCCGATGCGCGATCAATTGGCGTTTGAGTTGGCCCACGCCCTCACGGGTGAGTGGCCGCCCTATGCCACGCTGATGTATGTGTGGGACACCGGCTTGCCTGTGGGCACCGTGGTGCCAGGTGGTCGCAGCAGGCGTATCCGCAAGATTGTGGTGGCCTCGGGCACCGAAGGCCTGGGCCGCTGGCAAGCGCACCAGCGCGACATCGCCGCCGACTTCAAGCTCGCCTTTGGCGAGGCACCCGGCCCGCTGGTGGGCGT
>JBEAOO010000086.1:0-10307 GCA_041164825.1 Pseudomonadota bacterium | reverse complement strand
CCGCCACGCCTTCGGGGGCGGCCACCAGCACCAGCGCGCGGATGTCTTTGCAGCCGCGGCGCTTGAGCATGTCGACGGTGGCGATCATGGAGCCGGCCGTGGCCAGCATCGGGTCGATGATCAGCGCGGTGCGCTCGTCCAGGTGGCCGACGAACTTCTCGAAGTAGTTCTCGGGCTGCAGGGTTTCGTGGTTACGGCTCAGGCCCACCACGCTCACCTTGGCGTTGGGAATCATGTCGAGCACACCGTCGAGCATGCCCAGGCCGGCGCGCAGGATGGGCACCACCGTGACCTTGCGGCCGCTGATCTGCTGCACGTCGGTCGGGCCGCTCCAGCAGTTCATGGTGACGGTTTCGAGCGGGAAATCGGCCGTGGCCTCGTAAGCCAACAGACGCGCGAGTTCGCCCGTGAGCTCGCGGAATTTTTTGGTCGAGATGCCGTCTTCGCGCAGCAAGCCGACTTTGTGTTTGACCAGGGGATGGGTGACGTCGAGGACGGGCATGGTGAAAGACCGGTGAGGGGGTGGGAACGAAGCCGGCGGATGCAACAAATGCGCCCACAGGCCCCGTCAACAGGGCAGGTTCACTCGCCGCCGCGTTGGCGCACGGCTTCGTACAGGCACACGCCCGAGGCGACCGACACGTTCAGGCTCTCGACCGCGCCCTTCATCGGCAGGCGCACCAGCACGTCGCAGGTTTTGGCGGTGAGCTGGCGCATGCCCGAGCCCTCGGCGCCCAGCACCACGGCCACCGGGCCGTCGAACTTCACGTCGTAGAGCGACTGCTCGGCGGTGTCGGAGGTGCCGACGATCAGGATGTCGCGCTCCTTCAGCTCCTTGAGCGTGCGCGCCAGGTTGGTGACCATGAAGTACGGCACCGTCTCGGCCGCGCCGCTCGCCACTTTGGCCACGGTGGCGTTGATGCCCACCGCGTGGTCTTTGGGGGCGATCACCGCGTGCGCTCCCGCGCCATCGGCCACGCGCAAGCAGGCGCCGAGGTTGTGCGGGTCGGTGATGCCGTCGAGCACCAGAATCAGCGGCGGGCCTTCAACAGCATCCAGCGTGTCGTCCAGCGAGTGGCTCATGGGCACGGGCTCGACACGCGCCACCACGCCCTGGTGGCGGTGCGTGCCACACATCTTTTGCAGGCGGTCGTCGTCGCTGTCGACGATCTTGACGCCGCTGTCGCGTGCGCGCTCGACAAACTGGCGCATGCGCTGATCGCGCCGGGTGGCGTCGATGTGGAGTTCGATGATGGACTTGGCGGCGGTTTTCAGCCGCACCGTGACGGCGTGGAAGCCGAACAGAATCTTGGTGCTCATGCGCAGATTATCCGCTGACGCCCCTGCGCGGGCCGGGCGGCACATGCAAAAAGGGCCCGCCGGCAATGTGCCGCGGGCCCTCTCGGGCGATGCGCGAAGGCACTCAGACGCGCGTGCTGACCAGCGAGCCCACCGCAGGAATCGAGCGGCTGCCGCCCTGGTCGCCGCGCAGGGCCTGGGCCAGGCGCTGCAGCAGCGCGGCCAGTTCGACCCGCACATCGGAGCTGGTGTTGGCACCGCTGCGTAAGGCTTGCACCACCTCGGCATAGGTGCTGGCCAGGCGCGGATCGGGAATCTCGGGCTTCTCGGGCATGGTTGCACTCGCTTTGTGCTCGGCGGACGCGTGGCCTGCAGCCGCCGGGGTGCCGGCACTGCTGTGGCCGTGGCCGCTGTGCTTGCCGGCGCCACCCTCGGCCGCGGCACTGCTGGCCTGGACGCCGGCCGATGTCACCGCTGCGGCCGCACCCGCCTGCCCCGCGGCGGCGTAATCGCGCGCCATGGCCGACAAGCCGTCAGAGAGCGGCGTTTTGCTGCCACTGCCACTGCTGCGCGACGTTCCCTCCACGGCCGACGAACCGCCCGTGCCCGATTCAGCCTTGGCCTTCTCGTAGTCACGCAGCGTGTCGAACACCGCGTGCACGAAGCGCATGATGGCTTTTTCGAGGTTCTGATCGGCCGGCTGGGTTTCACTCACGGCCGGGGTGCTGCCGTCGCTGCCCGTTGCGCTGGACGCGCCGCTGGCATCGGTGGTGGCCGGCACGCCGGTGCCCTGCGGGAAGAACGCAGTCACCACGCCTTCCACCAGCGCGTGGCGCTGTTGTTTGAATTCGCGGTCGGTGCGCTCGTTGCCGCTGACCTGCCGTTGACGTTGGTGGTCGTCTTCTTCAGCGGCATGTCGGCGGCGGGTGCGCCCCTCCTCCTGCACCGGATCGACGGCCGGGGTGGCAGTCACCGGGTCATAGCGGCGGGGGACGGTATCAACGGTGTTGAGGTTCATGGCACAGCTCCTTGGGGCCCTTCGGCCCAGCGGGGGAGGCTCAGAATCCACCCCTGCATCGGGCTTATCGACGGGGCGCCAGAGAACTTTAGGGCGGAGCCAGCCGCCAACGCATCAACCCTGCAGCGACTTGAGCGCCATCAACCCGCCAATGAAGACGGGCTGGTGCAGCATGTAGAAGCCCAGGCTGTGCCGCCCCAGCCAAACCAGCGGTTGGCACGCAGCGGGCAGCGCTCCGTTCAGCCACGCTGGCCGACGGGCCAGCAGCCAGCGCCCCGCCAGCAGCCCCGCCACCATCACACCCAACCAAGGCAACACGGGCACCCAGTCTTCGGTGATGGGCTTGTGCGTGACCAGGCCGACCCAGTTGCCGGCCCGGGTGTCGAACAGCGGATCGGCGACAAACCACGGCAGGGCGAGCGCCACCGCGCCCACCGCAAGCCACACACGCCCCGGCAGCGCCGCCCCAGCCCGCAGCAACAGCAACATCACCGCCATGCCATGCAGCACGCCAAAGCTGATGTAGCTCTGCGGAAACATCAGCCACGAGCCCGCACTGACCAGCACCGCGCAGGCGGCAATGCGCCACCCACGCTGCGCAAAGCGCGCCCAGGTTTGTCCTTGCGCCACGGCCACGGCCTGACCGGCCCCGGCGCAGAGCAAAAACAGACTCAAGATGGCCACGCGCTGGCGCGTCCACACAGGATCTCGGTAGAAATCTTGGTGGGTGTAGCCCAGGTGGCTGAGGTCGAAGCTGAAATGAAACGCCGCCATCCACAGCACCGCCACGCCGCGCAGCGCATCGAGGCGATCGAAGCGCGGGCGGGTGGCGGAGGTGGTGCTCATGCGCTCAGATCGGGCGAGACAGATCGGGCAAGACAGATCGGGCGAGACAGATCAGGCGAGACCGAGCCAACTCACGCGATCAGCCCAGCGCCTTGCGCGCGTTCTGAAACAAGCGCATCCACGGGCTGTCGGCGCTCGGGTCGCCATTCGTCCAGCTCATCTGGATGTTGCGGAACACGCGCTCCGGGTGCGGCATGAGCGCGGTGAAGCGGCCATCGGCCGTGGTCACCGCCGTCAAGCCGCCGGCGCTGCCGTTCGGGTTGAACGGGTACTGCTCGGTGGCCTGGCCGTGGTTGTCCACAAACCGCATGGCGCGCAGCACCTTGGCGGCGTCGCCGCGCTGCGAGAAGTCGGCAAACCCCTCGCCGTGCGCCACGGCGATCGGCAGGCGGCTGCCGGCCATGCCGGTGAGGAACAACGACGGGCTGTCCAGCACCTCGACCATCGACAAGCGGGCTTCGAACTGCTCGCTCTTGTTGCGGGTGAACTTGGGCCAGTCTTGCGCGCCCGGGATGATCGGGGCCAGCGCGGCCAGCATCTGGCAGCCATTGCACACGCCCAGGGCCAGCGTGTCTGGGCGGGCAAAGAACTGCGCAAATTGCTCGGCCAGCAGCGGGTTGAACATCACCGACCGGGCCCAGCCTTCGCCGGCACCCAGGGTGTCGCCATAACTGAAACCGCCGCAGGCCACAAAACCTTGGAACTGGTCGAGGCGGGCGCGGCCGGTGTGCAGGTCGCTCATGTGCACGTCGAAGGTGTCAAAGCCCGCGCGGTGCATGGCCTGGCTCATCTCCACATGGCTGTTGACGCCCTGCTCGCGCAGGATCGCCATCTTGGGGCGGGCTTGGCCGATGAAGGCCGCCGCCACATTGACGCTCGCATCAAACGTGAGCGCCACATGCAGGCCCGGGTCGTTGGGCGCGCCGGCGGCCGCGTGTTCGGCCTCGGCGCAGGCCGGGTTGTCGCGCAGGCCGGCGATGCCGGCACTGACCACGTCCCAGCTTTGTTGCAGCGACTGCAGCGAGGCGCTGAACACGCTCTTGGCATCGCGCCAGACCTCGATCGTGCCGCGGTCATTGGTCTTGCCCACCACATGGCTGTGGCGCGACAGGCCGTGCGCGCGCAGCGTGGCCATCACTGCATCACGCTGCGCCGTGGGCACCTGGATCACGGCGCCGAGTTCTTCATTGAACAGCGCGCGCAGCGTCAGCTCGTTGCGGCGCTCGCCCACCTGGCCGGCCCAGTTTTTCGAGTCGCCGGTGTCGGCGCGGCTGTCGCTGATGCCGTCACCTTCGGTCACCAGCAGATCGACGTTCAGGCTCACGCCGCGTTGACCGGCGAAGGCCATCTCGGCCACGCTGGCCCACAGGCCGCCGTCACTGCGGTCGTGGTAGGCCAGCAGCTGGCCTTGGGCACGCAGCTCGTTGACGGCGTTGATCAGGGCGATCAGCTGCTTCGGGTCGTCCAGATCGGGCACGGTGTCGCCGAATTGGTTGATGACCTGCGCCAGCATCGAGCCGGCCATGCGGTTTTGGCCCTGGCCGAGGTCGATCAGCAGCAGCGTGGTGTCGCCCTGTTGCAGTTGCGGGGTCAGCGTGCCGCGCACATCGTCGAGCGTGACAAAGGCCGAGACGATCAGCGACACCGGGGCCGTGACCTGCTTGGCCTGGCCACCGTCGCTCCAGCGGGTGCGCATCGACAGGCTGTCTTTGCCCACCGGCACGCTGATGCCCAGTGCCGGGCACAGCTCCATGCCCACGGCACGCACGGTGTCGTAGAGCGCGGCGTCTTCGGCCGGCTCGCCACAAGCGGCCATCCAGTTGCAGCTCAGCTTGACGCGGCCGAGCTCAAAAGGCGCAGCCAGCAGGTTGGTGAGCGACTCGCCCACGGCCATGCGGCCCGAGGCGGGCGCATTGATGGCGGCCAGCGGCGTGCGCTCGCCCATGCTCATGGCCTCGCCGCGGAAGCCCACGTAGTCGGCCAGCGTCACGGCCACGTCGGCCACCGGCACCTGCCAGGGGCCGACCATTTGGTCGAGGTGGCTCAGGCCGAGCACGGCGCGGTCGCCGATGGTGATCAAGAAGCGCTTGCTGGCCACCGTGGGGTGGCGCAGCACGCTGTGCGCCACCTCGGCCAGCGCCACGCCGGTGAGGTTGAGCGCCGGGGTGGTGGTGACCACGCGGGTGACGTCGCGCATCATCTTGGGCGGCTTGCCGAGCAGCACGTCCATGGGCATGTCGATCACGCGCTCGCCGCCGGGGCCGTCTTCCAGGATCAGCGCTTTCTCGGCCGTGGTGACACCCACCACGCCAAACGGGCAGCGCTCGCGCTCGCACATGGCCTCAAAAATCGGCAGCGACTCGGGCGCCACCGCCATCACGTAGCGCTCTTGGCTCTCGTTGCACCAAATCTCTTTGGGCGCCAGGCCGGTTTCTTCGAGCGGCACCTTCGACAAATCAAAGCGTGCGCCCATGCCCGCGCCGTCCACCAACTCGGGGAAGGCATTGGAGATGCCGCCCGCGCCCACGTCGTGAATCGCCAAAATGGGGTTGGCCGCACCCAGCGACCAGCAGTGGTTGATCACCTCTTGCGCGCGGCGCTCGATCTCGGGGTTGCCACGCTGCACCGAGTCGAAATCGAGCTCGGCCGCGTTGGCGCCAGCCGCCATCGAGCTGGCCGCACCACCGCCCATGCCGATGCGCATGCCCGGGCCACCGAGCTGGATCAGCAGCGTGCCGGCAGGGAACTGCACCTTCTCGGTCTGGTCGGCCGAGATCGTGCCCAAGCCCCCGGCGATCATGATGGGCTTGTGATACCCGCGCACCGTGCCGCCCACGGCTTGCTCGTAGACGCGGAAGTAGCCGGCCAGATTGGGGCGGCCGAATTCGTTGTTGAACGCGGCGCCGCCGAGCGGGCCGTCGATCATGATTTGCAGCGGGCTGGCGATGTGCTCGGGCTTGCCGATCGGGTTCTGCTCCCAGGGCTCATTGAGGCCCGGCAGGTGCAGGTTCGACACACTGAAGCCGCCCAGGCCAGCCTTGGGGCGCGAGCCGCGGCCGGTGGCGCCTTCGTCGCGGATTTCACCGCCCGCACCGGTGGACGCACCCGGGAAGGGCGAAATCGCGGTCGGGTGGTTGTGGGTTTCCACCTTCATCAGCACGTGCACGGTTTCTTCGCGCGGGCCGTAAAGGGGGGCGTTGGTGAAACCTTGCGGCAGCCAGCGCTGCGTGGGGCCGCCTTCCATCACCGAGGCGTTGTCGCTGTAAGCGATGACGGTGTGCTGTGGCGCCAGCTTGTGGGTGTTGCGGATCATCTGGAACATCGAGTGTTCCTGCGCCTGCCCATCAATCGTGAACTCGGCGTTGAAGATCTTGTGCCGGCAGTGCTCGGAGTTGGCCTGTGCGAACATCATCAGTTCGACGTCGCTCGGGTTGCGCTGGAGCGCCGTGAAGGCGTCGACCAGGTAGTCGATCTCGTCGGCCGACAGGGCCAGGCCGAAGGTGGTGTTGGCGGCCACGAGCGCGCTGCGGCCTTGGCCGATCACGTCCACGTGCTCCAGCGCCGGGGCGTTCTGCGCGTCAAACAAGTGGGCGGCGTCGGCACGGGCCAGCAGCACGCTCTCGGTCATGCGGTCGTGCAACAGCGCGGCCACGGCCTGCAGTTCGGCAGCGTCCAGCGGCTTGGCCGCACTCAGCAGGCCGCTCTTCAGGCTCAAGCGGAATTCGGTGACGCGCTCGACGCGGTGGATGGCCAAGCCGCAGTTGTGGGCAATGTCGGTGGCCTTGCTGGCCCAGGGCGACACGGTGCCCAGACGCGGCGCCACCACCACCAGCGCGCCATCGGTGGGGCCGGTGTAGGCGTCGCCGTAGCGCAGCAGGCCGTCGAGTTTGTCGTTGGCGGCGCGGTCGAGCGCGGTGTCGCTCCACACCCAGTGCACATGGCGTGCGGCCACGCCGGTGACGCGCGGGCAGACCGCCTGGAGACGGGGCAACAGCGCTTGGGCGCGGAAGGCCGACAAGGCGTTGCCGCCCTCAAAGTGCAGCAGATGCTTGGCAGTGGTGGTCACGCGGGAGACTCGCTCAAGAGGTTGTGGGCAGCCCAAGGAAAAGGCCGCGCCTGCGGGAAACCGCGCATTTTAAGCGGGACGACAGCTTCTTGGCCGCCGGAAACGTCTCGGAGACCCCATCCGGCCGCGGGCCGCCGCTTGCAGGGATAATCCTGCGCCATGACGATCACGATCAAAACCGCCGACGACATTGCCGGCATGCGCGTTGCCGGCCGCTTGGCCTCTGAAGTGCTGGACATGCTGACCCCGCATGTGAAGCCTGGCATCACCACCGAGCAACTCGACAAGCTGGCCCACGACCACATCGTGAACGTGCAGGACGCGATCCCCGCGCCGCTGAACTACGCGCCGCCGGGCTACACGCCCTACCCCAAGTCGATCTGCACCTCGATCAACCAGCAGGTGTGCCACGGCGTGCCGCACGAGCGCGTGCTGAAGAACGGCGACATCGTCAACATCGACGTCACCGTGATCAAGGACGGCTGGCATGGCGACACCAGCCGCATGTTTGTGGTGGGTGAAGGCTCGATTGCCGCCAAGCGCCTGTGCGCCATCACCTACGACGCCATGTGGAAGGGCATCCAAAAAGTGAAGCCGGGTGTGCGCCTGGGCGACATCGGCCATGCCATCCAGGTGTTTGCCGAGAACCAAGGCTTCACGGTGGTGCGCGAGTTTTGTGGCCACGGCATTGGCCGCGTGTTCCACGAAGACCCGCAGGTGCTGCACTACGGCCGCCCGGGCACGCTGGAGGTGCTGGTGCCGGGCATGGTGTTCACCATCGAACCCATGATCAATGCCGGCAAGAGCGAGATCAAGGAAGACCGCAAAGGCAAGCTGCCCTACGACGGCTGGACCATCGTCACCAAAGACGGCTCACTCTCGGCGCAGTGGGAACACACCATCGTCGTCACCGACACCGGTTACGAGGTGCTGACCCTGTCGGCCGGCTACCCGCCCATCCCCGACTTCGTCACGGCTTGAGAGACCCCACTGCCTCGATGCCGGTCAGCCTCCAGCCTCCGCAGCCCTCCTCGGTCCGCAGCATTTCTGAACTGCGCCAGCGCCTGAAACACGGCAAGGGCGAGCTGCTCGACCACTTCCGCGACACCCGCCCTACCGCCCCCGCGGCGGCACGGCTGGTGAAGGCGCTTGCCCGCCACACCGATCAGAGCTTGGTCGACCTGTGGCAACACGCGATGATGCCGCCCGGCGCCACGCTGGTGGCCGTCGGCGGGTATGGGCGCGGAGAGCTGTTTCCGTATTCCGACGTGGACGTGCTGGTGCTGCTGCCGCCCAGCACCACGGGCGACAACGACGCGCTGAAGTCGTCGGTGGAAGGCCTCATCACCGCCTGCTGGGACATCGGCCTGGAGATTGGCTCCAGCGTGCGCACGCTGGACGAGTGCCTCGAAGAAAGCGCGCGTGACCAGACGGTGCAAACGGCGTTGCTGGAATCGCGCTACCTGTGCGGCTCCAAGCGCTTGTTCAGCGCCTTCCGCAAGGCCAACCACGCGGCCATGGACCCGCAGGCGTTTTTGCGTGCCAAGACGCTGGAGATGCGCCAGCGCCACCAAAAATACGAAGACACGCCCTACTCGTTGGAGCCCAACTGCAAAGAAAGCCCCGGCGGCCTGCGCGACCTGCAGGTGCTGCGCTGGGTGGCCCGCGCCGCCGGCCTCGGCCGCAATTGGAACGAGATGGCGGCCAACGGCCTGCTGACACCTTTTGAGGTGAAGCAGCTGCTGCGAAACGAGGGCGCGCTCAAGTTGATCCGCGCCCGGCTGCACCTGATTGCCGGCCGGCGCGAAGACCGCCTGGTGTTCGACCTGCAAACCGCCGTGGCCGAGAGCTTTGGCTACACCGCGTCGGCCGAGCAGCGCGCCTCCGAGGTGCTGATGCGCCGCTACTACTGGGCGGCCAAGGCCGTGAGCCAGCTCAACCACATCTTGATGCTGGGCATCGAGGAGCGGGTCAACCAGCTACAAGACCTGCCGCTGCGGCCCATCGACGCGCAGTTCAGCGAGCGCGCGAGCATGCTGGAAATCGCCAGCGACGACCTCTACCAGCGCGACCCCAGTGCCATCCTGCGCACCTTCTGGGTCTACCAGCAGAACCCGTCGGTGAAGGGCTTGTCGGCGCGCACGCTGCGGGCGCTCTACAACGCGCGCGGGCTGATGAACGGCGCCTTCCGCCGCGACCCGGCCAACCGCACCACCTTCATGGCCATCTTGCAATCGGACGGCGGGCAGACGCACGCCTTCCGGCTGATGAACGAGACCAGCGTGCTCGGGCGCTACCTGTGGGTGTTCCGGCGCATCGTGGGCCAGATGCAGCACGACCTGTTCCACGTCTACACCGTGGACCAGCACATCCTGATGGTGCTGCGCAATGTGCGGCGCTTTTTCGTGGCCGAACACGCGCACGAATATCCTTTCTGCACCCAGCTGGCCTCGTCGTTCGCCGACCCGTGGGTGCTCTACGTGGCCGCCCTGTTTCACGACGTGGCCAAAGGCCGTGGCGGCGACCACTCTGAGCTCGGCGGCGTGGAAGTGCGCGCCTTCTGCCGCGACCACGGCATCGACAAAGAGAACACCGCGCTGATGGCCTTCCTCGTCGAGGGGCACCTGACGATGTCGCGCATCGCGCAAAAGGAAGACCTCTCCGACCCCGAAGTCATCGAGCGATTTGTCACCATGGTGGGCACCGAGCGTCGGCTGACTGCCCTCTATCTGTTGACCGTGGCCGACATCCGCGGCACCAGCCCCAAGGTGTGGAACGCCTGGAAGGGCAAGCTGCTCGAAGACTTGTATCGCTTGACCTTGCGGGCGCTGGGCGGCGCAAGGCCCAATCTCGATGCCGAGATTGAAGCCCGCAAGCAAGAAGCCCGGCACACACTCAACCTCTACTCGCTCTTGCCCGGCACCGAAGAGGCGCTGTGGAAGACGCTGGAGCTGAGCTACTTCGTGCGGCACGATGCCTCAGAAATCGCCTGGCATGCGAGATCGCTGTTTCGCTTTGTGCAAACCCCTGAGCCGGTGGTTCGAGCGCGTTTGTCTTCTTTGGGCGAAGGCTTGCAAG
>JBEAOO010000085.1:0-12768 GCA_041164825.1 Pseudomonadota bacterium | reverse complement strand
GCCTGCATGGGCGGCCGGCCCGAGCCTGCTCAATGTCAGCTACGACGTCTCTCGCGAGTTCTACAAGGACTTCAACGCCTCCTTCGCCGCGCACTGGAAGAAAACCACCGGGGAGGAGCTGACGCTGAACCAGTCGCATGGCGGCTCCAGCCGGCAGGCGCGCAGCGTCACCGATGGGCTGGACGCTGATGTGATCACGATGAACCAGGCCAACGACATCGACATCTTGAGCACACTCGGCGGCCTCGTGCCCGCCAACTGGGCCACGCGCCTGCCCAACGGCAGCGCACCCACCACCTCGATCTCGGTGATTTTGGTGCGCAAGGGCAACCCCAAGCAGATCCGCGACTGGTCCGATCTGGGCCGTGCTGGCGTCTCGGTGATCGTGCCCAACCCGAAGACCTCGGGCAATGGCCGCTACACCTACCTGGCCGCCTGGGGCGCGGCCATCAAGAACGGCGTGTCGCCGGCCGCCGCGCAAGCGCTGGTGGAACGCATTTTTGCCAATGTGCCGGTGCTCGACGGCGGTGGCCGCGGTGCCACCACCACCTTCGCGCAGCGCAACCTGGGCGACGCGCTGGTGACGTTTGAGAGCGAGGTGCCGCTCATCACCGGCGAGTTCGGCAAGAACTTCGAGGTCATCTACCCCAGCCGCACCATCCTGGCCGAGAACCCCGTCAGCGTGGTCGACAAGGTGATCGACAAGCGCGGCTCGCGCAAACAAGCCGAGGCTTATCTGCAATACCTGTGGAGCGACGAAGGCCAGACCATTGCCGCCAAACACCACCTGCGCCCGCGCAGCCCCAAGGTGCTGACGGCCTTTGCCAAAGACTTCCCCCAGGTCACCACCTTCACCGTGGACGAGGTGTTCGGTGGCTGGAAGAAGGCGCAGAAGGACCACTTCGACGACGGCGGCCTGTACGACCAGATCATCGTGCGCGCCAAGAAGAAGTAAGCCCGCCCACTGCCGCGCTCACGCTCATGTTTTTCACCCGCACCCTGCTCAAAAAGCACACCGTCTTGCCCGGCTTCGATCTGGCGCTGGGCTTCACGCTGCTGTACCTGAGCTTCATCGTCCTGATCCCGCTCAGCGCGGCGTTTCTCAAGACCTTCACCATGACCTGGCCGGCGTTCGTGGAGGCCGTCTCCTCGCCACGCGTGGTGGCGTCGTACAAGCTCACCTTCGGCGCCTCGCTGGGCGCGGCGCTGATCAATGCCTTCTTCGGCCTGATCGTGGCCTGGGTGCTGGTGCGCTATGACTTCCCGCTCAAGCGCCTGATCGATGCGCTGGTGGACCTGCCGTTTGCGCTGCCCACCGCTGTGGCCGGCATCGCGCTGACGGCGCTGTATGCCGAGAACGGCTGGATCGGCCAGTTCCTGCCCGTCAAGGTGGCCTTCACGCCGCTGGGCGTGTTCGTCGCGCTCACCTTCATCGGCTTGCCGTTTGTGGTGCGCACGGTGCAGCCGGTGATGGAAGACCTGCACAAGGAAACCGAAGAAGCCGCCGCCACGCTGGGCGCCAACCGCTGGCAGACCTTTGTGCACGTGATTTTTCCGGTGCTGTCGCCGGCTTTGCTGACGGGCTTTGCGCTGGCCTTCGCACGTGCGCTGGGCGAGTACGGCTCGGTGATCTTCATCGCCGGCAACATGCCGCTGGTGAGCGAGATCACGCCGCTGCTCATCATCACCAAGCTCGAACAGTACGACTACACCGGCGCCACCGCGATCGCCGTGGTGATGCTGGTGTCGGCCTTTGTGCTGCTGCTGGGCATCAATGCCCTGCAGGCCTGGGCCCGCTCCAAGCAAGGCCGCTGATGACCCCCTCCCGACCTGGCCGAGGCCACCTCGCTCTCAAGGCGGCGACACCAGCGGCCCGGCAAAGCCTGCCCCTCGGTATGCGCGGTATCCGCTTGGACAACCACACATGACTGCATCGTCCCTCTCCGCCCCCTCCCTGCCCTCGGCCGCCGCGCGCGCCCCGGGCCTGGCCCCGCGCGCCGTGCATGGCGTCACCACCGAACCCGGCTGGGTCAAGTGGTTGCTGATTGCCGTGGCGCTGGCTTTCCTGAGCTTCTTCTTGTTCATTCCGCTGGCCGTCGTGTTTGTCGAGGGCCTGAAGAAAGGCGTGGACGTCTACATCGCCGCCGTCACCGAAGCCGATGCCTTGTCGGCCATCAAGCTGACGCTGACGGCGGCCGTGATTGCCGTGCCGCTGAACCTGGTGTTTGGTGTGGCGGCGGCCTGGTGCATTGCCAAGTTCGAGTTCCGCGGCAAGAACGTGCTGCTGACCTTGATCGACCTGCCGTTCAGCGTGAGCCCGGTGATTTCGGGCCTGATCTACGTGCTGGTGTTCGGCCTGCAAGGCTGGTTGGGCGAATGGCTGCGTGACCACGACCTGAAGGTGATTTTTGCGGTGCCGGGCATCGTGCTGGCCACCGTGTTCGTCACCTTCCCGTTTGTGGCGCGCGAGTTGATTCCGCTGATGCAGGCCCAGGGCACCGAGCAAGAAGAAGCCGCCCGCGTGCTGGGCGCCAACGGCTGGCAGATCTTCACCCGCGTGACGATTCCCAACGTGAAGTGGGCGCTGCTCTACGGCGTGATCTTGTGCAATGCACGCGCCATGGGTGAGTTTGGTGCGGTGAGCGTGGTGTCCGGCCACATCCGCGGCCAGACCAACACGCTGCCGCTGCACATCGAAATTCTCTACAACGAGTACCAGTTCGCGGCCGCCTTTGCGGTGGCCTCGCTGCTGGCCTTGCTGGCCCTGGTGACGCTGACGCTGAAGTACATCGTCGAGCAACGGGTCAAGGCGCAAAAGCGTGTGGCGGGCGACCGCGCAGAATAAGTTCAGGAACTCCTCATCATGAGCATCGAAGTCAAAAATCTCAACAAGCGTTTCGGCAAAACCGTCGTCTGCGACAACCTGAACCTGGACATCCCCGGTGGTGAGTTGGTGGCCTTGCTGGGCCCCTCGGGCTCGGGCAAGACCAGCCTGCTGCGCATCATTGCCGGCCTGGAAGTGCCGGACAGCGGCACCGTGCTGTTCCACGGCGAGGACGCCACGCACACCGATGTGCGCGAGCGCCAGGTGGGCTTCGTGTTCCAGCACTACGCGCTGTTTGGCCACATGACGATTTTTGAGAACGTGGCATTCGGCCTGCGTGTGCGCCCCAAGGAGACGCGCCCGAGCGAGAGCGAGATCAAGTCCAAGGTCACCGCGCTGCTCAAGCTGGTGCAGCTCGACTGGATCGCCGACCGCTACCCGCACCAGCTGTCGGGCGGCCAGCGCCAGCGCATTGCACTCGCCCGCGCCTTGGCGGTGGAGCCCAAGGTGCTGCTGCTGGACGAACCCTTTGGCGCGCTGGACGCCAAGGTGCGCAAAGAGCTGCGCCGCTGGCTGCGCCGCCTGCACGACGAGATGCACGTCACCAGCGTGTTCGTCACCCACGACCAGGAAGAGGCCATGGAAGTGGCCGACCGCATCGTCGTGATGAACCAAGGCCGCATCGAACAGGTGGGCGCGCCGGACGAGGTGTACGACCACCCGGCCACACCGTTTGTGCTGCAGTTCCTGGGCGATGTGAACCTGTTCCACGGCCGCCTGGACCACGCGCCGGGCGGCAACGGCGCCACCGACAACGAGGTCAGCTACGTGCGCCCGCACGAGCTGCAGATCGTCACGCAGCCGCAAGAAGGCTCGCTGCCGGTGACCTTGGCCCAAGCGCTCACCGTGGGCCCCAACACGCGCCTGGAGTTCAAGCGCGCCAGCGATGGCAGCTATGTGGACGTGGAGCTGCCGCGCGCCGACTACGTGGCCCTGCGCGACCGCCTGGGCCTCAAGGCCGGCTCCGAAGTGCACCTGCTGCCGCGCCGCATCACGCGCTTTGCGGCCAACGACGTGCAACTCGATCCGGCGGCGGCGATCTGAGCTTCGGCTCAGGAGCGCCACCAGGCGCTCCGCTGCGGACGCAAAAAAGGCCCGGCATGACCGGGCCTTTTTGCGTCTGGCGGGCAGCCGCTCAGGCGTCCACCGGCTCCCCCGCCAGCGCCCGCTCCACCACCTCGCGCGTCAGCGTGGGCGCAAACGACTCGATGAAAGCGTAGACATAGCCGCGCAGCCAGGTGCCGCGGCGGATGGCCAGGCGGGTCAGGTTGACCTCGAACAGGTGGCGTGCATCGAGCGCGCGCAGCGTGCGGTCGCGCTCGGGGTCAAACGCCATCGAGGCGACGATGCCCACGCCCAGGCCCAGCTCCACGTAGGTCTTGATCACGTCCGCGTCCATGGCGCTGAGCACGATGTCGGGCGCCAGGCCCACCGAGGCAAAGGCCTCATCAATGTGGGCGCGGCCGGTGTAGCCGGTCTCGTAGGTGATGATGGGGAAGGCGGCCAGTTGCGCCAGCGTGACCGGGCCGTCTTGCGCCAGCAGCGGGTGGTCGGGTTGCACGACGATGCTGTGCGTCCAGCGGTAGCAGGGCAAGGCGGCAAATTGCGGGTAGCCGGCCAGGGCTTCGGTGGCCACACCGATGTCGGCCTCGCCAGACAGCAGCATCTCCGCCACCTGCTTGGGCGAGCCCTGGTGCAGGTGCAGGCTGACCTGTGGAAACAGCTGGCGAAAATCGCGCACCACCATCGGCAGCGCATAGCGCGCTTGCGAGTGGGTGGCGGCGATCGACAAGCGGCCCGAGCCCTGGGCGGTGAAGTCTTCGCCCACGCGCTTGAGGTTCTCGGCGTCGTGCAGCAGGCGCTCAACGATGGGCAGCAGCACCTCGCCGGGCGGGGTCAGGCCGGTCAGGCGCTTGCCGGCGCGCACGAAAATTTCAATGCCGAGCTCATCCTCCAGCTCGCGAATCTGTCGGCTGATGCCGGGCTGAGACGTGTGCAGCACGCCCGCCACATCGGTGAGGTTGAAGCCGGAGCGGGTGGTTTCGCGCACGGCGCGGAGTTGCTGAAAGTTCATGGGTGCGGGGAGACGGCAAAAGGACGGCGTGCCCCGATTCTGGGCAGGCCGCCATATTCCGCAAACCATCCAATTTCTATAAACATAGATGGCATTCGCATAACAAGGCCTTGGCGGCTTTCGGCGGGGCGCCAGCGCAGGGGGCTCCTAGAATCTGCGCATGTCCAGCGACGCCACCCTCGAAATCGCCGCCCACGCCGCCCGGCTGGTGGTGGAAGAAGGCATGGAGTACGGCCCGGCCAAGCAGCGTGCGCTGCGCGACCTGGGGCTCAAACGCGCGGCGCTGCCCGGCAACGACCTGCTCGAAGACCAGGTGCGCGAGTACATCGAGCTGTTTTGCGCTGACACCCAGCCCGCTGAGTTGCACGCCCTGCGCGAGGTGGCGGCGCTGTGGATGGCACGGCTGGCGGAATTCCGCCCGCACCTGACCGGCGCCGTTTGGCGTGGCACGGCCACCCGGCTCAATGCCGTGCACCTGCAGCTCTATTGCGACGACCCCAAATCGGCCGAGATCCGCCTGCTCGACCAGCGCGTGGACTTTGACGTGGGCAGCAGCACCGGGCCGCGCGGCGACACCATCGACGTGCTGTCGGTGTCGATGCCCTGCGCCGCATTGGGTGAGCCGGTGACGGTTCACCTGAGCATCCTCGACCACGACGACCTGCGCGGCGGCTTGAAGCCCGACGCCCGCGGGCAGACTGAGCGGGGTGATTTGAACGCGCTGCGCGCCCGCATGGCCGCCGCCATTTTGGACAACGACCCCGCATGAACCGACGACAACTCAGCACCGCCGCCGTGGCGGCCTTGGCCCTGGCAGCTGGCGTGTCGTGGCGCTTGCGCCCTGCGGCGCCTCCCGCGGACGTCACACCGCCCCCGCCCGCGGGGCCCGATGGCGCCACCCCGGCCGCCGCAGTGGACCCGTTGCAAGCCCTGTGGCCACTGCGCTTCGAGCGGCCCGAGGGCGGCGAGCTGGCACTGGCCGAGTGGCGCGGCAAGCCGGTGCTGCTGAACTTCTGGGCCACCTGGTGCCCGCCGTGCGTGAAGGAAATGCCGATGCTCGACGCCTTCCAGCGCCAACACGCCGCCGCCGGCTGGCAGGTGATTGGCTTGGCGGTGGACGGTCCGACACCGGTGCGCGAGTTCCTCGGCAACGTGCCGGTGAGCTTTCCCATCGGCCTGGCCGGCCTGGACGGCGTGAGCCTGGCGCGCAGCCTGGGCAACAGCAGCGGCGCCCTGCCCTTCACGCTGGTGCTGGGCCGCGACGGCCAAGTGCGGCACACCAAGCTGGGCGCGCTGACGCAGGCCGAGCTGGACGGTTGGGCCCAAACCGAACGCTGAGCGCCACGGCGCGCCGCACCACCTGCGACCACCGTGCCGCGAGCGACGGCCTGCCGCGTCTGTGCCACAACGGCGCGCAAACGGCTGGCAACTGCCGCGCAAACAGCCGCCAAACCGCCGGCACCGGGCGGGCAATGTGCGTAGACATGCCCATGCCCCGCCCGAGACAGGCGCCACCCGGCCGGCCGCCAACCCCCACGTTGCGGGCAGACGGCGGCACTTGACACCGCCGCAGATCGCGCTGTTGACCAGCAATTGGCCGCGGGATTTCGCGAGTTGACGCAAGTTGCCCACAGCAGCTTAGAATCCGCCCCCTCACCAACAACAAACTGTGCCAAATGCCCTTGACGCGTTGAGCGCCTCGCGCGCTCCCCCGCCACCGACATTGTTTGTCTGCCGCGGCCTGCGCTGAGCGTGCTGGATTGACTCTGATCCCTGACGATCCACGGCCCCACCCGGGCGGTGGGCCCCACCGGACCGGACCCAGACGCCCCCGCCGCGGATTCCACCCCCCACCTGCTGAGCGGCCTTTGCGCCACTCGCACCGGCCCACCCTTGGGTGGGCCACGCCGCCAGCCCGCTGGCGCTGCACAGTCACCAGGAGCCTCACCCCATGGATCTACGCAAACTCAAGACGCTGATCGACCTCGTGTCGGAATCGAACATCTCTGAGCTGGAAATCACCGAGGCCGATGGCAAGGTGCGCATCGTCAAGGCCGACCCGAACGCCATGGCCGCACCGACCATGATGTACGCCGCCCCCGCGCAACATCAACAAGCCGCACCCGCGCCCGTCGCCGCTGCGGTGGCAGCCGAGCCGGTGGTGGAAGCCGCCCCCGCCGGCCACGCCGTGAAGTCGCCGATGGTCGGCACCTTCTACGCCTCGTCGACCCCGGGCGGCAAGCCGCTGGTGGACGTGGGCAGCACGGTGAAAGAAGGCGAAGCCATCTGCATCATTGAAGCCATGAAGATCATGAACGAGATCGAAGCCGACAAGTCGGGCACGGTCACCAAGGTGCTGGGCAAGAACGGCGAAGCGGTCGAATTCGGCCAACCGCTGTTCATCATTGAGTAATCACCGCGCTGTTCAGCGTGGTGATGCCGCCCATCCGGGCGACTGAGCCGAGGCACTATGTTCAAAAAAATCCTGATTGCGAACCGGGGGGAAATTGCCCTTCGGATCCAACGCGCCTGCCGTGAGATGGGCATCCAGTCGGTGGTGGTGTATTCCGAAGCCGACCGCGACGCCAAGTACGTGAAGCTGGCCGACGAAGCGGTGTGCATTGGCCCGGCTTCATCGGCCCAGAGCTACCTCAACATGCCGGCGATCATTGCGACGGCCGAGGTGACCGACGCCGAAGCCATCCACCCCGGCTACGGCTTCCTGAGCGAAAACGCCGACTTCGCCGAGCGCGTGGAGCGCAGCGGTTTCACCTTCATCGGCCCGACGCCCGAGTCGATCCGCATCATGGGCGACAAGGTCGCGGCCAAGCAGGCCATGATCAAGTCGGGCGTGCCTTGCGTGCCGGGTTCTGAAGGCGCGTTGAACGACGACCCCAAAGAAATCATCCGCACCGCGCGCGCCATCGGCTACCCGGTGATCATCAAGGCCGCAGGTGGCGGCGGTGGCCGCGGCATGCGCGTGGTGCACACCGAAGCTGCACTCATCCATGCGGTGCAAACCACCCGCGCCGAAGCGGGGGCGGCCTTTGGCAACCCGGCGGTGTACATGGAGAAGTTCCTGGAGAACCCACGCCACATCGAGATCCAGATCATGGCCGACCAGCACCGCAATGCGGTCTGGCTGGGCGAGCGCGACTGTTCGATGCAGCGCCGCCACCAGAAGATCATCGAAGAAGCGCCGGCACCGGGCATCCCGCGCCGCGTGATCGAGAAGATTGGCGACCGCTGCGCCGCGGCCTGCAAGAAGATCGGCTACCGCGGTGCGGGCACATTCGAGTTCTTGTTTGAGAACGGCGAGTTCTACTTCATCGAGATGAACACCCGCGTGCAGGTGGAACACCCGGTGACGGAGCTGGTGACGGGCATCGACATCGTGCAGATGCAGATCCGCGTGGCGGCGATGGAAAAGCTGCCGTTCACGCAGCGCCAGATCGTGCAACGTGGCCACGCCATCGAGTGCCGCATCAACGCCGAAGACCCGTGGAAGTTCGTGCCCTCGCCCGGCCGCATCACCATGTGGCACCCGCCGGGTGGCCCGGGGGTGCGCGTCGATTCGCACGCCTACACCAACTACTTTGTGCCGCCCAACTACGACTCGATGATCGGCAAGATCATCACCCACGGTGACACCCGCGAGCAGGCGCTGGCGCGCATGCGCATTGCGCTGTCGGAGACCGTGATCGAGGGCATCAACACCAACATCCCGCTGCACCGCGAGCTGATGGTGGACGCGAAGTTTGTCGAAGGCGGCACGCCCATCCATTACCTCGAAGGCTGGATGGCCCAGCACAAGCGATGAGCCTCTACGAACTGGTCCTGGGTGCCCCTGAGCCCCTGGTGGAAAACCTCTCCGACGCGCTCATTGACGAGCTGGGCGCGGTGTCGGTGTCGGTGGAAGACGCCGATGCCAACACCGATGCCGAGCAGGCGCTGTTTGGCGAGCCGGGCATGCCCGCGCCGCGCGGCGGCTGGGAGCGCTCGGTGCTCAAGGCGCTGTTTGCCACCGAGGCCGAAGCCACCGAGGCCGTGACGCTGCTGATGGCGCAGGACTGGACCGAAGGCGTCACCGTGCAGCAACTCGCCCCCGTGGTCGAGCAAGACTGGGTGCGGCTGACGCAGTCGCAGTTCAACCCGGTCGACATCACGCCCGAGTTCTGGATCGTGCCGAGCTGGCACGAGCTGCCGGCTGCTGCCACCAAGGTGATCCGGCTCGACCCGGGCCTGGCCTTTGGCACCGGCACGCACCCCACCACCCGCATGTGCCTGCGCTGGATCGCCACGCGCGCCCCGGCGCTGAGCGCGGGCTGGTCGCGCGTGCTGGATTACGGTTGCGGCTCGGGCATCTTGGCCATCGGCGCGGCGCTGCATGGCGCCAAGGTGATCGACGCGGTCGACATCGACCTGGCGGCGGTGGAGTCGACGCAAGCCAATGCCACGGCCAATGGCGTGACGCTGAATGCCGCCCTGCCCGATGCCGCGCAAGGTGAGTACCCGCTGGTGCTGGCCAACATCCTGGCCACGCCGCTGAAGCTGCTGGCACCGCTGCTCACCGAGCACGTGGCCTCGGGCGGCCACCTGGTGCTGGCCGGCATCTTGTCGCGCCAAGCGGCCGAGCTGCAAGCGGCTTATGCCCCGTGGCTGGCCCTGGAGGTCACCGACGAGGAAGACGGCTGGATCTTGATGACCGCCCGCAAAGCATGACCCACGGCGCCGCGCTCCCCGCGCTTGAGGGCCCCGCGTGGGCCTGAAGCCCGCGGCGCCCGTGGCATGATTTCAGCATGAGCCTGGCCACCCGTTGCACCGCCTGCGGCACCATCTTTCGTGTGGTGCAAGACCAGCTGAAGGTGTCTGAAGGCTGGGTGCGTTGCGGCCGCTGCGACACGGTGTTCAACGCCGTCGAAGCGCTGTTTGACCTGGAGCGCGAAACGCCACCGGCTTGGCACGCGCCGCAGCACACCCCACCGCCCCACGGCAGCCATGCAGGCGCCCACACAGACGCCGCGCCGGCACGCGAGCCCGAGTGGCAAGCGCCGCCGCGCCGCGATGGCTTGGCGCCGCCGCCCACCATGGTGGCCCCACCGGGCCCCGCGCCAGCGCCCAGAGTCGCGCCCGAGGCCAGCCAGCCCGCGCTCAACGAGCTGCTCGACGACGCCAACGAACCGCCCTTGGCCGATGGCCTGCCGGCCACGATCGAGCCGCCGCCCGGACGCATCGACAGCGAGGAGCGCGTGGACATCTCCGCGCTGCTCACGCGCCCGGATGTGAGCGAGCTGGACGCCGACCTGCCAATGGCCTTGCCTGCCGAGCTGCAAGCGCTGCCGCGCAACCCCTTTCACAGCGCGACCGCCACACCGCCCCTCACGATCGACGCCGCGGGCCACGACCCGGTGTGGCAGAGCCCCGAATTTGAGCCGCACCGCGAGGCACCGGCGCTTGGCCTGCCGAGCGACCCGAACTCGTCAGCCAACGCCGCAACGGTGGACATCCCCCTGGGTGACGACGCCCTCGCCAACACGGTGTTCGAGGCCCCGCCCTCACCCGATGACGATGACGACGCGGCACCGGGCGACACCCCGCGTTTTGTGACCCAGGCCAACCGCGCTGCGCGCTGGCGCCGGCCGCTGCCGCGCGCGCTGCTGTCGCTGCTGGCGCTGGGCTTGATCGCCGGTCTGGTGGGCCAAGTGGCCCTGCAGCGGCGCGATCTGCTGGCCCAGCAAGTGCCCGCGCTGCGGCCGCTGCTGCAGGCGGGCTGCGAACAACTCGGCTGCGCGATCCAACTGCCGCGCCGCATCGAAGACCTGGTGGTGGAGAGCAGCGCGCTGACCCCAGCCACCGAGCCCACCGGTGCCTTGCGCCTGAGCGTGGGCGTGCGCAACCGCGGCGAGCTCACGCTGGCCTTGCCCGCCATCGACCTGCAACTCACCGACGCCAGCGGCCAGCCGGTGCTGCGCCGCGCACTCACGCCGGCCGACTTTGGCCAGAAGGCGCCCGCCGCCATCGCCCCCGGCGCCGAAGCGCAGCTGCAACTGCTGTTCGCCCACACCGGCCCGCGCGTGACGGGCTACACCGTCGAGGTGTTTTACCCCTGACCCCTCCCGCCGCTGGGCAGCGAGGCTGAGCGCCTCGGGCCCAGCCGCAGTCTTCAGGCGGCCTTGGCAAACAGCGCGTGGTACTCGCGGCGCAAGCGGTCGGCGTCCACGCCCACACACACCGACTGGTGCGGCTGGCCGTCCCAATCGGTGGCCGGAAAACGCTGGTGCGGCAGCGCCTGAATCGTCTGCCCCAAGGCCAAGCCCTCGGTCACCACGCGCACCGCGCCCTGGCGCAATTCAAACGGCGAGGCATCGAGTGCGCAGGCCACCGCACTCGCGTCGTGCGAGTAGATGCCGCCACCGGTGCGGTGGTTGTAGAAGGCCTCGTAGCACTGCGTGATGTCGCGGATGAACTGGCCTTCCTCGCCACCCTCCTGGCCCAGGCGGTCGAGGTAGGCCGTGTCCATCAGCACCTGGTGCGTCACGTCCAGGCCCACCAGCGTCACCGGCCAGGTCGCGGTGAACACGGCATCGGCCGCATGCGGGTCGTTGTAGATGTTGGCCTCGGCCACGGGCGACATGTTGCCGCCATGGCCGAGCGTGCCAAAGGCGCCGCCCATCACCACCACCTGCTTCACGTGGTGGATCAGTTCGGGGTCGAGTTCCAGCGCCAGTGCCAAGTTGGTGAGCGGGCCCACAGCCACCAGCACCAGCTCGCCGCTGTGTTGGCGCGCCAGCTGGCTGATGAACTGCGGTGCAGCCAGGCGCTCTTCCTTGCGCTGGCCGGCGGTGACCAGGCCGACATTGCCCAGGCCATCACGGCCATGGATGATTTCGGGGAAGTCGCCTTCGGGGCGCACCAGCGCTTTGTGGGCGCCACGCGCCACCGGCACCTCGATGCCAAAGCGCTCGCTCAGCGCCAGCGCGTTGGTGGTGGTGATGTCGATCGGGGCATTGCCAAACACGGTGGTGATGCCGAGCAACTGCGCGCGCGGATCGCGCGCCAGCATCAGCAAGGCCATCGCATCGTCGATGCCGGGGTCGGTGTCAAACAGGATCGGTGTGGGCATGGGGGAAGGCTCTCAGCGTCGAAGGTTCAGGGGGCAGAGGAGGTCGCAGGGCGGCGCCGGTGTGGGACGGCGTCAGGCCGCACGGTCGGCCAAAAATGCATCCAGCTCGGCCTGCGTGGGCATGGCCGATTGCGTGCCGTGGCGGGTGACTTGCAGCGCCGCGGCGCCCAGCGCGCGCGGCAGCGCCTGCGCGTCGGCCGCCACCAGGCCGGCCGCGAAGGCGCCCACAAAGGTGTCGCCCGCGCCGGTGGTGTCGACCGCCTGCACCTTGGGTGCGGGCCAGTGTTGCAAAGCGCCATCAGGGCCCGCGTGCAGCACGCCTGCGCTGCCCAGCGTCACCAGCACCTGCGCCGCGCCACGCGCTTGCAAGGCCAATGCGGCCGCGCCTGCGCTGCTCACATCACTCACGCTCAGGCCGGCCAGCAAAGCCGCTTCGCCCTCGTTGACCACCAGCCAATCGACGCAAGCGAGGTCGTCGTTCGTCAGCGGCACGGCCGGCGCCACGTTGAGCAGCGTGGTCACGCCGAGCGCGCGCGCGGTGCGCAGCGCATGACGCACGGTGACCAGCGGAATCTCCAACTGCAGCACCAGCAGCGCCGCGGTTCGCAGCAAATCGCTGGTCACCGCATCCACATCGGCCGCGCCGACATGCGCGTTGGTGCCCGGTATCACCACGATGCAGTTCTC
>JBEAOO010000084.1:0-10945 GCA_041164825.1 Pseudomonadota bacterium | reverse complement strand
GCCAGGAGCACTGCGCCGCTTTCGCTTTGCTCCGTGTCCTCCGCCGGCCTTCGGCCGGCTCCCCCTTGACCTGCGCAAAGCGAATGCGGCACAGCGCTCCCCAATCGGTGGTGGCATGCCGCGTCGACGCATGCCGCGGTGTTGGAGGGGCAGTGATGGAGGGGCAGTGATGGGCCGGGGCGATGTGCGGAGGTCAAGGGGGAATGGACCGACCGAAGGGCGGGCCAGGGGGACACGGAGCACATCGCCCCGGCCCATTGCCGCCCTCGCGCCGAATGTCGAACGGAAAACCTTCGAACGGAATTCGGCCTCAGGCCGCAGCGTCAGGTGCCCGGTCCACAAACCACCCCGCCAAATAGGCCTGCAGCGCACTGCGCCCCACCGCTTGCAGCTTGAATCGTTCGGGCTGCATGGTCCAGTTGTGCATCAGGCCGTCGATCAGCGCAAACAGGCCGATGGCGGCGTCGTGCGGCTTGGCACGAGGGCGCAGTTGGCCGGCGGCAGCGGCGCGCTTGAATTGCAGCGTCATGTCGGCAATGAAGCCATCCACCATCGCTTGGTGACGCAGCCCGGCAGAGGCCAACTCGTCGGTGGCCTCGGTGCGGTGCATGGCAATGGTGAAGACGCGGCGCATGTGCGGGTCGGTTTCCAGTTGCTTGAGCGGCATCAGCGACAGATCGAGCAGCAGGGTGCGCAGGTCGGCATCGGTGCGCGAGAGCACGGCCGCGGCCGCGCTCTCGCAGGGCAGCGTCACCCGGTCCATCATGCCCAGGAAGACATCGGCCTTGTCTGTGAAGTGCCAGTAAATGGCCCCACGCGTCACGCCCGCCGCCACCGCAATGTCTTGCAGCGAGGTGCGCGAGACGCCATGCGTCTCGAACAACAGCTCCGCGTGATCGAGGATCAACTCGCGCGTGGCCTGGGCATCTTCCTTCGATTTGCGAACCATGAAACATCAACCCGGTGGCGCGGGGACCGCCGCCTGCACCCCCGCCGAAGCGCAATGTGCACACAGTTTGGCCCCTCACGGCGGCAAGGCCCACACCCAATGAGGGATAGCGCCGCCGCAAACATACATTCACGATTGTATGTATATACTGGCCGAAAGGTCATTGCCCCAGCACAATCTTGTGCTGGCCCGTCCCCTGCTTGGGAGGTGGGCACGGCCCTCAGCGCTCTCGCTCGCATTGACCCAACCGGTATCAGCACCCACAAGGTGCGTCTCGTTTTTTTTTGACCATTCACCTCGACCCGAGCCCCACCATGCCCGTTCAGCGCACTGTTTTGAATCGCCCCCTGCCCCAGCGGCTGGCGGCCCTGTCTCTGGTGGCTGCGGCCGCCGCTGTGTTGGCCGCCTGTGGCCCGTCCACGGCCCAGCAGGGTGGCCCGGGCGGCGCACCGCCGCCCACGCCGGTGGGCGTGGTGACGGTGCAGCCGGGCAATGTGGCCTTGTCCACCGAACTGCCGGGCCGCTTGGAGGCCTCGCGCACCGCGCAAGTGCGCGCCCGCGCCACCGGCATCGTGCAGCAGCGGCTGTTCACCGAAGGCGCTGACGTCAAGGCGGGCCAGCCGCTGTTCAAGATGGACGCTGCCCCCTATGAAGCCGCGCTCGACTCCGCTCGCGCCACCCAAGCCAAGGCCCAAGCCGCGCTGACCCAAGCCACTGCCACGCTGGAGCGCAACCGCCCGCTGGCCGAAGCGCGCGCCATCAGCCAGTCCGACTGGGTGGCCACGCAAGCCGCCCACCAAGCGGCCGTGGCCGACCTGGCCGCCACCAAGGCCGCGGTCAAAACCGCTGCCATCAACCTCGACTACACGAGCGTGAAGTCGCCGATCTCAGGCCGTGTGGGCCGCGCGCTGGTGAGCGAAGGCTCGCTGGTGTCGGCGGCGGAAGCCACGCAGCTCGCGCTGGTGCAGCAGACCAACCCGATGTACATCAACTTCACGCAGTCGGCGTCAGAGGCGGCGCGCCTGCGCAAAGCCTTCGAGGCCGGCACGCTCAAGCGCGCCGGTGGCGCCGGTGCGCAAGTGCAGGTGGTGCTGGAAGACGGCAGCACCTACGCGCTGCCCGGCAAGCTGCTGTTCAGCGACTTGACGGTGGACGCCACTTCGGGCCAGGTCACCCTGCGCGCCGAAGTGCCCAACCCCAAGGGCGATTTGTTGCCCGGCCTGTTTGTGAAGGTGCGGGTGTCGCAAGCGCAAAGCGACAACGCCATCTTGGTGCCGCAGCAAGCCGTGACGCGCGGCGTGGCCGGCGACACCGTGCTGGTGATTGGCGAAGGCCATGTGCCGGCCAGCCGCAACGTGAAGGTGGCCGCCGCGCAGGGCAACCAATGGGTGGTGCTGGAGGGCCTGAAGGCCGGCGAACAAGTCGTCGTCGACGGCTTCCAGAAAATCCGCCCCAAGGCCCCGGTGACGCCGGTGCCGTGGTCGGCTGCAGGCGCCCCGGCAGCCGCTGCCCCAGCCCCTGCTTCGGCCGCCAGCCGCTGAACGAGCGACCGCCATCATGAATTCCCAGTTTTTCATCGACCGCCCGATCTTTGCGTGGGTGATCGCGCTGTTCATCCTCGTCATCGGGGGTGCGGCCATCACCAAGTTGCCGGTGGCGCAATACCCCACGGTGGCGCCACCATCGATCGTCATCAACACCGCCTACCCCGGCGCCTCGGCCCAGGTGCTGGAAGACAGCGTGCTGGCCGTCATTGAGCAAGAGCTCAATGGCGCGCCAGGCCTGATCTACATGGAATCGAGCGCCGACGCCAACGGCTCGGGCCAGATCACCGCCACCTTTGAACCCGGCACTGATGTCTCGATCGCGCAGATTGAAGTGCAAAACCGCCTCAGCCGCGCCACCCCGCGCCTGCCTGCGGCCGTGACCCAGCAAGGGGTGCGCGTGGACAAGACGCGTGCGAACTTCTTGCTGTTCGTGATGATGACGTCCAAGAACCCGGCCTACGACCCGGTGGCCTTGGGCGACTACGCCGCGCGCAACGTCGTGCCCGAGCTGCTGCGTGTGCCTGGCGTCGGCCAAGCCCAGCTGTTTGGCACCGAGCGCGCCATGCGCGTGTGGATCGACCCCGCCAAGCTCGTGGGCTTGGGCCTCACCACGGCCGACGTCAACGCCGCCATCCGTGCGCAAAACCTGCAGATCTCGGCCGGCTCGGTGGGCGGCTTGCCCAACCCCGCATCGCAAACCCAGTACGCCACCGTCACCGTCAGCGGCCAGCTCACGAGCGTGGCCCAGTTTGGCAACATCGTGCTGCGCGCCAACACCGATGGCTCCAGCGTGCGCCTCAAGGACGTGGCTCGCATCGAGCTCGGCGCACAAACCTACGCCAGCTCCTCGCGCCTGAACGGCGTCACCGCCACCGGCATCGGTGTGCAGCTGGCCCCCAGCGGCAACGCGCTGGCCACGGCCACCGCCATCAAAGCGCGCCTGGAGCAGCTCAAGGCCTTCATGCCCGAAGGCGTGAGCTACGACGTGCCCTACGACAGCTCGCGCTTCGTCAAGATCTCGATCGAGGAAGTGATCAAGACCCTGTTCGAAGCGATCGCGCTGGTGTTTGTGGTGATGCTGCTGTTCTTGCAGAACATCCGCTACACGCTGATCCCGACCATCGTCGTGCCGGTGGCACTCACCGGCACCTTTGCCGTGATGCTGGCCCTGGGCTTCTCGATCAACGTGCTGACGCTGTTCGGCATGGTGCTGGCCATCGGCATCTTGGTGGACGATGCGATCGTGGTGGTAGAAAACGTCGAGCGCATCATGGCCGAAGAGGGCCTGGGCCCGGTCGAAGCCACACGCAAGGCCATGGGCCAGATCACGGGCGCCATCATCGGCATCACCGTGGTGCTGGTCAGCGTGTTTGTGCCGATGGCGTTTTTTGCCGGCTCGGTGGGCAACATCTACCGCCAGTTCTCGCTGTCGATGGTGGCCTCGATGCTGTTCTCAGCACTCATGGCACTGTCGCTCACGCCGGCCTTGTGCGCCACGCTGCTCAAGCCCATCGCCCCCGGCCACCACGAGAAGAAGGGCTTCTTCGGCGCCTTCAACCGCGGCTTCAAGCGCACCACCCACGGTTATGAAGGCCTGGTGGCCCGCATCATCCGCAAGGCTGGCCGCTACCTGGTGATCTACGCCGCCATCTTGGCCGCCGTGGGCCTGATGTACACCAAGCTGCCCACCTCCTTCTTGCCCAACGAAGACCAGGGTTACCTCGTCGTCAATGTGCAGTTGCCGCCGGGCGCCACGCTCAGCCGCACCGAAGCGGTGATGCAGCAGGTCGAAGGCTTCTTCTTGAAGCAACCAGAGGTCGACAAGGTCGTCGGCGTGCTGGGCTTCAGCTTCTCGGGCTCAGGCCAAAACGCGGCACTCGCCTTCGTGCCGCTCAAAGACTGGGACGAACGCAAGGGCCCCGAGCACAGCGCGCAAGCGCTGGCCGGCCGCGCGTTTGGGGCGCTGATGGGCATCCGCGATGCCTTCATCTTCCCGCTCTCGCCGCCGCCGATCCCCGAGCTGGGCAACGCCACCGGCTTCACCTTCCGCCTGCAAGACCGCACCGGCCAGGGCCACGAAGCCCTGCTGGCCGCGCGCAACCAGCTGCTGGGCATGGCCTCGCAAAGCAAGGTGCTGCAAGGCGTGCGCCCTGACGGCCTGGAAGACGCCCCACAAGTGCAGCTCGACATCGACCGCGAACGCGCTGCGGCACTGGGCGTGTCGTACGACACCATCGGCTCGGTGCTGTCCACCGCCTTTGGCTCCAGCTATGTGAACGACTTCCCCAACCAGGGCCGTCTGCAACGGGTGGTGGTGCAAGCCGAAGCGGGCGCCCGCGCCCAGCCGGAAGACCTGCTCAAGCTCTATGTTCCCAATGCCAAGGGCCAGCAGGTGCCACTGTCGGCCTTTGCCACCACGCGCTGGGTGACCGGGCCGATCCAGACCGTGCGCTACAACGGCTACCCCGCGATGAAGATCAGCGGTGACGCCGCCGCCGGCGCCAGCACCGGTGACGCCATGCTTGAGATGGAAAAACTCGCCGGCCAACTGCCCCCGGGCTTCGGCTTCGAGTGGACCGGCCAGTCGCGCGAAGAAAAGCTCTCGGGCTCGCAAGCCACCATCCTGCTGGCGTTCTCGATGCTGGCGGTGTTCTTGTGCCTGTCGGCGCTGTACGAGAGCTGGAGCATCCCGGTCGCCGTGCTGCTGGTGGTGCCCTTGGGCATCTTGGGCGCACTCAGCGGCGTGTGGCTGCGCGGCATGCCCAACGACGTGTACTTCAAGGTCGGCCTGATCACCATCATTGGCCTGTCCGCGAAAAACGCCATCCTGATCATCGAGTTTGCGAAGGACCTGCAAGCCGAAGGCAAGGGCCTGCTGGAGGCCACGCTGGAGGCCTGCCACCTGCGCTTCCGCCCGATCATCATGACCTCGTTCGCGTTCATCCTGGGTGTGCTGCCGCTGGCGATTTCCAGCGGTGCCGGCTCGGCCAGCCAACGCGCCATCGGTACCGGCGTGATGGGCGGCATGATCACCGCCACCGTGCTCGCGGTGTTCCTGGTGCCCGTGTTTTACGTGGTGATCCGGCGCATCTTCAAGGGCGGCCATGGGGTGCCGCACGGCACGCCGTTGTCGAGTGCTGCCACCGACCAAGTCGCCGCCGACGCCCACCTCAACGACCGTTGATCAGTCCACCATGAACGCCATGACTTCTCTTGCAAACACGGTGCCGCCCCAGGCGGCCCGTTTGGCGGCCTTGTGCGCCGCCCTGGTGCTCGCGGGTTGCGCCAGCCTCGGCGGCGCTGCGTCCAAAGACGCCGGCCGCCGGCCCGATCCCTCGGTCATCCCGAGCGCCCTGCCCTCGCCCGCTGCCGGCGCCACGGCGTCTGCCGCCTTGGCCTCTGACTGGCCCACGCTGGTGCAAAGCCCGCAGGCCCGCGAGCTGGTGCGCCTGGCGCTGGCCCACAACCGCGACCTGCAGGTGGCCGCGCTCAACGTCGACAAAGCCCGCGCGCAACTGCGCGTTGGCGAAGCCGACCGCTGGCCCACGGTCAATGCCGTGCTGGGCGGCACGCGCTCGCCCAACAACAGCGGCGGGCTGTCCAACAGCTTCACCGCCGGCCTGAGCATCACCGCTTATGAAGCCGACCTGTGGGGCCGCGTCAAAAGCGCCAACGCCGCCACCGCCGCGCAACTCGGCGCCACCCTGGCCAACCGCCGCGCCGCCGAGTTGACGGTGGTGACGGCCGTGGTGGCGGCCCACCTCAGCTTGGTGGCCGACGACGAGTTGCTCGCGCTCTCGCAACGCACACTCAGCACCCGCCTCGACACGCTCAAGCTCACCACGCTGCGCGCCAAGGTGGGCGCGGTGGCCGACCCCGAGCTGCGTGCCACGCAGGCCCTGGTGGCACAAAGCCGCGCCGCCCTGGCGCAGCAGGAGCGCCAACGCCAGCTCGACGAAAACGCGCTCGCGCTGTTGATTGGCGAAGCAGTGCCCGCGGCCTTGTTGCCCGTGCGCGCAGCGGCCACCACCAACAGCACGGCCACGAGCTCGGCCCTGCTCAACCAAGCGTGGTTGAGCGAGTTGCAACCGGCCGCGAAGTCCGACGTGCTGCTGCAGCGCCCCGACGTGATCGCCGCCGAGCAACAACTGGCCGCGGCCGATGCCAGCGTGAGTGCCGCCCGCGCCGCACTGTTCCCGCGCATTGCGCTGAGCACCAGCGGCGGCCTGGCCAGCAGCGATTTGTCGACGTTGCTCAACGCCGGCAGCCTGGCCTGGACGCTGGGCGCGCAGGCGACGATGGCGATCTTCGACAGCGGCCGCAACCAGGCCAACATCGAGGTCGCCAAGGTCAGCCGCGACATCGCCGTGGCCAGCTACGAAAAGGCGCTGCAAACCGCCTTCAAAGAAGCGGCCGACGGCATCGCCGGCCTCAACACCTGGACCGTGCAACTCGGCGCGCTGCGCGACCAACTCAGCGCCGAGCGCGACCGCGACCGCCTGACCCGCCTGCGTTACGACAGCGGCGCCGCCAGCGCGCTCGACCTGCTCGACAGCCAACGCTCGCTCTACGCCACCGAGCAGGCCGTGATCCAGACCCGCCTGGCCGAACTGCAAAACCGCTTGGCGCTCTACAAGGCGCTGGGCGGCTGGCCGGCTGAGGCAGGCGACGGCAAGACGGCAGCGCGCTGAGCCGCTGCAGGTTCGCTGCAACAGCCACACCCGAAGGGCACCGCAAGGTGCCCTTTTTCTTTGTCTCGCCGCACAGCACGGCGATGGGCACACACTGCGGCATGCCCCAGGTGGATCAGCCCGCCATGGCAAGATCACTGCAAAAGACAGAGGGAGAAGCGAACATGAACCTGATCGAATTGCAGGCAGAGCTGCGCCACTTCGCCGCGGAACGCGACTGGCAGCCGTTCCACACGCCAAAGAACCTGAGCACGGCGTTGATGGTCGAGGCAGCAGAGCTGGCCGAGGTGTTCCAGTGGATGACGCCGGAAGAGTCCTTGCCGGCCATGCACAGTGAGCTCACCCAACAACGCATCGGGGAAGAGGTGGCCGACGTGTTGCTCTACCTGCTGCAACTGGCCGACCACAGCGGCATCCATCTCGAACACGCGGTACGGGACAAGATGGCACGCAACGCGGTGAAACACCCCGCCAAGAGGCAGATCACGCGCGCCTCGCCCGCCCAGGCATCGGTGCCCGGCACCCATGTCTTGCTCGACTATGAGAACGTTCAGCCCAGCGACATCGAGCTGCGCGCGCTGGTCCCGAAGGCGAGCCAGGTGTGGGTCTTCCACGGCCCACATCAGCGCGATGTCTCGCAACGTTTTGCATCCTTCGGCACCCAGGTCACGGCGGTGCCGATCAGTCAGACCGGAAAAAACGCGCTGGACTTCCACCTGTCTTTCTACATGGGCTACATCGCCTCCCGCAACGCCAAATCACCGATGGTGGTGGTAGCCAACGACAAGGGCTATGAGCCCATGCTGGCACACGCCAAAGCCTTGGGGTTCGAGGTGCGTCGGCAAGCGCATGGTGCGCCTCAACCCGCCGCCAAGCAGGCGCCAGCGAAGAAGAAGGCGGCGGCGCCCAAGGTACCCGCCAAGAAGTCCGTCGCGGCCCAGCCCGCAGCCAAGCCCCCAGCCAAGCCAGTTGCGAAGCTCGCGGCCAAACCAACAGCCAAGCCACCATCCAAGCAGGCCCAGCCTCAGAAAGTCACTGCGAAGACATCCCCGCCCCCAAAGGGCGTGTCCGCACCGGCAGCGAAGAAGCGAGCGCCGACCCCAGCGACGCCGAGCAAGAAGGTCAGCCCAGCCAAGCAGGCAGTGGCGAAGGCAGCGGGCCAAGCGGCTGCCGGCACCGCTGGCAACACGGCCCGGGTGCCCGCAACGCCACCCCCTGCACGGTCGATCACGGTCAACATCAACCCGACCAAAAAGATCACCGACAGCCTCCGCAAGATGGGCACCCAGCGCCCCACGAAAGCGGATTCATTGCGACGCCTGCTGAAGTCCCTCCTGAACACAGAACTGGGGGACCACTCGATCGACGTCGCCATCCAGAACCTGATGGCCGCCGGCGTGGCGGTGATCGGGGCAGAGAACACGGTGAGCTACCCCGCATTCGAGACGCCCCCGAGCGCTGAGGCCAAGACGCCTTAGCCCGCGTGCAGCGCGGCACCGTCCGCGGGGTGCACGGCTCGGGAGGGGATCCTGTTCGTCGCGCAGGGCCCAAGCCCGCCGCGCGCGCAACTTCACAGTGCAGCCCCAGAATGGTCCGCATGACAAAGCGAACGCGCAAGCCAGCCTCATCCGCCTGGGCCAAGGGCTGGGTGCGTGGCGTCAGGGCCATGACGCGCCTGGCCACCGACTCGGGTCAGCGCGTGCTCGTGAAGGCGCTCAAGCCGATGGTGGCCAAGCGCACACCGCCACCGGGGGCGGGGGCGTGGATACCCGGCGTCGCGATGGGCGCGGCAGGCGCCCGGCGCTTCCGGCTCTACCGGCCTCCGGGCGTCAAGATCGGCGAGCGCTTGCCGCTGATGGTGATGGTGATGCTGCATGGCTGTGGCCAGGACGCCAACAGTTTTGCGGCCAGCACACGCATGAACCGCATCGCCCAGCGCGAGCGCTTTCTGGTGCTCTACCCCGAACAAGACCGGCTCTCGAACGCCCAGGGGTGCTGGAACTGGTTCAGCACACGCACTGGCCAAGCCGATGGCGAGGCGGCGCTGATCATGGCGGCGATCGATCAGGTCTGCCTGCTGCACCCGGTGGACAAGGCGCGGGTGGCGATCACGGGCCTGTCGGCCGGTGCCAGCATGGCAGCGCTGCTGGTGACGCGTCACCCGGGCCGCTTCAAGGCGGTGGTGATGCATTCGGGCATCCCGCCGGGCACGGCGCACTCGACCTTGTCGGCACTGGGCGCCATGCACGGCCACCGCGCCACGTTGCCGCTGCCGGCCACGCCCAGCACGATGGAGGCCACCTGGCCGCCACTGCTGGTGATCCATGGCGACGCCGACATCGTGGTCTCGCCTCACAACGGCGAGGCCGCCGTGCAGGCTTGGGCGGGTGCGGCAGGTGCGCGGGCAGGCGCATCGCGCCGCGTGCAACGGGGCCAGCGCCATGCGATGACGGTCACCGATTTCAAACGTGGACGCAGCGCGGTGGCCACGCTGGTGACCGTGAGCCGTTTGGCCCATGCCTGGAGCGGCGGCGCGGCCAGCCTGCCCTTCAGCGACGGCCAAGGGCCCGATGCCTCGCGCATGGCCTGGGCCTTTGCGGCCCAGCAGTTCCGAGCCGAGGCCTGAACGGCGCGAGCCAGGCGCGCTTCAGGGCAGCACCAACTCCACCCGCCGGTTCTTGGCGCGTCCTGCTTCAGCGGTGTTGGCCGCCACCGGTGCCAAGCTGGCCACGCCGCGCGCGCTCAAGCGTTTGGCGTCAACGGCATAGCCCTTGGCCAAGGCCTCGGCCACGGCCTGCGCGCGTTGTTGCGAGAGCGTGAGGTTGGCGTCGAGCGCGCCTTGGTTGTCGGTGTGGCCGACCAAGATGGGTTTCAACGACGGTTGCGCCTTCAGCAGCTTGGCGATCTCGTCGAGCTGCGCTTTGGACTCGGGTTTGACGTCTGCCTTGCCGGTGTCGAAGTAGATGCCGTAGAACGCGATTTTGCCGTCGGCCTGCAGGCCGGCCTGGATGGCATCGGCGTTCACCGTCACCTGCCCGGTGGTCATGGCCTCGGGCTCGGCGATCTCGATGTAGCTGCCCACGAAGTCGCTGCTGTAGATCTTGCCGGTGTGGATCATCACGTGCACGGTGCTGCCGTTGCTGGCCAAAGTGCCGTAGGTGAAGTAGATGTCTTCGGTGCCCATGGTGTTGGAGCCACCGCTGGCGTAGTACATGGCCTTGTTGAGCGCCGAGCCTTCGGGGAACCGCGCGCGGTTGGCGGAAAAATCGGCCTGTTTGAGCGCGTCGTAGCGGGTGCTGAAACTGGCTCGCATGTCACCGCAACGTTGCACTTTGGGCGTGCAGCTCACCACGGTTTTGAAGCCTGCGGCGGCCAGCGCTTGTTCGTAGTTGCGCTGCACCTCGATCGGCGTTTTGCCCAGCGGCGCGAAGTAAACCAAGCGCGTGATGCGCCCCTCCACCTCAACCGGCTCGCGCATCTTGTTGCCCGAGTCCAGGCCGAGCTTGCCGGGGAAGGTGGTGGCGTCAAAGCCCTGCTGTTGGTAGGCCGTGAGCCAGGAGTCTTTGAAGCGCTGCAGCAGCGGGTGGTCTTGGCCACCGGCCACATCAGTGGCCCAGGTGGGCGAGGCGTGGGCCGCGGGGGCGGCAGCGACGAGGCTGGCTGCGGCCAGCAGCAGCGCGCTGACGCGGCGCCAGCGGTGGGTGCGGATGGATGACATGACGGGGCTCCCTGGCTCTGCGGTGATGTGGCCGCGCACG